>NZ_PGVA01000019.1 GCF_002860125.1 Bacillus canaveralius
TGACACTTACTCGGGTTGGACTTTCACCAACTAGCAATTAACGGCTTGCTGGGCACGCACAAATGAAAGAGCACCTGAAAATCAGGTGCCCTCCTAAATTAAACTTCCTTATTCTTTTTTCTGCCCATTTTCCGAATTGCCTCATATACAATCGGAACAATGAGCAGCGTAAGAAATGTTGAGCTTGTTAAACCGCCGATAACGGTTACCCCCAAGCCCTTTGAGATCAGTCCGCTTCCTTCCATTCCGACTGCAAGAGGAAGAAGAGCTCCAATCGTTGCGATCGCCGTCATTAAAATTGGGCGGAGACGGGTTGTACCGGCCTCAAGAATCGCATCCCTTGTTGTTAATCCTTCATTCTCTTTATGGATAACACGGTCGATTAACACGATCGCATTGGTCACAACAATTCCGATCAGCATTAATGCGCCAATCATCGCGGAAACACTTATTGTTTCGCCGCTGACCAACAAACCGAGAAGCGCACCGATAATCGTGAATGGCAGCGAGAATAGAATCGCAAATGGTGCGAGACCCCCGCCAAAGGTAATAACCAGAACTAAATACACGATTGCAATTGCGGCGAGCATTGCCAGTCCGAGCTGCGAGAATGTTTCGTTGATATCTTCGGTAACGCCGCCCATATTTATTTCTGCGTTGGCAGGAAGCTCAAGCTTGTCGACCTTGCTCTGGACATCTGCAGACGCCTGCGCTACGTCATCCGTTCCCAGTTCAGCACTAACCTGGACATAGATTCGGCCGTCCCTCCTTGTCACTGTATCCGACGTGTTTCCTTCTTGAATTTCGACTACTTCACTAACCGCAACATCTGTTCCAAGCGGGGACTGTACCGTCTTGCCTGTTAACTCTTCAACAGTGCTGAGGCTGTCCTCTTCCTCATGGACGTATACATTCAGCTCTTTGCCATCACTTTCAACCTTTGTCAAAACCGGCTGTTCCTGATTCTGGCTCAATGCCATTCCTACCTGGGCGGCCGTCAGACCGAGCTTGCTCAGCTTTTCTTGGTTAACGACCAATGTATACTCTTCATATGTTTCTGAAATACTTGAATCAATATTTTTCAAATCTTTATTTTCAGCCATAATATCCTGGATATCGGCGACAACAGGTTCGATGTCCTCGAGGCTTTCACCATATACAAATAAGACGATTTCATTGCTTCCGGCACTTGCTGAAAAGTTTTGTGAAGCCCATTCTCCTGCATTGTCCCTATCTTGCAGTTTCGCAATAACGGCTTCTTTTTCCGCTTCAAAATTCTCGGTATCATTGTTGTATTCCACAAAGAACATGGCGCTGCTCGTGTCGCCGGGGTTCATTGGGTTTTCGCCACCGAGGGAAAACTGAACTGTCTTAACCCCGTCTCTGTCCTGGAAAAATTCCTCTGCTTCCAATGTGAGCTTTTCAACTTCTTCAAAAGTTTCACCCGGGGCAGGATTGTATGTGGTAATGATCATTTTTTGTTCTTCCTCTGGAAGGAAGCTGACGCCAATGACCGGCACGAGGAACAAGCTTCCGACCAGCATCAATACCGCGATGCCAGACGTGATCCATTTATGATTCAAGGCCCATTCAAGAATTCTCCGGTAAGTGCCGGCAAGCCTCCCCGGTTTTTCCGCATGCTGGTGGGCTTTTTCATTGATGCCTTTTTTAAATAACGAGTGGGCCATCATCGGCACAATTGTAACGGCGACAAGCAAGGATGCCAGCAAAGCGAAGACAATCGTCAACGCAAATGGCATAAACAATTCGCCAACCATTCCGTTTACTAACGCCAACGGAAAGAAGACAGCGATTGTGACGATCGTGGACGACATGATCGGCATGAACATTTCTTTTGTCGCGTCCCTGACCAATTCTTTCCCTTTCAGCTTTTCACCTTTTAAAGACATCCTGCGGTATATGTTTTCAATTACAACGATTGAATCATCGACAACGCGGCCGATCGCAACAGTCATCGCACCAAGCGTCATCATATTAAGGGTGATATCGAGCTGGTTTAATAATAGAATTGCAATCAATAATGACAACGGAATCGAGATAACAGAGATAAGCGTCGATTTGATATCCCTTAAAAACAACAGGATAATCAAGATTGCAAAGGCTGCACCTGTTATCGCCTTGCTAAGCATCGTTTGTACAGAATCCTCAATTGGAGTAGCCTGGTCAAACGTTGTGACAATCTCAAGACCGTCAATGTCTTCTTCAAATTCTTTGATCGCTTCTTTTACATTGTTAGCGACTGTTACGGTATTCGCGTCGCTTGCCTTGACAATCTGCAGGCCGATCGCTTCTTTGCCGTTTGTTCTGGAGATTGATTCTGCTTCCCCAACTACATTAATCTCAGCAATTTCCCCAAGCTTTATAGTTGGAAGTTCAAGCGCTTGCTGTGCACCTGGTTGCATCTGTTGTGTATTGCTTGGCTGGGCATCCATTCCACGGCCAGCTCCGCTGCCAGACTGTGCGGGTGACTGCTGTCCGGCTCCAGTGCCAGGCTGCATTCCCGTTCCATCGCCAGGTTGTCCCGGCGCCTGGCCGGATTCGCCGCCTTGCGGCATTCCTGCTCCGTTACCGGCTGGAATGAGCGGGATCTCGATTGCTTTTAAATCTTCAATTGTCGTAATATTCCCATCTACTACAACCGATTTCTGTGAATCTTCAAAGTTATAAAGTCCTAATGGAAAAGTAACATTTGAGCCTTGGATAACGCTTTGTACGGTTTGCTGATCGAGTCCGTACTCAGCCATTTTTTCCTCATTAAAATCGAGCTGGACCTCTTCTACTTGCTGACCTGATACTTGGACCATTGAAACACCGTCAAGACCTTGCAACGCAGGAACAATTTCGTCCTCAATCGTTGTTGTCAGTTCAGTTAATGTTTGCTTTTCATTTGCAGCACTAATCGCCACTATCGGAAATGCATTAAAGTTAATTCTCATAACCTCGGGATCATTTACCCCATCAGGCAATGAAAGGCTTGCAAGAACATCTTTCACTTCCTGTTCAGCCTCATCCATATCCTTTTCAAATTGATATTCCACCTGCACAGAGGAGGCATTTTGAAAGGAGGTCGAGCTAACCACGTTTACTCCATTTAAGTTTTGAATCGCCTTCTCAATCGGTTCTGATACATGATCCGCCACATCTTCAGGAGTTGCACCTGGATAAACAGTCGTGATACTGACCATCGGCATTGTGATATTCGGGATCGTTTCAAGCTTCATATTAAGCCCCGAATAAAGTCCGGCCACTGTGATGATAATGGTTAACAGCCAGACGGCAAACTTATTTTTCAACGAAAAATTAATAATCTTGTTCATTGTTTCCTCCCCATTTTACACTCTCTCTTGACCGACCGGTCATAATCATTAATAATATATATGACCAGTCAGTCACAAGTCAATAAAAAATTCCCTTCAAAAAAGCTGGTGCACAATAACCATACCTTTACAGCACTCCCGTTAACATGTTCTTCAGCTTTATTTTTAAGTACGACTTAAGACTGAAAAATTTAATTCAATCGATCCTTATTTGCAGCGGTTACTATAAAGGTTTGGGTTTGGTGAAGCCACATATAGCAAAAATGAGATTATTCATTGAAGTGTAACTTTATATTCCGGGAATAAACGGTCATAATTTAAATAGACGAAGATTTGAAGCGGGTGAGATGGATGAAAGAAAAAAAAGTACTCATTATTGAATCAGCCATAAAGCTATTTGCCTCTAAAGGATTTGATGCTACCTCCATCCAGGAGATTGCCAATGAATGCGGAATTTCCAAAGGAGCCTTCTATCTCTATTTCAAATCAAAAGAAGCTTTGCTTTTGGCTATTTTTGAATATTATTACGAAAGAATTCAAACACGGATCCAGCAAATTGAGGCAGAAAACCTGCCGCCGCGCGAAAAGTTTCTTGCGCAGGTGATCACCAATTATGACGAAATCATCCAGCATAAAGAGTTCATCATCATGCAGGCAAGAGAGCAGGCTATTCCCTTCAATGATTCCATTGCCGAATTCATCCAAAAAATGAGGCTTGAAGCGAGCAAGTTCTTTAAAGAGTCTTTGCTTGCAATTTATGGGGAAAGAGCAGCCCCTCATGTATGGGATTTAACTGTCATGCTAAAAAGCATTTTTCATTCCTATTTTGAAATTATTGTGTTTGATAAAGCGGAGATCGATTTAAATGCGCTGGCGCAATATATAATAAACAGAGCTGACAATCTTGTTGAAGGGCTCGCTCAATCCGGGGAAATGCCAATCCTGCCTCCGACACTCGTCGAAGAAAAGCTTATGGGTGATACTTTTATTGGCAAAAAGCTAAATAAATCCGAACTTATTAGAAAGATCAGCGAAACGAAGCAGAAGCTGGATAAATCAGAAGATCTATATATCACGCTTGATGTGCTCGAATCAGAAATACGGTCTGATTCCCCAAGAATGCCTGTTATTAAAGGCATGCTTGCCAATCTTAAAAATGAAAACGGAACAAAAGAACTCGAGGATTTGATTAATAAGTTCTTTCAATTTAAATAATCACTGAAAAAACCATGCCAAATTAGCATGGTTTTTATGTATGATTCATTGGTTTTATAGATTTATCTTAAAAATTCGTGTGGGGAATTCATTTGATAGTCATTACAATGACTCAAATTAAAATTCCTATCATAATATATAATGTTGTTCCGGCTTACTAGATTGATATATTTCCCATTTTACCCTGATTTACTGGAAAACTCCATTTTCAAGCGGGGTCTTTCAATCCAAAATCGCTATTTATAATTATTATAAAAAAGTATTGATTTTTTATTGAAAAGTGTTATCATTCTAGTTAGCAATATAAAAATCTTTAAGAGGTGATTTGATGAGTAATAATAAAAAGCTTACGACTAGCTGGGGTGCGCCAGTTGGCGACAATCAAAACTCCATGACAGCCGGTTCCCGTGGACCAACGTTGATTCAAGATGTTCATCTCTTGGAAAAACTGGCACACTTCAACAGAGAACGTGTTCCTGAGCGTGTTGTCCATGCTAAAGGTGCTGGAGCCCACGGTTACCTTGAAGTAACAAACGATGTTTCAAAATATACAAAAGCTGACTTCCTGTCAGAAGTAGGCAAACGCACACCTATGTTTATTCGTTTCTCTACTGTTGCCGGTGAACTCGGTTCTGCTGATACTGTTCGTGACCCGCGTGGATTTGCAGTGAAGTTTTATACAGAAGAAGGAAACTATGATCTAGTTGGAAACAACACACCTGTTTTCTTCATTCGTGATGCAATTAAATTCCCTGACTTTATCCATACACAAAAGCGCCACCCGCAAACACACTTAAAAAACCCGAATGCAGTATGGGATTTCTGGGGATTATCACCTGAGTCTACACATCAAGTAACAATCCTGATGTCTGACCGCGGTATCCCGGCAACTTTCCGCCATATGCACGGTTTCGGCAGCCACACATTCAAATGGGTGAATGCTGAAGGACAAGGCGTTTGGGTGAAATACCACTTTAAAACTGAACAAGGTGTTAAAAACCTGGATACAGACCTTGCTGCCAAGCTTGCTGGTGAAAATCCGGATTATCATACTGAAGATCTGTTTAACGCAATTGAAAAAGGCGACTTCCCTGCTTGGAAGCTTTATGTACAAATCATGCCTTTAGAAGATGCAAATACTTATCGTTTTGATCCATTCGATGTCACAAAAGTATGGTCTCAAAAAGATTACCCTCTAATCGAAGTTGGCCGCATGGTTCTAAACCGCAACCCTGAGAACTATTTTGCAGAGGTTGAACAAGCAACATTCTCACCTGGAACATTTGTCCCTGGTATCGAAGCTTCACCGGATAAAATGCTGCAAGGCCGTTTGTTTGCTTACCATGATGCCCACCGCTACCGTGTTGGAGCGAACCACCAGGCACTGCCGATCAACCGTGCAAAAAATGAAGTGAATAACTATCAGCGTGACGGTCAAATGCGCTTCGATAACAACGGTGGCGGCTCTGTTTATTACGAGCCAAACAGCTATGCCGGACCAACAGAATCAGCTGAAGATAAGCAAACTCCATATGCGGTTTCAGGAGAAGCTGACAGCGTAGCTTATGATCACAATGATCATTACACTCAAGCCGGTGACCTGTACCGTTTGATGAGTGAAGATGAGCGCACACGTTTAGTTGCCAACATCGTTGGTGCAATGAAGCCGGTAGAAAGCGATGATATTAAGCGACGCGCAACCATGAACTTCTATAAGGCAGATGCAGAGTACGGCACACGTATTGCAGAAGGACTCGGAATCTCTTTACTTGAAGAAGTAAAATAATTACTTAGTTTTTCCATTTCTATTCTCAACTTAATTCTCATTTTCTCAATTAATAGGTATCCATTTGTTTATGAATGGATACCTATTCTTAAAATAAAAAGCAAAGAGGATGTTAATCGTGGAAGAAGATCATGTGACAGAACTAATTCCCTATTTAAAAGAACGCGGTTTACGCATAACACCTCAAAGAATATTACTCTTAAAAACGATACTTTCATTAAATAATCACCCCACTGTTGAGGATATTCACCGGGAACTTCCTTTTATAAGCCTGGCGACTATTTACAACAATGTGAAACTGTTTGTACATTTAAACATTTTAAAAGAACTGCCGTATGGCAATGGATTGAGCAGATTTGAACTGGCGAATACTGACCATTACCATGTAATATGCGAAGCATGCGGAATGATTGTGGACTTTAATTATCCGAAGCTAAAAGAGATTGAGGACGCAGCATCAAAATTAACGCATTACGCGATTCACTTGCATGAATTGGAAATTTACGGTCTATGCACGGCTTGCCAGAAATCCAGGCAAGCATAATTGAAAATTATAAAGGGAAACAGTCACTAAAAGGAGGAAAAACAATGAGCCCGCAAAAAATATTGTGCCCAAAATGCCAATCAGAAATTAAATACTTGAAGCACAGTATCCTATGTCAATGTGGAATTAAGTTGAAAGGCATTAAAACAAAGTTTTGAGTATTATCAATAACTCCAGAAAAAAACTCATCGCAGTAAATTAACCATGGGGATTAACCATTTTTATGTCCTAAAAGAGTGATAAAAGTTCCAGATGCTACTTCTATATGTCTAATTTCCTGGAATCCAAATAATTTGTACAAGTTCTTTGCCGGGAATCAGATAATTTATGATTTCTGCTTCATTTTTCATGCTGGAATTTGTATATTAAGTATTCTTCTAGCTATTTCTTCATTATCAACCATCATTCCCTCTGTCCGATTGTTTTAAATAATTCCTCATCTTTCCCTGTTCCGGAAAACAGCTAATCAAAGGCGAAAATCCTTGCATCATTAAATAGAACAGCAAAGCTGAATCATGAATACAAAAACCCGGACTCCGCCTTTTCGGATCTCCTCGATAACTCTTCATATACATTATGCTCAACTACTCTGTATAGATGCCATAGCCTGTTTTAAGGTTCCAAGTATTCGAATCTCTTTAAAGTCGATGCCAAGACTTATCACAGCTTGGGCCAGTTCTGGCCGCAGCCCTGTAAAGGTGGGTCTGACCCCTACCAGCCTGAGTGCGTTTGCTACTTGAAACAACTCAGATGCTACCATCGTGTCGACGATAGGCACACCCGATAGATCAATGATTAACTCAGAGTTTCCTAACGAGGCACATCTTTGCAGGGAACTTTCCATTAAAACCTTCGCCCGGTATGTATCCAGTTCCCCAACTAAAGGAAGAATGGCAACTTCATCCGATATTGAAACAACCGGTGTCGAAATATCAAGCATCGCATCCTTTGCTAATGTCAGTCTTTTTCTATGATATTCTACAAAAGTAACACTGAACATATAAGCCGTTTGGTCCAAGATTGAGTCAATGATTTGATTAATCCGCAAAATAGAGTCAATTTTCGTAATTTCTTTATCGATATTCTCTTGAATAAAGTCCCAAATCACTTTGCGATATATTTTGTTTGTGTTTAACAATTCATCGATCTCGACTCCATATTGAACGGCTGCTTCCCCAGTGTTCCTTGCCCATTCATTTACGTCGTCCCACACGACCTTCACTTCAAATGAAATCAAAGCCTGGCCAGTATAACCAATTAATTTTGCTCTCCATTGCACGATTTGCTGATCATCCAGGTCGGTTTCCTCAAGGAACCTAATATATTTTTCATTTAAATTTTCACTAATTTTTGATGATAATGTAAGTTTTTCACCGACGATTAATTGTCCTAAATGCTTAGCTGATCGCAACTAGTTTCCTCCTTATAGTACATATTAGTAGACGATGGGATTGCAAAGCTTATGGTCATCCAACCTCTATCAAATCTATTGTACAGCAAATCATAATATTTGAATAAATTTCATAAAGAATTCTTTAACTGAAAAACGAACGGTTATTTAACATTAAGATAATCTTATTCGCTTCCTACGGTATACTCCTGTTTATTTAGACAACGTCATTCGTTTTTCGGTTTAGCTTATTACATTGTGAAATTTACTCATTTAAAAAATTTATTCTAGACAATGCAATCATTATTCAAAGAAACTTGTAAATAGAAATAATGATCTTATCGATACTTTTTCTTTTTCTCTTTTTAAAAGCGTAAAACTAATTGCTGGAGACTTTCTGGCATATTGGAGACTTAAATATACTCGATAAACCAGCATTTAAATTTTTCTAAATTTTGAAAATTTATTACGATTTTTCTTTTTTCTTATAAGGATTTCTGTTAAAGTTATTCTAATAGGATCATTTTTTTGAGGTCCATAATTGCCGGAAAGGGGATGTATAAAATGAATTTATCAACGATTAATAGACTGCTTCAGGAGCTCCAGAAAACTCCCTTCATTGAATCGAATGTTTCCCACAGGATTACAAATGACTCTGAACAAGTGGTTTCCTTAACATATTGTAGTGAAATGGAGCGTTTTAAGTTACATGACATTCAGGAAAACAAAATTCACCAATTTGCCGACCTTGAAGATACAGCTGCTTACTTAAACCGATTTATTAATCAATAAGCATGGAAGCTGCTGATTCAAGTGATTCCGGATTGGAATAACGGCCAGCTTCATTCTAATCCTGAAATGATCTAAAAAAAGTAA
Organism: Bacillus canaveralius; assembly: GCF_002860125.1. Lineage (GTDB taxonomy): Bacteria > Bacillota > Bacilli > Bacillales > Cytobacillaceae > Bacillus_BJ > Bacillus_BJ canaveralius. The sequence continues at coordinate 9,150 of NZ_PGVA01000019.1, forward strand.
ATGAGCCCGCTAATACCTAAGCAAATCATTCCAATGAGACCCGCGTATATGCCCACTTTAGTTCTTACCTTTCTTTGCTCCGTTGTTTCTGAATAATAATTCGCTCTTTGCTGTTGCCCGTCAATCCATGCCCCAATACAAATTCCTGAAATCATAATTCCAACTATCCCAACGATAAGAAAAAGTTTCATCATCCCTGCATTCGCCCTCTCTAAGGCTTAATTAATATTTCCAGTCTTCATTGTTGAATATATTTAACCCGATCAGGTTTGCTGTCACTGGCTCTTTGCCTATTTCTCGTGCCCATACTGACATCTGACCGATATGGTGACTCTCATGAACGGCAAGATGGAGAAGTATTTCAATATATATATACGCTACATTCTCCCCTTTCTTGTTGACAGCGTTTAGAATTTGAGCGCCGCTTCCTCGAGTATAATTGTTCAAAAATGAAGTAAAACGTGTTTGTGTTTCCCGGGAAAACCTGATAATCGATTCCAAATTATCAAAGTCAGTGAAGTTGTATTTAATAGACTCAGTATCTACCAGGCCAGATAACCACCTTTGTTCCACATCCACAATATGAAACAAAGTTTGCATAAACCCTTTATAGCCTCCGTTTCTCTCTTTAAAAAGTTCTTCCTCCTGAATTTGCTGGCACCATGCAAACCACTTCTCTCTAATTCTCCAATTATACTCAAACAACGCCCTGATAGTTTTCGGCTCCATCACAATCCTCCTGAAAAAGTTAATCGCACAGAAACAATAATAGCCAGTAAAAATCATTCAGTTCACATTGAGACTTTTATGCTGTGACAACATATACGAGGATTTCTTTGCCCCATTTGTGCATTTTCTTTTCTTTTTTCATGCCGATTCGTTCAGCAACACGAATAGAAGGAATATTATTGATACCGATTAAAGAAATGAGTTTTCGAAGCCTCAATTGGTCAAATCCATATGTTTTACAAGCTGAGGCTGCTTCTGTAGCATATCCATTTCCCCAATGGCGCCGGGCAAACAAATAGCCAATTTCCATCTCAATTGTCCCGTCTATGTCCTGGGGAACAATTCCACACTGTCCGAGAAACTCCCCTGTTTCTTTATGTTCTACTATCCAGAGACCTGTTCCATGAATCGAATAATTGCTTAATGTCCATTCGATCCACTCCATCGTTGCCTTTTCGTCTTTTATAGAAGGATAAAATTTCATCGCTTCCGGGTCCGCAAAGATTTCCATTAGGTTTTGAACATCTTCTTTATTCATTTTCCGCAAGCTCAATCTTTCTGTACTCAAGATCATAAGGTTCCTCTTCCTCAACTTAGGAATTTTTTGGAATATTCATATTTTAATGATAACTAAAAATTTCTGTTTCTACAAGCGCACTCCAGATAAAAAGTATTAAGACTGATTGAAAAATATTTTTCCTTGTTGACATATTTGTATATACAGGATAAAATGAAAACGCAACCAAATACTTGTATATACAGGATTCGTATTTTTGTAAACGCACACATTATCCTGTACATATAAGGGTATGAAAATATAAAAGAAAGAATTGGAGTGATTCCAATTCAACAGGGGGAAGAAAAATGAGTAAGTTCACAGATCCTGCAAAGGATTTATTGGAATACATTGGCGGTAAAGAAAACGTTGCAGCCGTTACCCATTGTGCGACGAGAATGCGCTTTGTATTAAATGATCCAGCTAAAGCTGATGTAAGTCAGATTGAGTCTATAAAGCTTGTAAAAGGAACTTTTACACAAGCAGGACAATTCCAGGTCATTATCGGCAATGAAGTTCCATCCTTCTACAATGAATTTACTAAACTAGCAGATATTGATGGTACTTCAAAAGATGAGGCAAAGGTTGTTGCCAAGAAAAATATGAGCTTTATCCAAAGAATGATTGCCCATCTTGCTGATATTTTTACTCCGTTAATTCCCGCTCTTGTCGTCGGTGGTTTAATCCTCGGCTTCAGGAACGTTATCGGAGACATTAAATTGCTTGAAGATGGTACAAAATCAATTGTTGAAGTATCCCAGTTCTGGGCTGGCGTGCATGCTTTTTTATGGCTGATTGGTGAAGCGGTATTCCACTTCCTTCCTGTCGGAATCACATGGTCGATTACAAAGAAAATGGGTACATCGCAAATACTCGGTATTGTCCTTGGTATCACACTCGTATCTCCACAGTTGCTTAATGCTTATGGAGTTCCCGGTGCTGACACAATACCAACATGGAATTTTGGCTTTGCCGAAATTGAAATGATTGGTTATCAGGCTCAGGTCATTCCAGCGATTCTTGCCGGATTTTTGCTAGCCCTTTTAGAACGCAAGCTTCGTGACTTTGTTCCAAATTCAATATCAATGATCGTTGTACCATTCTTTGCACTTATTCCAACTGTCTTAATTGCTCATACTGTCCTCGGTCCAATCGGCTGGACAATGGGTAGTTTCATCTCAGATGTGGTGTATTCAAGCTTAACATCTGCATTTGGCTGGTTGTTTGCCGCAATCTTTGGCTTTGCTTATGCACCGCTTGTTATTACAGGATTGCATCATATGACAAATGCGATTGACCTTCAATTAATGAGCGAATTTGGCGGAACAAACCTGTGGCCAATGATAGCCTTATCAAATATTGCTCAAGGTTCAGCTGTTCTAGCGATGATTTATATTAACAGAAAAAATGAAGAAGAAAAACAAGTGTCGATTCCGGCTGCGATTTCATGTTACCTCGGCGTAACAGAACCAGCGATGTTCGGGATCAATCTAAAATACGGCTTCCCATTCCTTGCAGCGATGATTGGATCTCTGTTCGCAGGTGTCGTATCAGTAGGCAGCAACGTTATGGCTAACTCAATCGGTGTTGGCGGTCTTCCGGGAATCTTATCTATCCAAGCTGGACACTGGCTCATGTTTGCAGTAGCCATGTTAGTAGCAATTGTTGTTCCTATCATCTTGACAATTGTTTTTGCTAATACAAGAATGAATAAATTTTCTTTTAATAGAAAGTAAGTGGACCGAAAAGGGAGGGAGAAGAAGTTTCTCCCTCGCTTTACTTTTCAGGTGAAATGTCATATTAAAAAAAGAATATGGTATGATTACTGATGGGGATTTTGTGAAGCTGACGTTGTGTGGAACTTTTAAAAAACAGCAATCCTCCTAGCAAGTTCATCTTCAAATAATCCCGATTTACAAGAAATATTTATTTAATAAACTGATTGGGGATCCTTTATGACTAACAAGTATCTAACAATCTATAGCAGCATTGTCGAACAAATTAAAAACGGGGAGATTCCGGCTAATACCCTTCTCCCCTCTGAACATGAATTAAAAGATCAATATGATACATCAAGGGAAACGATTAGAAAAGCATTGAACCTGCTTTCACAGAACGGGTATATTCAAAAAGTCCGTGGAAAAGGGTCGATTGTGATTGACATCAACAAGTTTGATTTCCCCGTTTCCGGTCTGATCAGCTTTAAAGAACTGGCAGATAAAATGGAGAACAAACCAAGAACGATTGTCCATGAACTTGCCTTAATCAAGCCTGACAACTATATTAAGCAACAACTCCATTTATCAAGCAAAGACCAGGTCTGGAAGATTGTCAGAACTAGGGAAATGGGCGGCGAGAAAATTATTTTGGATAAAGATTATATATCTAAAAAACACGTTCCTTCTTTGACAGAGGATATTTGCGCCGACTCGATTTACGATTATCTAGAAAATGAATTGAACTTAACGATCAGTTTCGCCAAAAAAGAAATCGTCGTTGTCGAACCTACCATTGAAGACCGAAAACTGTTGGACCTCGACGGATATCATAATGTTGTTGTCATTAAAAACTTTGTGTATTTGGATGACGCGAGCCTTTTTCAATATACAGAATCAAGGCACCGGCCGGACAAATTCCGATTTGTTGACTTTGCAAGAAGAACACATTTATGAAAAAATGGTGACCTCAATAAAATATTGTGGTCACCATTGTAATAATTATAACGCTGCCGCAAGCTGTTTCTCTTCTGTCTTTGGTCGAACTGCGTCTCTTCCTACTGAATAATACTCAACATTGTATTTTTCCACTTCTTCAAGTGCATAACAATTGCGTCCGTCAAAAATGACTGGTTCTTCATGGAACAGACTTGTCAGAATTAATGCTTTTTGGACAACTTCTTTCCAGTCAGTCAAAATAAACACGATATCTGAATGTTTAATCGCATCCTCGATTGTTTCTGTGTAGACTACGCCTTCTGGCAGCACCTTTTTAGCATTTTCTATCGCAATCGGGTCGTACCCAATCACCTCTGCACTTTCATTCATTAATTTTTCCGCTAAAGCTATTGACGCTGCTTCCCGAATATCGTCAGTTTCTGGCTTAAAGCTCAGCCCAAGAAAAGCGACCCGCTTCCCTGCAAGAGAGCCAAATCTCTCTTTTGCTTTTTCGTATAAAAGGTATTTTTGAGAATCATTGATTTGAATCACTGATTTCAATAAATGAAAGTCATGGTCTGATTCCTCTGATATTTTTACAAGCGCGTGAGTATCCTTCGGAAAACACGATCCCCCATATCCGATGCCAGCCTGAAGAAATTTAGCTCCGATTCTGTCATCCTTGCCAATCCCTTCAGCGACCTCTTCAATATTTGCCCCTACTTTTTCTGATAGATTGGCAATTTCATTAATAAACGAGATTTTAGTCGCAAGAAAAGCATTTGCAGCATATTTAATCATTTCCGCGCTAGAAATGCTTGTTTTCAATACAGGGATCTGCAATGGCTGATACAAGGCTTCTAACGTATCAGCTGTTGCTTCATTATCCGAACCGATCACAATTCGATCACCATGAAATGTGTCCGATACAGCTGATCCCTCTCTTAAAAACTCAGGGTTTGAAGCAAAATTTACTGTGATATTAGCGCGCAGATGTTTTAAGACCAGTTCCTTTATTTTATAATTCGTCCCTATTGGCACAGTGCTTTTTGTGACAAGAATAGTATTTCGGTTGATATGGGACGCAATATCTTTTGCTGCCTGAAAAATATAAGTTAAATCAGCGGAACCGTCTACGTTTTGCGGTGTTCCTACAGCTATGTAAACGACTTCGGCATCAGCGAGTCCTTCACTATGGGACATTGTAAAATGAAGCCGTCCATTTTCAATGTTGGTCTTCATTAATTCTTCTAAGCCGGGTTCATAAATGGGAGATTCTGCTTTTTTCAGCATTTCTATTTTATGCGGATTGATGTCAATGCAAGTTACATCATGGCCAATCTCAGATAAGCAAACACCTGTAACCAAGCCTACATACCCTGTTCCCAAGATTGATACTTTCATATTAGTTTCCCTCCTATAGACGATTAATGGACGAGCTTTTCGTTGCCAACAAGTTCATTCAAATATGTTTTCACCTGTTGATTAAGGTCCTCTCTTTCAAGAGAAAAATCAATGGTCGCTTTAACAAAACCAAATTTATCCCCAACATCGTATCGCTTGCCATCGAAGTCATAAGCAAGTACATTTTCGTTTTCATTTAGCTTTTGAATTGCATCTGTCAGCTGAATCTCTCCACCGGAACCCGGTGGCAGTGTTTCGAGAATCGTAAAGATTTCTGGTGTTAAGATATACCGTCCCATGATCGCGTAATTAGAAGGTGCGATTTCAATGCGCGGCTTTTCGACAACGGATGCCAGTGGGATGATTCCATCATCAGGATTTTTATTTCCTAACGGAGCGATAATACCGTACTTGGAAACATCCTTTGGGTCGACTTCTTGCACGCCGATAACCGAATTCTGGTGTTTATCAAAAACATCGATCAGCTGCTGAAGGCATGGTGTTTCACAACGGACAATATCGTCCCCCAATAAAACCGCAAACGGTTCATTACCTATAAAGCTTGCCGCACAATGAATAGCATGCCCCAACCCTTTTGGCTCTTTTTGGCGAATATAATGGATATTGGCCAGGTTTGAAATACTTTGGATTTCAGAAAGCTTGTCATACTTCTCTTTTTTATAGAGTGTCTCTTCCAACTCATAAGCTTTATCGAAATGATCTTCGATGGCCCGTTTACCGCGACCGCTAATAATCAGAATATCTTCGATACCTGAGTTGATTGCTTCCTCCACAATATACTGAATTGTTGGCTTATCAACGATCGGAAGCATTTCTTTTGGCTGGGCCTTTGTCGCCGGTAAAAATCTTGTACCCAACCCTGCAGCTGGAATAATCGCTTTACGAACCTTCATAGAAACAACTCCTCCTTCTAAAATAAGCTTTTAAGAATGATTTGAAAGGCCTATATTTTCAATCAAGCCGGATCAATTGTTCATTTTATCCTCTTGTTCCCCATGAAGTGGAACGTAAAGTCAGCAATGCCCAGAAACGGAGCGGGCATAACAGGATTAAAAACAAGATGCCATAAACTGGTGCAAGCAGGAAGGTTAATGGCCTTTTGTATGCATAAAACACGTTCCTTGCATAGGCGGATATCGTTACATACGCCAGATAGTAAATCAGCATAATCCAACCCATCGTTGCTGAAGTAATATAAACGGCCATCATTAATGACACTCCGAAAGCGAGCCATAAGAACATTTCAAGCATGACCCAGACAAAAACATTTGGCTTTTTGAAACCGATTTTCAATGCTACTAAGCTTTCTCTAAAGAAAGATTTATTCCAGCGCGACTGTTGTTTCAGCAGCGTATATAGGGATGTCGGCGCATCCGTGATGCAGCGAGCTGTTGATTGATAGATGGTTTTCCCTTCGCGAATGGCATAGTTTGTTAAGCACCGGTCATCGCCAAGCTGCACCTGTTGGCCCAAAAACGTTTGTGTACCATAATGTTCCAAGTTTGACATGATAATATTACGTTTATATGCACTAAGAGGACCGCTGCAGACCAAAACATTTCCTGTCACAGAATGTGCTGCCCGCTCAACACGGAACGCATTGTCATATCTCATATCGATCAGTCTTGTTAATAGATTATCGGTCCTGTTCCGGATATTTACATGTCCGGTTGTGGCCGCAACCTCTGAATCATTGAAAGGCTTTAACAATTCGCGAACCGCGTTGGAAAAAACGGTACAATCCGAGTCAACCGTAACAAAAACGTCACCAGTCGCTCGTTCAAACGCCCAGATTTGCGCATGTCTCTTTCCTTTATTTTGCGGCAGACGATGGACAATCAATTCAGGCAGCCTCGCAGGATCGATGCCTTCGATTGCTGTCATATTTGCATGAAGGGTCTCTTTAAGTTTAAGAGAAGCCTCATAAGCTGATATATCTTTGCTTCCATCATCGATCACAAAGATTTCGTGAATCGGGTAATCCTGCTTTAAAATACTTTTGATCGTACCAAGAACCGCCTCAGGCTCTTCATTATAAGAAGGGATTACAACCGACACCTTTAAGTCGGGAGGGTCGAGGTCGAAAGTTTTGTATTTAAATGACAGAATCATTTTTCCTAACAAATAAGCAATCATCACTGAACCGTAAAGGCCAATCGTTAAATTTAATTGATCTGATGCAGTCCAGTTCACATAGAAAAGCGCAGCTACAGTGAAAATGAAAAGCGTGATGACAAACGTTTTCTCCTTCAATGAGAATTTTTTATCTGTTGTAATCTGCTGGATTTCGGCTGCTGATAAATCTTGTACAACCTTTGACATTGTAACTCTCCTCTCGCTATTAAATTTTCAATCTCCCCTGCTCTCGGCAGGCAACTTCAAAACTAGATTAATAACGACAGCGTTTTTTAGCAATCCGACGTTTTTCACCGTTAAGAAAACCCTTCTTTTTAACCACGGTGTATTAATACTGTTGATCTTACCTGATTGGAAGCGGAAACATTTTGTTATTTAACTTAGCTATTATTTTTGTAACATAACTTTAATGTTTAAAATTGTATTTCCTATATATTCCTATATCCCTGTTTGTAAGGTTTGCTTTATTAAGGTGAAGTGGTGCATAATAATTTTTACATTTCATTTACATTTTCTCATTTTGACATTTTTAAAAAAGTTATAAAAAATTTTTTCTTTTGAAATTCTCTACTCAGATCGGTAAAAACGATATAAATCGCCTCAAAAATAAACGATATTGATTAGATAATGTAATAAACTGGAACTGTTTATAGGAATAATTCCTTATAAAGCTCCTATTCTTTTTATAAAACATTAAGCTTTTAATGATAGATAATAGGATTCTTATGAAATTATCCTCATATAAGAATACATATACGAGTACTGACGAATTTGCTTACTTAAAAGTAACGTGTTATTACAAATACTATAAGAATGTTTACTAAGGAGTTCTGGTATCATGATAGAATTGCAAAACGTTTCAAAAGTATATGGGAATGGAGATGACCAGTTCTGGGCCTTGAAGGATGTTTGCCTTTCGATTAATAAGGGGGAGTTTGTCGCGGTCATCGGTAAATCAGGCAGCGGGAAGTCAACTTTATTACATGTACTATCGGGTATCGATACTCCTACAGAAGGAACTATTAGCATTGCAGGAAAAACGATTTCGAGCTTTCCTGAAAAATGGCTGACGAAGTGGCGAAGCCGGGAAACGGGGATTGTCTTTCAATCTTTCTTCCTGCTTCAGACTCTTACACTCTTTGAAAATGTCATGCTTCCAATGGAGTTTTCCCGCTCCCTGAGCCGAAAAAAAAGAAAAGAACGGGCACTGAAGCTTCTCGAAAGTGTTGGGCTTTTACAAAAAGCTTACCTTTTTCCTGATTCTGTATCAGGCGGAGAAAAGCAAAGATGTGCAATAGCCAGGGCTTTAGCCAATGACCCTCCTCTAATCGTCGCTGATGAGCCGACTGGAAACCTGGATTCTGAGAATGCTGAGCATATCTTCTCCCTTTTTAAAAATCTATCAGAACAAGGCAAAACAATTGTGATGGTCACCCACGATCATGATTTCTCCCATAGGGTATCCCGCTCCTTTATTGTAAAGGATGGATATGTTTCCGAAGATCATATCGTTGACAAAAAAGTTGGTCAGGCATGAATGCTGTTTACATGCGGAAAGCCTGGAGAGATATAAGAAACAGCAGAGCCCGTATTTTCTTCATTATTATTTCTATATCAATCTGCTTAAGTACAGTAGCGACTCTCCTTAATACGAAAGAGCTGTTCAGCAGGACAGTGGCCGATACAGACAGACAGCAGGATTCCGTCATATCTTTGTACACAAACGTATTTCAACAAGAACTTCCCGATTTAACAAAGATAGATGGAATTAACGATGCTGAAGCACGCTTTAAGTCAAGGGTCCGCCTTGAAATCAACGGATCTCTAAGGAATTTTGAGTTAATAGCTTTACCAGGAAACAATCATACACCCGGGATTTTTTTAGAGAAAACGACGATGGACTTTTATGATCTAGAAAAAGGGGATATCGTTCCGGTCAAATTGCCGGAAAACAAGGAAGCGAATCTGCCAGTGGCAGGAGAAATGACCGATTATACTTTTATTCCAACCAAGTTCAGCGGGTTTGGACGCGCTTTTTTATCCCCTGCGTCTCTGGAGACACTGGATTTGTCTTCTGACAAAAACGTCATTCAAATTACTGTTAAATCAGGGGATGATCAACAAAACGACTCAGCCATTATTGAAAATATTAAGAAACTATTAAACTCGCAAGGCATTACCGTATATCGCAGTGAATTTACGAAACAGTCATTACTGCTTAGAGAACAGATGACGGACACGGTATTCAGTCTGTTGATCATCCTCGGGGTACTGGCACTGATCTTGGGAATCATCCTAGTGGTTCACTTTTTCTATCGCCTGACAACGGAGAAGATCCATGACATGAGCATTTTAAAGGTCCTGGGTGCAGAGAGAAAGCATTTGTGGAATGAATACATTGTTACCTTAGGATTTATGGGGTCAAGCATTTTTTTATTGACGATCCTATCCAGTGCTGGATTCTCCTATTATTTTTCGGAATATCTTATTAAATCCCTAAACATCGGAGAATTTGAATTTTATTATTCAACGGATATCCTGGTTCTTATCGTTGTTCTCGCGTTTTTAATTCCATTTGTATCCGCTTTTGTACCAATATACATCGTTCTTAGAATTCCAATTATCCAAGGATTACTATATGGCAGCAAAGAATTTCGCAAAAAAGGGGGAAGAAAAGCTACGGGTTTTCGCTTCTTCTGTCTATCGGTACGGAACGCTGTCAGTAGAAAGGTTCAGCTTTTGACTAATATTCTGATCCTTGCTTTCGGAGGGGCTATTATCATCTCCTGCATGGCCCTGAATAATTCGATGGTAAGCACACTCAAAGAAATCCAGAGCTTTTGGCAGCATGATTCGGAATGGAGTATAAGAACAAATTTAAGCAGCGAGCAGGTTACTGAGCTGGTCAATCAAACAGATGGAGTCCTTCAAGCTGAAAGTTGGACAGGCAGAAATTCAGAAGCAATTCTCCCTAATAAAACTACGGCAAGCAGCACTCTTTTGCTTGCGGTTCCAAGAGAGAGCAATATGCTAACCCCGGCAGTAACGAAAGGATTATGGCTAAGTAGCTTGCCCAAAAACCATATTGTTGTGAACAAGGACTTTCAAACAATGGCAGGAAACATTCAACCCGGTAGCCGGATTTCATTAAAGATAGGAAATCAAGTCAAAAATTGGACAGTTGGCGGTATCGTGCAGAGCCATTTAAATGGTCCTGCTATTTATATCGGCGCCGGCGATTATCATGATTGGATAAGTGAACAGCAGCCTAACAAGGTGATGGTAAAAATGAATTCCCATGGAAACTCCAAAACGATCAGCAATATTGAACAGCAGTTTAGTGATCATCACATTGCCATTGAATCGTTTGATACCGTTAATCACATGAACAAAAGACCACATGAGATTATTTCGCTTGTCGTCTATTCACTTTTATTTACGGGAATTCTTTTCACGGCGGTTGGAATAATGAATTTAATTACGGTTATGAGTGGAAATGTTCTTGAAAGAAAACAAGAGATCGGGATCATTCGTGCTATCGGGGGTTCCGACTTGAAAATCTTCCAACTGTTTATAGGTGAAGGACTTTTCATTGCTATCATCTCCTGGTTCATTTCCGTTGCACTATCCTATCCGATCCAAAAAATCTTAAATAAAAGTATTGGAGAATCGCTGATTCATTCCCAGCTGCAATCGCAATTTTCGCCGTGGGGGGTTGGCTTATGGCTTGCACTCTCTTTATGTCTGGGTGTGATAGCCAGTGTCGTTCCAGCACAAAAAGCGGCACGACTGCCAGTCAAAGAACTTATTACCGAGAAACTTGGAGGGGGACAATGAAAAAGATACTGTTTTTACCTCTATTTAAAATGGAATCTGGACATCATAAGGTTTCATCAGCACTGATCGATTCCTTTACGGAGGAATATCCGTCAATACAATGCAAAAAGGTCGATCTTCTAAGTTTTATGAGCCCAGCGCTTGAAAAAGGAATTTCTCACCTCTATCTGAACTGGATTAAAAAAGCGCCTGCTTTTTACAGCAGATTTTACAAAGGCTTCTTTAGCCAAAATTCAAAACTTATTCAGAGAGTTTATGAATCGTTCTGTTTAGAAAAGATGGAGGAGCTTTTGTTGAGGGAAGAGCCGGATCTGATTGTGTGCACGCACAGCTTTTCGTCCTTTCTAGTAGGCAAGCTCAAGAAATACGGAGTCATCTCAACACCTGTAATCAATATTTATACTGATTTTTTTATAAATAGCTTGTGGGATTTAAATGAAACGGACTGGCACCTCGTCCCTTCACGCCATATAAAAACTAAATTTGAGGAATCGGGGATACCATCAGAAAAAATTAAAATTACGGGAATCCTCGTCAATAACGAGATTAAATCGAGGAGTAAGAGAAAAGCATTTAATGAGCAGCTTTGTATTTTGATCGCTGGGGGAAATCTTGGGTTATTAAACATGTCAAAGTTTGACTCGTATTCTGCTGAGTACAGGGTTTTATGCGGAACAAACTTACCCCTTTATAGAAGCCTAAAAATGCAAAAAAACCCTGACGTTACACCCTATTCTTACATTACAAACAGTGCAAAAATGAATGAATTATATGATTGGGCAGACGTGATCGTCACTAAGCCAGGCGGTGTAACAATCAGCGAAGCGTTGCGAAAACGGCTTCCTATTTTTCTGCACAGTGTACTGCCCGGGCAGGAGGAAAAAAACGTCGAATATTTAAAAGCAAATGACCTGGTTTTTCTTTTTGATACTAATCTGCCAATGGAAGAGCAAATTTTTACCTTCCTGCAAAATCAGCCTGCCGTGTTTAAAAAACATAAAGCTACACAAGCGTATTTAAGCGAGCTGGAATTAAGCACAACTGCTGAAGTTTGCCATTTTATCGAAAAAACGATCTTGAATGAAGACAAACCGGGACACATTACGTATATAGATACCGTATTTTATCAGCTCTATGGTAATATTGAGAACTAATTTTTAAAGATATGGAAGAATATAAAAACCGTTCCAATCCCAAACACGACAATGTAAAGCCATGAGTAAACAAATTGGACGATTGAAATGAAATTGTGCATGTATTATCAACTCTCTGTTGGATTTTATTTGCCTTGTAGATGTTAACTACTGAACCGACGTCTTCTTTCTTTTATCGGTATGAAACCATCATAATTGTAATTGTTTTTTAGTTGGTCGTTACTTATACCCTAAATATTTTACATGTAACTGAAGATATGGCTTTGCGGCGAATTCGTTTTAATACTTTAACAAGAAACATTTATTTGAAATAATTTACGATTTATTAACACACAAGTCAATTTCACAATGTAACAAGCTAAACCGAAAAACGAATGAAGTTGTCTAGATATACAGGAGTATGCCGTAGGAAAAATTAGGTGAATGAGCTTGGGAAAAGTCCTTCATCCAGGCGATGAAGGACAAAATTAGGCAAGTGAGCTTGGGAGAAGTCCCTCATCTCTTGGATTGCCGCCAATGTCGTATTCTTCGATCATATGAAGATTGCCATCCCTCACCCCGCCCTTCTGATTCTCCGTTTCAAATAAGTGACCGCAGCCTCTTTGATGTCAGCCTTGCGCTTGCGGTGAATCAACAGGGTAATCTGAACAAATATAATTGGCAGGGTATGTTTTTTATATACAAGATACCGTGATTCCCACAGCGGTTCGAATTTATTTTTATATTCATAGAGCCCTTTAAAATTGTACAAGTAATTGCCTCTTTTATAGATGAACTGTCCGATCAACTCGGCCAAGTTAAACCTCTCTGATTCTCCTAAATTGGCTAGTGGCGACATTCCCAGGCTGCACCACTCATAGCCCTGTTCCTTACACCAGTTAAATATTGATACAAACAGAAAATCCATCGTTCCGGACGGGCTGTCCTGCAAGTAGCGCATTAAATCGATCGTAATTGTCCGATTCTTCAGTTGCTGGTTACATGCAAGCGTCGCAAAAGCAATGATTTTGCCATCTGGACCCGCAACAATAGCCAGCGGAAAACGGGCAAGATAATTTTCGCAAAAAAAACCGACCGAAAACCCCTTTTCTTTCCGATTGCCGAGCCAGGAATCCGATACGGCTTTTAACTCATTTTTTAACAGTGCTGAATGCGGCGGAAATAAAACAGAAAAACGGTAACCGTTCCGTTCGAATTTATTGATCGGCGTTCGAAGCCGCGTTTTCTTTTTCCCGACCGTCGAAAACTCCGGTATGCGAATTCTCGCTTCTTCGCCAACCTTAACCGAATGGTATCCCTTTTGTATATAATCATCTAAAAAACGTGGAGAAACATGATAAAAAACCGGCTCATTACCTGACCGGTAACAAAATTGTTTAAATTCCTTTATTGCGTCTTTCATGAATGATTCTTTCCCAACCGGGTCCCCTAAAACGACGCAAGTTTTGCCTACCTTTTGATAAGTAAGCAAAACTTGTTCATTTTTCGCCCAATAAAACAATTTGTCATTTAAAAAGCTTAAATGAGAGGTATGATTACCACCATATTTTTCTAGAAACGTCCAAATTTCATTCAAGTCCGTTTCATTTTGAACTGACCCGATAGCTCGATTCTCTTTAACGAAGAGATAGACAGTAATTAAAAATAATAATGACAAAGAGTAAACAAGGAGCATATGTCCCTCCGTAAAGCTAAATTTCCAAAGTCATTCTTTTACAATAATTTGCTTAATGCCTCTTCAATTCGTTCACTTGAAAAGGGCTTGACAATGAACTCTCTCGCACCTGCCTGAATGGCTTCGACCACCATATCCTGCTGCCCCATTGCCGAGCACATAATGATTTTGGCGTTAGGGTCGATTTTTTTAATTTCTTTCACAGCATGAACGCCGTCCATTTCCGGCATTGTAATATCCATTGTCACGAGGTCCGGTTGAAGCTCTTTATATTTTTCAACGGCCACCAGTCCGTTTTCAGCCTCACCAACAACTTCATGTCCTGCTTTAATAATCATATCTTTTAGTAACAATCTCATAAATGCTGCATCATCCGTTATTAAGACTTTTGCCATAAAAAAGTAAAAACCTCTTTCTATTATATATTATAGTTCTTTCATTTTCTGCATTTTGTGAAAAAATAAAAATCGTGTTATCGCGTTCATTTCTTGGACAATCACATCAATCGAGTAAAAAATAAATGATGAGATTCCCCTTTTCTTTAAAAGTAACAACAAACTGGATTCCCTTCTTGAAACCTGATATTTTGGAATCCCCTTCCATGATCGTCGGAGATGTGATATCCAGTGAAATTCCCTGTTGAAATACGTTTGCGCATAACCCTCCTGAGATCATATTACCAAGTTCACCGGCAAAAGATTTCAACATCTCTCCCTCCATCGGCATCCCATACATGGCTTCTCCAAGTGAACCGAATAACTCCTGATCACCTTTATAAATAATCTTTCCTTTCAGATCACCTGTAAGTCCGATTAACACACCAAATTGAAGGTTTAGATAGTTTTCCAGACTTTGCGGGCTTCCTTTTTCATAGGGGACGGGAACGACATGGTCTAATGACGAAAGCATACCATCCATAAGTATGGAAACCGGCTGGGATTGTGTAAGATTCATTCTGTGTATTTCCTCCAATTAATAAATATTTGACGCTCATATAGAGCTATCGACAATACACTACCTCTAAATTAGGCACCCCCAATCCTTCATTCATCGGATTGGGGTCAACTATCTATTACTCTATCATATTTAGTTCACTTTAAAACCGGATACCGACTGGTTCAGCTCCTCTGCCAGCTGGGCAAGAGATTGGGCAGCTACAGCTGTTTCCTCATGAAAATAATAGAAAGAAAAATCCCCATAAAAAAACGACCTCATTGCTGGTCGTCTTTTGTTATAGCTCCTAGTCCCTCTAATAAAATTTTAGCATCAGAATTCAGGTAAAGAATGACATCTTTGCGCAACAGCAATTGCGCTTTATCCTTTATACTAAGCTTCAGCCCTCTCACGTCAAATCTTGAGGCGTAAGCGTTTATTGAATTGATAGCCCCCAATTCCTGGCGTGTCAGTGGTTTATCTTCATTATCCAAACTATTAGTTAAGAATTCGAGTAATTCCCTGGCATTACTTTTCAGGAGATTTTTATTCTGATTAAGAATGGTTATGTTGGCTTCGATAAGCTTTCTTGTTGAAATAAGATCCAGATCCTCTACACTTTTATTTATTTTCAAAATTAACTCAGAAAGCTGCATGTTCTCTTCTCCTCTATTTCTTATTAACCTGGCTACTTTGGCTTGACTATGCTTTCTTAATAATCATATAATTCCCATGTCCCACCACTGTATTTGGAGTCTCGTATCCAAAAATTCGGGCAGCTTCCCGTGAAATTTCAACCAGTACACTGTTTTCCCTGACAAGAAACACTTCGCCTTCACATGAAGTATCTTTTCGTTCAAAAAGAATCGTGTCGCCTTTCTTCGCTTTTCCCGATTTTATTCTTTCCACCACTAACTCTCTCCCTTTTTTATGTGTTAATGTTGCATTCATAAATTCAAATCCGATTTTCTTTTTTCCAGCGTATAACGATATTTGAAGGGATATTTAAATCCTCTTGTATTTCCAGGATCGTTGCTTTTGGTTTACGTCTTAAATAATGTTTTACTTCGCGAAGTAATACGCTCTCCTGTTGGGCGCATTTAGCGCAAAGCTGTTCGGCTGTTCCGGAATGTACAAATATTTCATGACATTGAATACAATTAATTAACTCCATTTATCATCGCTTCCTCACCTATGATTCTTTAAGCTTTAAAACTAAGAAGTTACGTAAATTGAATAATTGTACCCGTAAACCTCGCTTAAATTTTCATACAAAAAAATCCACCGAAAAAGTTGGTGGACTTGTTGTATAAATGGTTTTCAAGCACCATTTACCGATGATTTTTCCCGAACTTTTTGGCAACCCGACTATCCTAGTACGATGACCTTAGACTCGTGGCTTTGCGTCCTTGTCTTTCAACAAGTTTGCCGTTTTACATTTGATTAATATGATAGTAAAACTTTAGAAGGGAAATTTCAACATTTTTCGCCATTTTATAACATAAATAGGTAAATATACTCATGCCTTAGGATTCATTTATATGATAATTAAATTTCGCCGGAATATCCTTACAAAAATCAATCCGACCTTCTATTTTTTCGTTAATCCTGTTCGGGAATCAATTACTTCTACCAATTTCCCGACAGTCTGTCAATAAACAACTGTGTCAGTCCTTTTTTCGCACTGACGCTATGTAAACATATTTAAATAACATCAGTAGTTTTGAGAAGATTGTCCCTTCTTCTAAAATACCCAACACCTACCACTAAAATGACTAAGACAATTGGAAGCCACGTGTGGATCTCGTCGACTAAGCCGGGAACGACAGAATGGAGAAATGCTTCTATTGTTTCGTCTTCAATCAGCATTTCTCCCGCAGTATATGCCAACAGCCCGGCACCAGCATAAATGATGAACGGGAATTTTTCCATTACGCGCAATAATAGCTGGCTGCCCCAAACAATGATTGGAATAGAAATTAAAATACCAACCAAAATCGGGACGAATCCATGTGCGACACCCGCTAATGCCAAGACATTGTCAAGGGACATTACGGCATCTGCGATAATGATCGTTCTCACAGCCGCTGCCACTGTCGCGCCACCGGCTTTGTGTTCTTTTTCTTTTCCGGCTAGCAACTTATAAGCAATCTGAAGCAATAAGAGTCCACCAATGAAAGATATAAAAGGTATTCCCAATAACCAGACAATAATTGCAGCGAAAATTAACCGTAAAATGATCGCGCCCAGTGTACCCCAAAATATCGCTTTTCTCCGATGTTCGGGTGGTACATTTCGAGCGGCCAGCGCAATAACGATTGCATTATCTCCGCTTAAGATCAGATCTACACCTATGACTTTTATAAGTGTTGATAGTTCCATTCCCAAGAATTCCACTGTCATCCCCCTGACAAATTGTGATAAGTTCTACTGCCCTAGTTTTTATCTATTTCAACATTTTAAACCGAAATTCCGAAAGAACATTCTCAAGTTGGTTTATCGGTAGATCGTACATATTTTATAAAAGGTGATGTAGTGAAAGCTAAAACCGGCTACAGTTCAACTGTATGCCGGTTTTGGTAATTATATCTATTGTTTTAGCAATTCGTATTTTAATGGAGATTTACGACCTTTTCCATATATTGTTCAATGTCCCTGTCATTAAACCAATAATAGGTTTCCCTTGGATTTGGATCATTCGTGTCATTCACTTTGTAGTGATTGAAATGACTAAACCAAATCCGGTACGGTACGGGCTGTCCACCATCATCATAATCATGATCCGATTGGATTTCATCGATTACGCCAGTGGACCCCTTTTTGACAACACCGTTATTTAATTCAAGGTCTTCCTTTGTAATAAAAGTATCACCCAATTGATATTGCATATTGTTCGCTCCTTTTCATTTTTCGCTACATTTTTACACACAGTGATAGGGTTTACTTACTGAGAGGCTAATTATTCTTTTTACGAATGCTTGTTAATTGATCTTCAAAAATATCTCAAGTTAGAGCTGAGTCCATTTTAACCCGTAAAAGGGGTCACCCCATAAAGTCATGTAAACTGACGTTGAGTGCCCCTAAGAATTATTTAATTACAACTTCCATGATGATTTGGACAGCCTGTTTCTTCGTTTTCAACCTGTAACGTGCTGTGTTCGATTCCAAATTCATCATGGAGGATCGACTGTGCCTGGAGCAAAACCGTATCATGGACACCGTCTGCATCAATGGCAATGTGGCAGCTGAGCATCGGCATCCCTGAAGTGATCGACCATATATGCAAATCATGAACTTGATTGACATTAGGAATAGTTAATAAAGTGACTTTTACTTTTTCTGCTTCAATCTGTATTGGTGTCCCTTCCATCAATACATGTATAGAGTCTTTCATCACTCTCCAACCGCTAACAAGAACAAGAACCGCAACAATGACGCTGGCAATCGGGTCGGCAATCCCCCATCCAAGGAAATATATGAGCAGTGCAGCGACGATAGCTCCAACCGAACCGACCATGTCACCTATTACATGAAGAAAGGCACTTCTCACGTTTAAGTTTTCATCTTTATCAGCTCTCATTAGTATCCATGCAGCTACTATGTTTACCAATAATCCAGTAAATGCGATGGTTAACATCCCTAAGCTTTGCACTTCAGGAGGATCAAGAAATCTTTGAATTGCTTCATTAAAAATATAGAGCGAAATAAGAATCAGAGTTAACCCATTTAAGGCAGCTGCAATGATCTCAAATCGTCTATACCCGAATGACTTGGTTCTGGTTGCCTGCCTTTCACCTAGTTTTATGGCAAAAAAGCTTAATCCCAGTGCCGCTGCATCGCTAAGCATGTGACCTGCATCTGAAAGTAAAGCGAGGCTATTCGTTAAAATTCCGCCAATTACCTCAACAAACATGAAGGTTGCGATTAATAAAAAAGATAAAAATAAAGCTTTTTTATTTTTTGTCTGCCCATGAGAATGTCCGTGTCCTTGAGAATGGCCATGGTGGTGACCCATAAGAACCCTTCTTTCTATATATGAGTATATGCTCATATATATTATATATGCAATTCCGATTTTATCGCAACTGTTTTTTGTACAATACCACAATTCTTTTCGCATTATCCCCCTTGATCCTTAGCGTTTTAACAGCGTATCGTTTGAACAAAAAAGCTTTAACCACTGAATAGAGAAGCATAAAAAAGAAAAGCTTAACTGAAAAGCTTCTCTAAGGGCTGTTAATATGATTAATGATGTCGTGCGTGATCAATCGTTTGCTTTAAGACATTCATAACGTGCTCGTCATTACATGAGTAAATCATCGTGGTACCTTCCCGGCGGGACTTCACCAGTCGCAAATTTTTAAGAAATCTTAATTGATGTGAAACGGCAGACTGGAGCATGTTCAGGTTTTCAGCTATTTCATTAACGGCATGCTGTTTTTGGTACAACAAATGAAGAATTTTTATTCTTGTAGGGTCTGATAAGGCTTTGAAAGTTTGAGAAACAATAAATAATGTTTCTTCATCTAAAGAATCTTCAAAACGCTCGTTGTTTATTTCACTTTTTTCGGATCTTTCCATGGTCCACCTCGGCGGAATTCTTTTGCCAATTATTATAACATAGAAAACCGCTGCTGTTGATGTTCAGCGGAACACGCTGCAGCAATGATTGTGGCATCAGCATGGGAATAACAAATTTTTCACGTTTTTGCCCTCATTTATTATTGAATGCTATTAGAGACAGATAGCTTGAACAACAAATAGAACAGTCATTAAGAATGATAACACTACTGGGCCTTTCGAAAAAGTGCGTTGCCTAAATCTTAGGCAACGCACTTTTTAGTTTCTTATATTTTAAATTTCTTCAACATATCCTGCAGTTCTTCTGCCATCAATGCAAGTGCTGTTGATGAACAAAAAAAACAACCCATCGTTATTCATAGCAATGAATGTTAAATGAGTTGCAATAAACGGCACTAAAAACACAATTAAGGAGTTTCATCGTCTTGTAAAATCTGTTTGAAATAATTTTGAACCTCCTGGATCTTTAGTTTTGAGATATGGGCGGTTTTATTGAAATTCGAAAAATGAGCAATGTAGGACTCACCCATTACTTCTATTTTGATGATTTTTTCCAAATTAACCAGGAAGGAACGATGTGTTTTAAAAAAGACAGGTTGTAATCGAACTTCAAGTTCCTGCAGCGATTCGTTTGTTTCAAACCGATCATAACCTGTATATATAACCGTTTTTCTTCCTTCCTTTTCAACAAATAATATATCATCGACCGGTAAATATAGGTGAGCGTTCATCGTTCTAACTGTTAACGTTTTCTTTGAGTCATTTGTCATTGTTGAAACGTCTTTTTGCATTTGCACTAATTTTTTGGCCTTCTCAAGAGCTTTAAAAAATCGTGTTGTATCTATTGGCTTTATCACGTAATCCGTTGCTGAGATGTCAAACGCATCTACCGCAAACTCTGTGTGACCGGTTGTAAAAATAACAGCTAAGCTTGGGAAAAGTTCTTTCAGTGATTTAACTGCATCCAAACCATTTAAACCAGGCATATCTATATCAACTATTATAATATCCGGTTTTTTTGTTAATACTAACGGAATTAATTCTGTTCCGTTGAGTGCTTCTCCAATGATCCTAAAATCAGGAACCAATTCAATATAGTGATTTAGAATCTCTCTGGCTGTTGCGTCAT
The DNA here is from genome assembly GCF_002860125.1 of Bacillus canaveralius. GTDB lineage: Bacteria > Bacillota > Bacilli > Bacillales > Cytobacillaceae > Bacillus_BJ > Bacillus_BJ canaveralius. The sequence goes on from NZ_PGVA01000019.1 coordinate 29,959, forward strand.
CATCTGCAATTGCGATACTAAATTGGTTCATGTCAAAATCCCCCTCCAGCATCTTAAAAACATCCATACCATTACTTAAGCAAAGCGATGAGTTACTTAAAAATATCGGGTCCCAGAATATCAGGCAATTGAATAATTTCAAAGATGTCTCTCACTTGTGGAGCTACATCAGAAATAGTTATAGCAACTTCGTCTTTTTTTAATGTATCAATTAAATTGATGAGCAATCCAATTCCTGTCGAATCGACGAATGGAACATCAGCAAGGTTTATATCAATTGTCTTAAAAGATTGTAAAGATGGAAAAATTTCTTCATCCATCATTTCAGTTACTTCAATATCTAGATCTCCAAGAAAGTAAATAACAGCATTCTCATCATTTTCCCGGTTAATGTTAAATGTAAACATCTGATTTATTCCCCTTTATTCAAAACAATTCTATTGTTTTCATCTAAAGCTGCTTCTATACGTTGCTGGTCTTCCATAAAAGTATGCTTTACTTTTCCAATTTGAATGGTCGTTCCTTCTCTGGCTATCCCAATTTTGATTTTCTGATCACTCGGAACAGCAATCAGGCTTGTCACTCCACCGTCTGAACCGACTTCTTTCACAGAAGCTCCGAGCCCGGCATGTACTTCCCCGCCGCGCAGGACGCCCTTTATTTGAAGCTCGCCTCCACAATGTATTTTTGAATTATAGCACCCCTGGCCTTTTATGGTCACGTCTCCACTGCAATAAATAAAGCTGTTTAATGTATATTTCAGTTCAATAAAGCAATGATCTTTTTCTGATACCTTGTACTCTTCAATAATATTTTGAATATTGTCATATTGTTTATTTAAGTAATCCTTGGAATGCCATGCATTAGGCACTGAAGCAAGCAAGCATAGCCGTAAAGATTCTGCTAAATTGTGAAACTCCGAATCAAGATTGTTGTTTCCACTGTTGCACAGCTCAATATATTCCTTGGTTGCTGCAGTTAAATTTTGATACTTTTTCTCTAATAATATTCTAATTAACGGATGCAAACCGCTTTTAGAATGATCTGATATTTTAAACGCCGGCACGGCTAATAATTGATCAATAGAAAGCATGAATTTTTTAAGATCCGGTTCAATAACAGTTAATAAATGCACAATTTGTGAGACCAGGATGTTCGTTTTTCCTGCCGATAATGTACTGCCGATCACATTTTGATTGATGATAATCGAATTTTTCGACGTAATTATTGCCCTATTAGCGTTATTTTTTACATTTATTACTCCATCTGCTTCTACTCTCATATTTTCCTCAACAGAGCCCAATACATCAATGTCCCCTTTAAACCGCAGGTTTCCTGTTGACATATTGACATCTCCATGATGAACCATCTTTTGCACAATACTAACCTTTACTAATTGTCCTTTAAGATCTATTTTTGGTCTGCCTGTTTCTGTCGCGACAATCTTTGTTTCATTTTCGATCAGGGCTGTACCATAACCCGTTTGTACAAGGATGGGGGCTGTCTGTTTAGCAGGGATCGGCTCATTTGTTACTGTGTTGCCTGGAATACCTGGAACAGGAGGATGGATGATCGCAATAACCTGTCCCTGGTTTACCACCGGTATATGTTTAAGTTCTCGAAAATCAACGGTTCCGTCTTCTCTTTCTTTCGGACCCTTTAAAATCTCTTTATCTTCGATGACCAGTTGTACGGAACCATTCTTTCCTTCCTTCGGTTCAGTACCAGCTGCGATAATGTAATCTCCAATGTCTTTGGCTTCGACAGCTGCCATAATGGCATTATGGATAAATCCATGAACCACTCTTAGCGAGTCAAGCTTGTCCACCACATCTTTGTAAGTTAATGTATTTTGGATTTCTATAGACTCCTCTGCGTGCAGTTCAATGTGATGGCTTGGTTCTACGTCCTTAAGGGTTCGGGTGATTTTAGCTCCCGGTTCAATATGTAGCTTAACGTTTAACTTCGTCTTATCGAATTCAATATGCCATTTTGTTTCCCTATATTCTTCGTCCAATTTCACTTCATATAAATCATTGCCAGTCACAACCCCAATTCCGTCAACCTTTTCTTTGTTCTTATATAGATCGATTCCTTTCGCGACCGAAATGGTTGGATAGGTCAAGTTGGAAGGTTGGCCAAAAATTCTCCCTCCCTTTACCCACACCTTGCCTGCATTGGCACTCAGTGCTTCTTCTTGAAACGGAACAACGTCATTGTTTGTTTCATTCTGAACTAGGCTATTTGGAATGGAGCTGAGTTTGTCAATCATATCCTCAATATTTGGCTCAGCGGATGTTTCTGCGTCCATTTTTTCAGTCTTGGTATGTGTTAGTTTTACAACCGCAGGTTTTGACCGAAAAAAAGACTTTGTCTCCTGCTGGATGATTTCTATCGATACATCCTCACGGGTGACATTTAAAATATCCAAACCAAGGTTAATGGCTTCAATGACGTCTTTTCCTTTTGAAATGATTGTTTGTGACATTGTGTGATCTACTCCTCTGTATTTATAACGGGAGAATTAAAGCTTGAAATATCACTTTTTTCCTCTTGAATTCTTAAAGAAACCATTGTTATATCGTCCTTTTGCGGGGTTCCCTGTGTAAACTCTTCAAGTGAATCCATGATGGACTGTTCAATCGCCGCCACCCCTTCGTCCATATTCTTAAACAAAGTTTCAACCAGGCGTTCTTTTTTGTATTGTTCATTATTCGTATCGGTCGCTTCAACAATACCATCGGTGTAGAAGAAAACTGTATCATTGTCTTTTAACTGGATTGATTCTTCGACATAAATATGGTTTGGGAGTCCGCCGACCATAATTCCAGATACTTTAGGCAATTCCTCAATCACTTTTTCTTTTCCTTTGATATGAAGCGGCATGCTATGCCCAGCACATGCATAAGTAAGTGTTTTTGTGTTAGGATCCCAATCTGCACAAAATAATGTTACAAACGACCTTAGTGAACGCAGATCATTACAAAGAGCTGTATTCATGGCAGTTAGTGTTTCCCCCGGCCCTTTTGTACTCTCCGATGCACTGCGAAAGGCGCCGCGCGTTAAAATCATTAGCATCGCAGCTGGAATCCCTTTTCCCATCACATCTCCGATAACAATTCGAATCTTCCCATTCACCAAAGGGTAAAAATCATAATAATCTCCACCGATTAGTCGGGCAGGAAGGGAGGAGCCTTTTAGCTCTCCCCCACTTAATTGAGGAGTTGGACCATTCAGCAATTTAGCTTGTATATTCCGTGCCAGACTGATCTCTCTTTGTAACGTTTTATCCATGGAAACACCATCATTCTCTGGTTTATCTTTCACTGATGATGCTTGATGAGACATCGAAAGGTGATTTAAAAACATCTAAACGACCTCCCCTTGATAGACTTCTAAAATTTTGTATAATCCAACTGTCTCAAAAACTTCATCTGTCAATTCATCGATGCCTTGAAGTATTAATTTGAACTTTTTTTCATCTGATAAATAGATCGCACTCATGATCGAGCCAATGCCTGTTGAATCGATAAATTCTAATTCACTAAGATCCAAAACCAATGCTTCTATATCTTCAAGGTCCTCTAAATAAGGATTAATAATCCTGGTTGTTGATATATCCAACACGCCGTTAATTTTCAAGATCACTTTTGAGCTCTGCATTTCCTTTTTAACACTTAAAGACATCACAATGCCTCCTCGTTACAATTTGAATTTTGCCATATAATCAAGCAGTTTATTAGATATATCGGATAGTTCACTTGATTGTCCATGCAGAGATTGCAGTAAGTCGGAAAGAGTAATCGTGACGTCTGTTGTCGCAGCTGTACGGTCATTTGCTACTTCTCTCATCGCATCTAACCGATCAAGAATATATTTCACTTTCGGATTATCTTTAAATGAATCAAGTATCTCTACAATTTCATCCATAAATGATGTAATTTCATACAATTGATCCCTTGATTTCATTGTTGCTTCCGTTGACAATCCATACATTTTTTCAATGGATTGAGATGCTTCAGCTTCCAGCAGGATTGAAAGACGCTGTGTTTTGGTTGCTTGCTCTTGAGTATCTTTGATGAGTTTATTTAGTCTTTCTGCCATTCGATTCGTACTATGAGATAGCTGCTCCAATTCACTTCTGTCATTCACTTCACTTTTTGCTGTTAAATCTCCCGCTTCCAGCAGCTTAATTTGCTGAATGATTTTTTGAATATTTTCATAGATACGATTGAAAAATCCAAATGATAATAAGAAAAGACCGAGCAACGATACTAATCCTGTAACAAACAGAATGATCGAGTGACGGTAGAGAGGATCCGTCATTTCTGCATAATCGAGGGCGATATAGATCACTTGATTATTTTTTATCGGTATAAAAAGTTTTAAAACTTTTTCACCCTTAATGTTTTGAACATAACTGTGTTTTTCTGGATAATTCGCTAAATTCTTAAGCAATTGAATATCTTTCTTTGTTTCAAACTTAAAATGACCATGAACCACTTTTTTCATTGGAGGCCAATATTGTTCCGCCAATTCCGGGTTTTCAAACACTTTAGGATCTAAGACAGCAATTTCTTTGATAAAGGAATTCTCTTTGACCATTGTTTCAATCCAGGAATCGGGTCCTATGTCTTGCGTGAATTGATATACTTCATTCGCTTCAATATACGGATTTACAAAATAATCCGTTCCTTCCGGATGGTAGTAAGCATACTTAAAAAATAAAGGTTGGTCTTCATAAGTCCCGGACATCATGATAGGCAGAACCAGCAAACCTTTCTCCGTATAGGCACCAGGCACGGTCGGATCTTTGCCGTTCAACATATCATCCGATGCTTGATAGACGATTTCACCAAAATTCTTTGTACTAAACCCTATTTCTTTTTGGTCTGTAGCTTTTACAGCCACAATATCATTGTCTACTCTTGTAAAAATAGTTAATCCCGAGAGATTTAACTTTTCTTTTATTTGGATAAGTTCTTCAGTTGTAATATCTTCAGCCTTTTCCTTACCCAACATATCACCAATATGTTTAGCATAACCAAACATTTTCAAATCAATTTGGTGTTCAATACTTTTCGCTGCTAAATCTGTTTCTTCTATCCCCTGGTTTATACTATCAGCTATCAATGATGATTGGGTGTCTATTTCATAATCAATTTGTTTATCCATAAAGTATAACTGTATTCCACCAGATAGGACGGTAATCAAGATAAGGACGGATAAAATCCGGGTCAACAGTTGTTTGCGTAGTGACGTTTGTTTCATTACAAGGAAACTCCTCTTTATCATTAATGTTTTATTTTGTTAAAGCTAATTTACGAAGTGATACTTTATCGGTCTTCCCCTGAACGATCGGAATTTCGTCTATAAACTTAATTTGGTCAGGTACCTTATATCTTGCAATATTTGCATGGCAATAATTGATTAGTTCCTTGACATCGATATCATCTTGATCTTTGACAATGTAAGCTACAATTTGCTCCCCGTATACAGAATGGGGTACTCCAACAACAACAGATTTTTGTACACTTGGATGACTGTTTAGAAACCTTTCAATTTCACCCGGTATAACTTGTTGCCCGCCTTTTTTAATCATGTCTTTCTTTCGGCCGATAATTTCGATTTTCCCATCAACTGTTACCTTTGCTAAATCTCCTGAGTAAAACCAATTATCTGAGTAAACTTCTGCTGTCAGGTCGGGGCGTTTATAATAACCCAAGAACTCATTTCCATTTTTAAAAAGAAGTTCTCCGATCCCGTCATCTGATTGTGCCACCGCTTTATACTCAACATTAGGAACGAGAGACCAATTTAGACCCTCCCGTATATCTTTTTCCGTATACATGATGCAGCCTAATTCTGAAAACCCATAAAATCCTCTCATCAAGCTTCTTGTGTTTGAAACGGAAGCAATAAAATCATCTGAAATCGCTTCACCAGCCAGGGTGATCAACTCCAATGGCTCTAATGCTGAACTTCCGGAACTTTTACAGAATAAGTCCAATGCTCTAAATAACGAAGGAGTGGTAATTAATTTTCGACACGGTTTTTCTTCAACCAACTTTATAATGTCTGGAAAACTAAAAGACTCTGTCATGACGATGTGATATTGGGAATGCAGGCTTGACAACAACCAGCAAAGCCCAAATAATCCAGACGCAGGAGCCATGATAAACACATCATCTTCTTCGGAAATTTCATTCACGAAACGGTACGATAGATCTGCGGTTCTGACAAGATTCATGTCACATACAATCCCCTTTGGTGTACCTGTACTTCCAGAAGTGCATCCAATAATGTGAATACCCTCATTTTCCAAGGGGCGTGTTTCTCCAAAAATCGTGTTTATTTCCCAGGAAAGATTGTCATCAGATTCAAAAATGTGCGTTTCTTTACCACTTGAATCAGCCCACGAATTTACAGCTGCTGCTAAATGAAAGCCCTGGTGATTTTTTACTGTAAATACGATATGCGGATCTGAAAAATCTAAAACTGCGAGTAAGTCATCTTTTCTTAGCAGGGGACTTAACGGAATGATGATGCCTCCTAATTTACTAATCGCAAGGACTATCGATATGAAACTATCTACCTTTGGTACAATGACAGCTACTTTTTTATTCTTGATTTCACCTAATGGCTTCAACAAATCTACATATCGATTGACATCATTATGGATATTCAAATATGTATAATCAACGCTCTGGGTGGATAATATCGTTTTATTCAAATCTAGTTCTTGTTCAAATATCCATTCATAAAAATTGTTCATGAATTAAATCTCCCTCATTATCATTTGATATAGATTCCCGACTGTTCTAAAATCTTCATTACTCTGTATCCGTGGGTAATCAATTCCGTATTTAGAGGAAACTTCCACGATCAGATTGACCAATTGTAATGAGTCAACATTTAAATCATCACGGAGCGAAGAATTCTTTTCGATCTTTTCCAATGGAAGATTTAGAACATCCGATATAAAATGACGAAAATCTTCATAACTCATCTATTAAACCTCCTTCTCAGTTGCAAACCATTTCATTGATTTTTCACGAATTTCAGCTAGTTTATAATTGCAACAATGCCCTTCTTCTTCGTATTCAACCAAGCGTTTACCCTGAGGTAGTTGCTCGTACAAGTGATAAATATTACTGTCGGACACCATTACATCTTGTTTTCCATGAAATAGCATAACAGGATTTCGAAATGGCAACAGTTCAAAAGCTGGTAAAGCTTTTTCCTCTTTTAAAACAAAACGGGTTCGCTCAACAAAATAATCTGGTAATGTAATTGCTTCGCCGATAAACGCAGGGGACACAGCCACTGTTTTATTTACTTTCGGATTGCAACTTCCATATAACGCCCATGCTGCGCCTGAACTAGTGCCAAATAGGTTGATTGGCAGGTTCGGGAATGTGTTTGAAGAAAAGTCTATCACGTCATCAATAAATGCTTCCCAACGCTTAGTTGTGCCCCGCAACCCTTCAAAAGTGAATGTTTGTCCCTGTCCTGGTCCATCAAAACTGACTACTATATATCCTTTACTTATGAAGTCAAGCTCGTAAGTAAATAATTCCTCTTTCGTTGAATCCAACGGGTTAATGATAATGACAACACCTGCAGGCTCGTCCGGAATACGGAGTCTTCCAAAACAATGTTGTTCTCCAATCGGAAGCTGAACATATTTTGTTTTGATTTGAGATAGTTTGTCCGCTTTTTCAAAAGCACTCAAACTAACATTCAACCAGCCTATTTTTTCCGTCTTCCGCTCAGGAATGAGCCATTGCATCAGTTGATAATAAAGTCCTGCTGCCCGAAACTTCATTTCTGCTTCAGTAAAGGAATCGTTCTGCGCCAGTTTTTCCGCCTCTAAAAACTTCTTGTCCGCAAGTTTACGCCAACCATCCACCCATATATCTTTGGTTAAATAAGAAGAGCGCAATGTCTCAATATCTTGTTTTTCTACTCCGTGCACAATCCATCTATCCCAAAACCCGTCAAATAAATTGGCAGTCAGCAGAGTTTTATCGATTGTTGTTTTAGCTAATGGCATGTATCTCCCCCACCTTGTCCTTGCTGGAATCAAAAATTAATATAATTGTGGATCCCTTTGAAGAAGTAAACAAAAGGACCTGTCTAGCCATTTTCATCATCAGGGTAAACCCCTGGCCCATTGATTTTTTTGATGAGTACCCTGCTAGCAACGTATTTTTAGGTAATTCTTTCAGCGCAAACCCAGGTCCTTTATCTTCAATAACGAAGCGTATTTCATTGTTTTTTTTATCTTCGATTATCGTCAGTTTACCTTCTTCAGCATGTTTAATCGTGTTTGTAATAGCTTCTGATAAAACCAAGATCCAGCTCATAATCTTCGATTTACTGAAGCCCTTTTGTTCAAGTGTATCTTTTGCTTGATTGCGAGAGACTGGTATATCAGAACGGTTTTTTATCTCCGTGTTGAGTAGTACGGTTCCTTCTGTGTATTTGTTGACTTCTTCATATGAAATCAGTAAAAACTGCCCTTGCGTGGCAGCATAAATCACGTCTCGATAAACCTCCCACTCATTGTTTTCTTGTTCGTCGAAAGAAACCACATGCTTATGTTCCGTATGTTGTGGTGTAGACGTGAATACATCTTGTTTATGGATCTCATATGCTTTCAACATTGCGTTTTGTAAATCCATTTTTATATCAAGATTGATGATTTGTTGTGGAATATCTAAATGCTGTTTGTCCCAATTGAGCATCGTGTGACTAAGCTCCAGGATTAGTTCGGTTTGGTTGTTGTTGACATCAGAATATTGTGGATTTAATCCCGCCAAGGAGCGGTTGAATACTGCATCGCCTATTTCCGGAGTGAGTCCAATATAATGACAAATTTTTCGTGCAAGAAAACCCCTTTTTGTCATCAGTTCCAGTTCTGGGTAAGATAAATCGAGTGGCTGAGGTTTGACAGGCAGATCCTCTTCAGAAGAATTTTTGATGATATTGAATAACCGCCTCAATCGCAACTCCCCCTCAAAGAATTCCATTTGGCGGCATTATCGTGATTTCATCAACAACCGCTCCTGATGGTTGATTTAATAAGTAAAGAAGGTGTTTCGCCACCGTCTCAACAGGAATCATCTGCGCCAAATCGGGGGTTGGCTCAATATTTTCCCAAAATGAACTGCTGACAGAGCCTGGGAGCACAGCAGTAACTTGGACCCCTTGTCGGCGAAGTTCTGCCTGCAGAACCCGAGTTAAGCCAAGCACTCCAAATTTTGAAGCAGAATATCCTCCGCATCCAGGCAAAGCTGTTGTGCCGGCAATAGAAATCAAATTTAAAATATGGCCTTTTCCCTGCTCCGTCATATGTTTTCCAAAATATTTGCATGTCAGATAGGTACCACGTAAATTAACCGAGAGCATTTGTTCAAAATCATTTGTAGAAGAATCAATAATACGATCAAACATCCCCACGCCAGCGCTATTAATCAATATGTCAACTGTCCCAAAATGTTGTATCGCACTTTCATAAAAGGTTTGAACCGATTGTTCACTGCTTACATCTAACGGGATTTCGAATACATTTCCCCGTATTGATGGTTGATTGCTGCGACTGCCTAACACAAGATTTGCACCGGATTGTTCTAATAAAAATGCTGTTGCTTTCCCTATTCCTTTACTAGATCCAGTAATCACAATGGTTTTGCCTTTGAATTGATTATTTTCTGCCATCGCTTATCCCTTTTCTGTTCCGAAATATTCAAAGTAATTTTTTTCAGTTTCATATAAGCCAATTTTGTAGAGATTATTCATTTTAGGGGCAAGCAAATTCCAAGTTACTACTGCGACATTTTCCGATGTTGGATTTAATTCTTTGAATTCTTCTGTATCGAGATTTAAATGTTTATGGTCAAATCTATTGATAATTTCTTCTTCTACCGTTTTATCTATATCTGCAATGTTGGCGATCATTCCTGTGATTGGATCTGGAACGCCGCTAACAGTCACTTCCAAATAGTAATTATGTCCATGACCATATGGATTATTGCACTTTCCAAATAAGCTCAGGTTTTTTTCCTCACTTAGTTGATCGCTATGTAAACGATGTGCTGTGCAAAAGTGATATTTTCTAGTTAATCGGACCATCTCGTTATCCTCTTTCTCTGAGTATAGAAAATCATTTTCATATAAACGGATTTTGTGAAGATCACAGTTATCTATCTTGTCAATGAGAGAATCCCATATGTAAGAAACGATATTTTCTGTTGTTGGAATATGTTTTTGAAAGTAATTGTTTTCTTTATTCAGGAATTTGCCGTCCAACTCAATTTGAATAAACGACTTAACGGCTGTATCGATATCTGTAATATTCACAACGATTCCGGATTTATCATTTAATTCGCCTTTAACCATTACCTCCATGGTATAGTCATGGCCATGTCCGTTAGAATTGCTGCAGGGACCGAACATTTTTCTGTTTTGCTCTTCAGTCCAGTCATCGATGCGATAGGAATGAGCGGCTGAAAAATACAATTTCCTTGAAAGATAGAGCATGTCAGGAACCTCCTTTTAATCTCTCAGAAGAGCTCGTTCAAATTCCTCAGCTAAAGAGACATTCTCAGTAAATACACCTTTTTTTATCGTCGTCACTGTAGATGCTCCAGGCTTTTTCACTCCCCTGGCACACATACAAAGGTGTTGCCCCTCTACACTTACAATGACTCCTTCAGGGCCAAGTACATTCATGATCGAATCTGCAATTTGTTGCGTCATTCGTTCTTGAACTTGAGGTCTTTGCGATACAAGCTCAACCAGTCTGGCAAATTTACTTAAACCAACTACCCGGCCATTAGGTATGTAGCCGATATGTGCTTTACCAAAGAACGGAATAAGATGGTGTTCGCAAAAAGTATAATAGGTAATATCCTTTACAACGACCAACCCATCATAGGCTTCTTCGAAAGTTGTTGTTAATGCGGTTTCAGGATTAACTCCCACGCCTGCAAATACTTCCTTATACATTTTGGCTACGCGTTTCGGCGTATCTTTTAAGCCTTCTCTTGAAGTATCCTCGCCAATCAACTGCAGAATCGACTTCACGTTTTCTTCCATTGAATCTATTGTTGATTCTTTCTTTAATTCTACTGCCATCTTAAATCCTCCAATTTTCCTCTAAATGATATAAGTCTTTTGTTTGCATGAATTTCATAAAGCGACTGTTTAACTGAAAAACGAACATATATTTAAAAATAAGATGGTTTTATTCGTTCCCTATGGCATAGTCCTGTTTATTTAGAAAACTTCATTCGTTTTCGGTTTAGCCATTTACATTGTGAAATTTACTCATTTATAAATCCTAAAAATTAAAATCAGGCTGTTTCATAATGATTTTTTCAGGCTTACCCAACAAATAACCTTGAACAACTGGAACTTTTAAAAGTTTTGCCTGGGCCAAATCAATAGCTGTTTCAATGCCTTCTAAAATCAAGATCATTTTTTGACTGCTGTACTGTGTGAGTAACGAAACTAGCATCTGTTTATCTGAAGACGCAGCCAGGTCTTTTGCGAAATATTTGTCTAATTTGATGTAGTTGGGTCTATATTCGATGATACTTTGCAATGATGCAGCACCCTTCCCCACGTCATCAAGTGCAACATAAAATCCATAATTCTGTAGAAATGATATTTTATCTTTTAGCTCAATGTGTGACCAAGAACAATATTCTTCACAGGTTTCATTTATCTCGAAAACAATTCTTCCATGTATAAAAGAATGCTCATGTACCAACTCTTCTATAAACTTTTCAAATTTCGAATTTAGGACAGTAGATGGAAACACGTTAATAAAAAGTAACTGCGTCTTATTATAAAAGAGCGGAAAATTCCCAATGGAACTCTTAATTGCATGGCAATCCATTTCAAATAAGCAATCTTCCGCTCTGGCTTTTCGAAATAAATCTTCCGGATTAAAATCATCATTATCCACTTGACGAAGTAGGCCTTCATACCCATAAATATTCCAAAATGCAGTATTCCATAAAGGCTGGTATACGTATTCCAGCTGAGTGACATCAATAATTTCGCTAATATGATTCGCCATTTAGGTCTCCTTTCTTGTTTCTGATCAAAACTGTAATACGACTATACCTTTAGTCCTATAAAATAGTCTAATTAATCCAAGGCACGAGGTGCACCTTTCCAAGCATGACAAACAGCGAATTACGATATTCAGACCAAATGAAGGACATTTTACGTCAATTTCCGACAAAAAAAGAGACCTATGAAAAAGGTCCCTCTAAAGTTAAATATATTTTTTTATTGTCAGTAAAAACTCGTTGATATTGATCGGTTTTGTTATATAATCATCAAACCCTTTATCTAACGTGTATTGTATGTCCTTGTTAATTGCATTGGCACTGAGTGCAATGACCGGGATCTTATTCGTGTTTTCATCCTGTTTCATCTCATTAAACACTTGATAACCATTAATATCGGGAAGGTTAATATCAAGTAAGACGAGATCAATCTTTTTATTTTTAATAATGTCCAAACCTTTCTTACCGCTATCTACAATGATGACAGAGTAATTCGTTTGAGCTTCAATAATTTCTTTTAACAAATCTATATTCGATAAATTATCCTCAATATACAAGATCGTAGATTTGAATTTCTTACCTATTTCCCAAGAAGAAATGTTGCTATTTTTATCCTCAGGTTCTGTTAATTCAAGTTCATGATGGATTGGTAAACTAAACCAAAAGGTACTGCCTTTACCCTTTACACTTTCGGCACCAATTGACCCTCCCATCAGCTGCATCAGCTGCCTCGTTAATGATAGACCAATGCCTGTTCCTTCCGTATTGGTTTCTTTTATTCTGTAAAAAGGTTCAAAAATATCATCAACATATTGATTACTGAAGCCTATACCAGTGTCTTTAATATAAACGGTGATATCATGTTTAGTTATTTTACAGCTAATGTTTACTTGACCGTTTTCTTTATTATATTTAATTGCATTATCGATTAAGTTTAACATTACTTGTCTTAATCGGATTGGGTCGGCGTAAACGAATTGGTCAGCAATATGGTCCAAGTCAGCTACAATTGAAATATTACTTTTTTCTGATACCGGAGACATCATACCAATACACTCATCTATTAACTTAGCTGTATTAATCACTTGAGAACTAATTTGCATCTTTCCCGTTTCAATTCGGGATAGATCCAGTATTTCATTAATAAGATTCAATAAATGTCCACCACTGGTGATTATTTTCTTCACAAACGTTTGCTGGCGATCGTCAAGTGTTCTTTCTAGTTCTAAAAGTTGCGCAAAGCCAAGAATGCCATTCAATGGCGTTCGAAGCTCATGACTCATTTTAGATAAGAAATCAGATTTAGCCATGTTGGCATTCACTGCTTCTTCTTGTGCTTTTAATGTAGATTCTTGAAGTTTACTCATTTCAGTGATATTTTCAAAGGTCCATAAATGGGCTTGACCCCTGCTGTTTAAATTTAATGGCGAATAATGAAGTTTAAAAATATATCCATTAACAGATCTAACTGTCAGTGTCCTAGGCACTCTCTTTGTTATGATGTCTTCAATCTGTTCACTGAAACTTTCAGTTTGAGTAAAAGCAGAATGAAATTGTCCTACCAATACACCGTGTACCTTTTCATCACAATCAATTCCTAAAATTTCTCTTAAAGCTTTATTTATTAATAAAATAGTTCTATTTTCATCTATAACCAGAATACCCGTTTGTGTATTTTCCATCAGGATTTCATTAAAGGCATTCATTTCTTTTAACTCTAATTCCTGTTTCTTCTGCAGGGAAATATCGCTAAATGATACGAGGGAGGCAGACTCTTCACTTAATGCCAATGGTTTTGAATTAACCGAAATCCACTTTTTTATATTGCCATTTGCTTTCACACCCATAACCGCATCTTTGAAAATAGTGCCATGATCGGTGGTAACCATAGCCGGTAAATCTTTATACTCCCACAGGCTCCCATCTTCTCTGACAAACTCAATGCCTAATTGATTCATTCCCGCTTCACTAAATACTCCTGATTTGATTCCAAGAATCTCTTCTACGTTATCGTTTAGATTGGTAATCATTCTTGATTTACTAATAAGAAATATTCCTTCAGACATGGTAGTCAGTACTGAACGATATAAATTGGTTTTTTTGCGAAGTTCTTCTTCCATGTTTTTGCGATCGCTAATATCAACACATGAACCAATAACTTCGATTACCTTACCGTTTCTAAGTATTGGTCGCAATGACGCAACATAGCTGATCCCGTTTATCTGACCTTCATACGTTGTGATTTCACCAGCCCAAGCTAGATCGTAGGATTTGGTTTTATTATGAATGACATTGTTCGAAGTAATAAAGTTACCTAGACTTTTGCCGATCACATCTTGAGGGGTCAAGCCAAATCGATATAACAGCTCACCATCACATAATGTATGAATATAGCGGTCTCCTTGTTTAATATATTTAAAAATCATTCCTTGTTGTTTCCGAATCGTATTTCTTAATTCTATTTGCGTTTTTACTATTCTATCCCTATACGTTTGTAATTCTGAAATATCATTACCAATAATAAAAAAGATCCCATCTTTATTATCTATTGTAATGGGTATTAGTGTGAAATTCATAGTAATACCATCACTTCGTTGTTTATTATGGATCTTTCCTATAAAACTGGCAGATTTACCCGACTTTGCTAACTCCAGCTGATTTTGTATATACTGTTGCTCATCGCAGTTTACAAACAGATTCCAAAACTGATTTGAAATTAACTGTTTGTACGTATAATTCAAGGTATTTATTACTTTGGAATTTACGGAAATAATATTCCCATTTCCATCAACAAGAAAAGTAAGCGAAGGATGATTGTCAAATAGAGAAACAAACAAACGACTCTTTTTCATGTAAGATCGATAAGTGAAAAGGATTACAAAAGTGATGATTATTAACATGACTAAGTTGAAAAAAGTTGCCCATAATCCGACATCATTTAGATCAATCATTCTATAAATTAAATAAGAAAAACAAATTCCAAGCGAAAACATTATTATCGGTAAATTCATTTTTTTACAGTGCAATTTTAATCATCCATTCTGCTCATTTTTTCATGTTCCTTGATATTGATACATAAAGACAGTTGGTATACCCATCGGTTCGAGATGAGAAGAACAGTCAATACTATTTAAATACACCATTTTTCTGAATACAAGTGACTATTGACCCGACCTTTCCAGCACCACTATACACTATATCTTTTTCTAAAAATCCTTTAATAGATTTTTACGGATTATTTTACAGGAAAAGGAAAACATTCTAAAGTAGAATATTTGTGCACATCACTGAAATGAACGGAGGAAATCAATCAGATCAGATAAGTTGTAATATCATGTTTGAAAAGAACATCGCTATGAGATTTAGTTTAATAAAGCTTCCTAAGGCGCTGTTTCACAAATTAACAACCGCTGTCCTGGTCCAAGCAGCCGATTCTCTGCACTTGATATAGAATTAGATAAGGATCCAACATAACCAGATTGACTACTTTAACAAACAGTAATGATTAAGAATCATTGTATGCTGTAATTTTTAAATCCATATTCTACTCTTAATGGCCGTCTTTTTGGTTAGAGAGACACATTCTCAATAGTTAATAATAGTTGCTTTCTTCATATTAAAGCGTCAAGATTAAGAAGATATGTACTTTAAAGAAAGAATTTGTAGGTGATTAACATTATAGAAATAAAAACATCCACACTCAGCGATGGGGAATTCAATAGAGGGGTATTTGCGACGATTGATATTGCAAAAGGTCAGCTTATACATGAAGCACCAGTCATTCCTTACCCTAACAGGGAGCATGTTTTCATACAGAAAACGGTGCTTGATGATTATGTGTTCGAGTACGGAAAAAACCATACTGCAGTCGTGTTAGGATATGGAATGTTATTTAACCATTCATATAAGCCTAATGCCACTTATGATATTAACTTTAACAACCATACGTTTGAATTTTACGCATACAAAGATATAAAAGCAGGAGAAGAGATATTAATCAACTATAATGGTGATGTTGATGACAAAGACCCACTATGGTTTGATAAAGATAAAAATAGCAAGGATGGATGATTAACAAAAAAAGCAGTGTGATTTCACTTTGAAATCCACTGCTTTTATTTTTGCATAATACCGAGAGTACCGACTTAATATTTTGTAACTTCAAAAAAAATGTTGACACCATGTTTACCTTAGGAATAAAGTATAGCTAAAGATCATATTTTTGCATAGAGGAAACTTTTTTAAGGAGGGTAAAAAATGTCTGTTGATGACAAAGTATCAAGACGGGATATTTTAAAAATAGGTTCTGCTGGTGCCTTAGGTTTGGCAGGCAGTTATTTGTTAAATAAAATGACGCCTCTTACTCCAACTGTTAAAGCAGAAACTCACAGTAAAAATGTGCATGCTAAGATGAATCACCATAATAATATGAATGACCTATCAAAAACCTCAGGGTACAAAATGGCTGAAAGGTTACTAACCAAATTCGATTACGGGAAAGTAAGTACGTTAGCAAATGGGCAAACCCTAAGAGAGTATGAAGTCATTGCGATTGATAAAGAAATTGAAATTGCAAAAGGTATTACATTTCCAGGATGGACATTTAACGGAACCATTCCGGGCCCTACGTTTCGTTGTACGGAGGGGGACTTACTTCGTTTTCATTTTGTAAATCAGGGAAGCCATCCTCACTCTATTCACTTTCATGGCATTCATCCACCAGAAATGGATGGCCTTACTTCGATTTATCCAGGGGAAAAATTTACTTATGAGTTTGAAGCCAAACCATATGGAATGCAGGTATACCACTGTCATGTAATGCCACTTGCCCGCCATATTCATAAGGGATTGTATGGAAATTTCATCATTGATCCGAAAACACCTAGAGAAAAGGCACACGAGCTGAACATGGTCATGAATGGATTTGATTTAGATTTAGATGGTGAGAATGAGTTTTATACTGTAAACGGATATGCTTTTGCCTTTATGAATCATCCAATTAAAGTAAAAAAAGACCAGCTAGTCCGTATTTATCTTAGTAACTTAACGGAATTTGATTTAATTAACTCTTTCCATCTTCATGCCAATTATTTTACGTATTATCCGACAGGAAGAAATGACAACCCTTCTCAGTTTACGGATACAATTATGCAAAGCCAAGGAGAACGCGGCATCCTGGAAACGCGCTTTACTTACCCGGGAAAATATATGTTCCATGCACATGTTAGCGAATTTGCTGAATTGGGCTGGATGGGATTCTTTGAAGTAGAATAATGGGGGTGTGGAAATGAAGACAAAGTTAATTTTGACTGTGTTAATTCCTCTAGGTCTACTCCTCGGGGTCTTAGGATGGGTATTTACAAATGGCGCAGGCGTTGAGCAAGAACCGGCTGCTCCTATCGAAATTTTAAATATTGATAGAATCATCGTAACCAAATTAGGGTTTGAATTAAAGGTAAGCAATACGGGTCCAGAACCGTTAACGATAGCCCAGGTAATGGTGGATGACTCTGTTTGGAGTTTTGGTGTTACCCCCAGCCCTGATCTTGACCGTTTTGATGAAGCAACGGTAAAAATCAACTATCCATGGGTCAAAGGAGATCCTCATGTCATTAAACTGATCACTGAAAATGCAATCATTACAGAAGGTGAAATAGCAGCAGCAACTCTAACACCACAAGGCAATTTTAACAACTTTCTTAATTTCGGCTTAATTGGATTTTATGTTGGAATTGTACCAATCGGGCTTGGTCTATTGTGGTATCCATTTATGAAGAGGTTTAAAAGAAAAACGATTAATGCAATTCTTGCACTCACCGTGGGGTTGTTGCTTTTCCTATTCGTTGGCACGCTGGCTGACGGGTTTGAGATCGGGGCAGAAGCTCCTACGGTATTGCAAGGGAACATGGTAGTTATCATTGGAGCATCGCTGACCTTTTTACTGTTGATCGGTTTTGATCAATATCAGTTTAGAAAACAAGCATCAAAAGGTTACACGCCTTTCGCTCTGGCACTTTTGATGGCAACAGGAATAGGCTTGCACAATTTTGGGGAAGGTTTGGCAATCGGCTCCTCTTTTGCACTTGGTGAAGCTGCACTGGGAACATTCTTAATAATCGGATTTACCCTTCATAACATCACTGAAGGAATTGGTATCGCTGCACCATTGCTCAAAGCGAAGCCGAGGGTAAGAAACTTTTTGCTCCTTGGTGCAATTGCCGGTGGACCAGCCATTCTTGGAACGTGGTTTGGCGGATTTATCTTCTCGCCCATTATGGGAGCTTTATTCTTAGGAATTGGAGCAGGCGCCATTTTGCAGGTAATCTATATCATTACGAAAATGCTTATTGAAGATCATCGAACACATAAGGAACCATCTGTTTCATGGTTAAATCTTTCTGGATTCGCCATCGGACTGTTAATTATGTACTTTACTGCATTCTTTGTTAAATTTTAAGGATGAATCTGAACGGTTTTGCTCCTGAAGTTACTTTAAAGATGATCATAAACGTCTGAAGGAATTACAAAATCTAAATATTCGGAGGAAATTATGCTTCAAAACATTGGAATACCTGGATTAATACTAATGTTAGTAATCGCCCTTATTATCTTCGGACCATCTAAGTTACCGGAAATTGGAAGGGCGTTTGGCTCAACATTAAGAGAATTTAAGAAGTCTACTAGAGATCTTGTAACAGATGACATAGTTGCAGAAACATCTAATAAGAAAGAAAAATTTGCCGATTAAAGGAAGGGAAGATGTAGGTTCTGACTTACATCTTCTTTTTCACGGACTAGGCAATTATGAAATTTCAGCCTGTATATAGCTTTGAACATAGTTGGCAGAATCCAGCTTCAAAAGAGTACGGCTCCGGAATCGATACACCGCACGAAGGAAAAGCGATAGCTTTTTCGAAGAGCGTCCAACCAGTTTTCCTAAGAACATGCTCCTTCGAATATCTCCCGGAGAGCATGACCTTTTGGTTATACTAGCAGCAGTTTTCGTCCTCGACAAAGCTTCATCGAATATCAAACGAAATGCATGCATAAAGGTTAGGTTAGTTAATACCTCCTGGTCGATATTGAACCCAAACTATTCTACAATTACCAACCCAAGCTATCCTACAGGGACCTCGACAACTTTAAATCTCAGCGAAACTTTTTCCATTCAAATAATAGGAGGATTCCAAAAATGCTGCAAAAGCAACTTCTACCTCTGGAATCCCAAGTGAAAGAACATGCTTTGTCACGAGGTGGGCAAATTGGTCCTGGATGTCCTGGCTACGTTCGAACCATTTGACTTCTATAAAGGGATATCCCTGAACCTCATTTTCATCAAAAACGAAAGTTGATTTTACTATTTCAAGAGTGAAATTATCAGTTTCACATATACAGAGTTCAGCTAATTCCTTTACTAGTGGTGTACTTATCGATTTGACCTGTTCCACGGAAATTCCTCTGATCATTAAATGGGGCATCCGAAATCCTCCAGCTTAATTTTTTTATGGATTAGATTCCAAAATGGAAAGTATTGCATTACATAAACCTACTAATCGAATACCTATCAATTGGAATAGATGTTTCTCCATCGAGAATTAATTCAGTCATTAGTGTTCCAATTAGGGGGGAAAGGGTTACTCCGCTATGTGTAGCTGCAACATAGAGATTTTCAATGTCAGGAACTTTTCCAAGAATCGGAAAGCCGTCTTCTGGCATAGCACGAATACCTGAAAATGCACGGACAATTTTTACTTTTCTCAATGAAGGTACATAATGGATAGCCATATTTGCTGTTTCCTGGATAACATCAAGGGTGGTTGATCTGTCAAACCCTGCCTTCTCCATCGAGTACCCGATTAAGACCTCGCCATTATTTGCTTGCCTGAGCCCGCTGATCGTATAATTCAAGAAAGGCTTTAGAGGTTCGGAAACAAGAATTTGCCCTCTTAATTGATTTACTGGAATATTGATCCCAAGCATCGCCCCCAACTCCCTTGACCAGGTACCGCCAGCAAGGATTAGATTTTTACATAAATAGGTTTCCTTGTCTGAAACAACGATAAATTTTCCATCCTGCTTTTGGATGTTTGTTACTTTATTATAAGTGGAGAAATTAACACCATTTTTCTTTGCAGCTCTCATGTACATGTCAATTAACCGAAAGGGATTGACGTTCCCGTCGATCGAACTATACGTCGCCCCAGCAACCTCAGGGTTGATTGAGGGCTCCTTTTCCAATACTTCTTCCCTTGATAATACCTTAATCTTAATGCCTATTTTTCGGTAAGACTCAGCAAGTTGTAAAGCCTTTTCCCGGTCCTCCTCATTGAAAAATGGAGATAGACCACCAGTCCGTTTATATTCAAAATCTCCAATTTTTTTTGATAAATAAGGATAGAGTTCAGCACTATACATACTAAATTCGGCATACCAGGATGGTGTCTTATTGTGCACCCACACCCAGGCCTGAGTGGAGCCCGATGTTCCTGTCATTGGATATTTCTTATCAAGCACCAATATGCCTTCTTTATAGCGTTCAGATAGGTGATAGGCAATACCATTACCTACTACCCCTCCACCAATGACCACTGTCTCGTAACTTGTTTCCATTTACTTCACCTTCCCATCCTCTAATTCCACCTCATCTAAAACAGATTTCACAGCCGAAAATGTTGTACTATTAGTAGCTAGTGTTTCAAGCTTTATAGGGGATAGCGGCATCCGCATCCGAGGTAAAGGAATCTCATGAAAAGGCCTGCCTGTTTGATCATGAATAATTTTCGCAACGAGGCTCGTGCAGATTTTTGCCTGACAGGGCCCCATTCCGCACCGTGTTAGTCTTTTTACATCATCAAAGGTACTTGCGCCTTGCTCAATGACTTCTTCAATTTCCTCACAGCTTATTTCTTCACATCGACAAATGATTGTTGTTTTTTCCAACTAATTCACCTTCTAGTCTCTTAATCTGTTGGTCTAAGACATAAATTGATCTCTAAGCTTGGGATTTGCAAAGTTTTCTATATGATTGATTCTGCCTTGCCATGCAGCCGTATCTAGTTTTGTTTCTAAAATCTCTAACTCTTTCCAAAGGGAATACCTAATCTGCTCAGCATCTTCCATGCTTATAGAATTCAATGCTTCACTTACACTAATTCCAGTGATCATACCTGTTACTAGTAAAACTCCTTGTGAGCTGATCCCTGCTGCATTACCAGCTATAAAGACATCATTACGATCTGTTTGGAAAAGTTTATTATATTGCGGGAGCCATCCTCCAAGTCCTACTTGATAACCGAAGGAGCAACCCAACTGATAAAACGAATCTAGAATAGGTGTTCTTCCTCCATCTACACAAACGAGGTCGACCATTTCAGTAATGACCTGATCCTGTTGCTGTATGTCAATTTCATCAACTTGACCATTCCCTCTCGCTTCCTTAATAGTAGAATTCAGATAAAAGGGAACACCTCTTTTTTTCACTTGTTCCACTTTTTCTTTATCTCTTGCTAGGACATGGGATTGATTTTCAATGATCCCTTTAATTTTTACGCCTACGTCTGAGAGCTGAATTACAACTTCCACGGCAAAATCACTAGACCCATAGATTACTGCTTCCTTTCCAGGAATAACAAAATCCCGATTGACTAAGGTTTGGGCTGCACCAATCGTCATAATACCTGGCAGCGTCCATTTCGGAAAAGGAACTGCACTTTCAGCTGCTCCAGTGGCGACGATTATTTTTTTCGCCTTTAATGGAAAAACATTTGCCTCATCTGTAATACCAACACTTCCATCCTTATATAGGCCAATCACTCGATGTTCAAGCAAATAATGGATTGGAAATTCATTTAATTGTTCCGTTAACTTTCTTGCTAGTTCAAAGCCACGCATTTGCTTGTAAGCTGAGGGTAATGATCGAATAAATTGCGTTTGCTGGCATAACTGGCCGCCCATTGAAATCGATTCATCAACAATTGTTACATCCAATCCCTTTGAAGCCGTTTCGAATGCTGCTGCAAGCCCTGCTGGTCCCGCTCCAATGATGAGAACATCAGTCTCCATCGCCATCTCTCCTTACCTCTGGATCTTCGAAGCTTGGATAAATCTCCATCCCTTCTTCAACCCTTTTCATACAAGTGCGTACATGGTCCTCTCCATCCACAGTCATATAGCAACTACAACATCTCCCTCGTGAACAAAAAAGACCTCGTGACTGAATTAACTTTCTGCTTAAACCGAATTTTTTTTCGCCATTAGCTATTAATGCTGCTGCAACCGTTTGCTGTTTATATGCCTTATATGGCTTATTATTAAAATAGATCGTGACGGGATCTTGAAGCTGCTTCCCTAACACGGGATGATTTTCGATATGCATAAAAACACCTTCTTATTGATTTTTCGATGCAAACACTTTTCCTACACCCAATACCCTTTCAATTACAACCATTAGCACAATGGTTAATAAAATCATAATACTTGATACCGACGTTATAATTGGATCATATTGGTATTGCATGTACGTATAGATTCGAACCGGCAGTGAAACCACATCGGTACTTACAATAAATAACGCTACTGTTAAATCATCAAATGAAGTAATAAATGCAAAGATAGCACCTGCAATCACCCCGGATTTAATAACAGGAAGAGTAATTTGAAAAAACACTTTAAATTTCCCAGCCCCTAAATTCATGGCAGCTTGTTCTATCGAGCGGTCAAAACCTACCAAACTAGCAACTACTAAGCGCATAACAAAAGGTACTGTTAAAATAATATGTCCAAGTATTAAAGCAAAAGGACTTGCGGACAATCCTATCCAAGAATAAAACTGGAGAAGTGCCACTCCAAACACCACGGATGGAATCAATAGGGGTGAGCCAATTAATTGGACAATGGCCATTTTCCCTTTAAATTGATGCCTAACAACAGCGATGGAAGCTAATGTCCCGATTGCCGTGGCGATAATTGAAGTACCAACTGCTACAATGACACTTAACACAAAAGATTGCATAAATTCGGGATGTTCAACTAGTTCAAAATACCATCTAAGTGTTAATCCTTTCGGCGGAAAAACAATATATTCAGTGGTTGTTAACGAGGACATTAATACGACAACAATAGGTGCAAGCAAAAAGCCATATACTAGGAAACAAACGAAATTAAATAGGAATTTGGGCAGCCTCTTTTTCCTCATTGAATTGCCACTCCTTTTTCCGAACTAGCAAGTATTTTGCTATAAGCGATGATCGTAATCGTTGCAATAATGATTAATAAGAATCCAATTGCTGCTCCATATGGCCAATTCAACATAACGGCCACCTGCTCATATGTTAGATAGGACATCACCTTCACCTGTGGACCACCAAGAATAGCAGGAGTAACAAACGAACTCACACTTAAGCTGAATACCATAACGGATCCGGCAAATATTCCAGGTAATGTCAAAGGCAGTAAAACCGAAAAGAATGTTCTAATTGAGCTAGCCCCAAGATTTTGTGCAGCCCTGATAACAGAAGGATCAATTCTTTCAAGCGAACCCATAATACTTAAGACCATATATGGAAACAGCACGTGTACCATTCCGATAATCACACTCAACTCCGTATACAGTAAGGTTAAAGGCTGGTCAATCCACCCAAGGTTCATCAAAGTATTATTCACTACACCGTTATTTGATAGTAAAATAACCCATCCATAGCAGCGGATGACCATACTAATTAACAGTGGTGATAACACAAGCAATATTAAATAATTTTTCACTCTCCCGTTGGCTCTTGAAATTTGAAAAGCCACTGGGTAAGCAATAATGATCGTAACCAATGTAGTTATCAAAGCTATTTTTACCGTTCTCCAAACGACCCCTAAGAAAAAAGGATCTGAAATGAATTTGATATAATTTTGAAGTGTCCATTCACTTCCAATTCCACTACTGGCATCGAACGTCTTAAAACTCGTGATAAAAAGGAAAAACAAAGGGAGCAAGAAGAAAAAGATGAAGATTCCGAGAGTAGGTAGCAATAACAGCCACGTATCAAGCCGTTTCCTGTTTAGGTTCTTTTTATTCTGTTTGAGTATTAAATCATGTTCCGTTCCTATTCCAGTCTGCATTCGCTCTGTCACCTCACCTTCCTACAAGGTAATAAATCTTCTGGATTCCAAATAGCAAATACGTTGTTTCCCTCCTGAATCTGATTAGGATTTAACACTGCATTTGATATATCAGCAACTAAATGCTTATCTTGTGCTTTTAAGATATATCTAGTCTTAGCTCCCAGAAACATCTTTCTTTCAACTTTCGTTTGAAGGCCAGCTTTCCCATCAAAAGATTCATCTAAAGAAATTTGTATTTTTTCAGGCCTAATAAAAAAGTCAACCTCTGAATTCTTCGTTGAATTGACCGAAACAATCTGCTCATTCCCAAAGAAGTGTAGTTTGCATTTATTATTTCCATAATTCTCTATAACTTTTCCCTGAATTTGATTGACTTCTCCAATGAACTGGGAAACAAAATCTGTTTTTGGGTGATTGTAGATGGCAGTAGGAACGTCCACCTGTTCAATTCTCCCTTCATACATAACTGCTATCCGATCTGATATCGCAAGGGCTTCCTCTTGGTCATGTGTAACAAATATGGTAGTAATTCCAACTTTCTTTTGAATATCCACAATTTCTTCACGCATTTCCTGGCGAAGTTTTGCATCGAGATTACTTAAGGGTTCATCAAGGAGAAGTACTTTGGGCTTGATTACTAGAGCCCTAGCCAAGGAAACACGCTGCTGCTGCCCACCAGAAAGCTCTTTCGGATAACGTTTTTCATATCCTGATAATCGGACCATTTCCAATGCTTCTAGCACTCGTTTATTCAGTTCACTTTTAGCGACCTTACGAAGTTTCAATCCATACGCAACATTATCAAAAACGGTCATATGAGGAAACAAAGCATAGTTTTGAAAGACCATACCCATTTCTCTTTTATTTGGAGGAAGAAGGTGAACGGGTTTCCCGTCCACCTCAATTTTCCCACCATCCACTTCTAAAAACCCCGCAATCATATTTAAAGTCGTTGTCTTTCCGCAGCCAGATGGTCCAAGAAATGACATAAGCTCCCCTTGCTCAATCTCAAGACTTAACTTTTTTACCACTTCTGTTTTATTAAATGTCTTTATCACATTTTCAAGGGTTAAATAACACATCATATCACCTCTTCGTTAGTGGGCTACTTCAATTTCTTTGTTAGCGCGTTCTGTCCACTCAGCTCTTTTTTGATTAACAACTTCCCAATTCACTTTTATAAGTTTCGCAATTTGGTCTTCGCCATAAACAACCTTATTTGTAATATCCCCCTCTAATTTCACGTTTTTATTAACCGGACCGTCAAACAGTGCATTGGCAAATAACTCCTGTGCTTCTTCACCTAAAATAAAATTGACAAATTCTTGAGCAAGTTCTACATTTGGTGCATCTTTGATCACACTAATTGTTGGCATCAACGCAGGAACTCCCTCTTTGGGTATCACATACTCAATTGGAAATCCTGTATCCTGCAGAGTGTATACACGGCTGCTTCCCCATGCACTTGCCACTGTCTGACCCTGCAAGAAATAATTAGAAACATCTGCCGTTTTATCAAATGTGACGGCATTTTTGGCAATTTCCTTTAATTTTTCAAAGCCTGGCTCAATATTTTCTTCACTTCCTCCGTTAGCAATTGCGGTCATTAGAAGCATATGAATCCCGTAAGTATTCGCAATAGATGGCAAGACAAGTTTGCCTTTAAACTTAGGATCTGCTAGATCATTCCAAGATGTTAATGGCTCCAAACCATTTTGTTCAAAGAATTCTTTGTTATATGCCAGTCCAGTTGAAATGATTCCAAAACCGACCCCAACATTATCTTTGTCCTTCGCAATGTCGTATACATTTGCTAGATTAGTAACAACTTCCTTATCTAGCGGGGCAAGTAATCCAAAGGCTTTTGCCTGAGCTTGTGGACCATCATCTAAAAATGCCACATCAATTTGCGGTTTGTCCTTTTGAGCCTGTAACTTGGACAAAGTATCCACAGAACTTCCGGTAATATACTTAATCTTAACGCTATGTTCCTTTTCAAATTTAGGGATAAGAACCTCTTTCATCTTTTGTTCATAGCTACCGCCGTAGGCAGCCAAAACCAATGTTTGTTCATCCTTCCCTGTTGAGCCTTCGTCGTCTGAGGAATTCCCCGCTTGACTACTGCATCCAGAAGCTATCGCAAAAAATAAACAGATTATTACAGTAAAATACGTTTTTCTTTTCATCAATTTTCCCCCTCGTCAATTTACTTGCATTCCCTGCACATAAAGAGCTGATCATGATGAAGTATTGTCGGACTTTTGTATTCCTCCTTTTCTTTTTTAAACTCAGATATATATTAATTTAATGTTACCAATTTTCAGATAAAACTTATTAAAAAAATATAATATTATAACTTTATAGCTTTTATAAAAAGAATACTTACGTTTAAAAGTATATCTCTTTAAAAATGAACCTCTGTATAATAGGTTTCTTTATCTTGACGCACATAAAATTTTGAGTACTCAATAATCTCCTCTTGTTTAGTGTAGGTAAACCTTTCCCATTCAAAAACAGGGGTTCCAGGCTCAACTTGTAGCAGTTTTGCTTTTTCATTTCGCACAATGTACGGATTAATAAAAAGCTTCGCCCTTCCCAGTGCAATATTAAATTTATTTTTAAGTATATTGTAAACAAGATCATTATTAATATCTTCAGGTGAAAGATCGGAGCATTTGGCATATGGAAGATATGTATATTCAAGTGCCATTGGTTCACTGTCGACAACTTTTATGCGCTTCAACTTAATTATTTGCGATTTATTTTGTACATTCAATTTTTCCGCTATTTCGCAGCTAGCATCCTCAATGGAAAAGCTGATCAATTCGTGAGGATGTTCTTCTGTCTCAGTTGTTAAAGAAATAAAAGAATTAATATCTTGTTCTTTTACTGACCCCAAGACAAATGTCCCCTTTCCTCTTTGTCTAAAAAGATATCCTTTATTCACAAGCTCGATAATTGCTCGTTTTACTGTAATTTTACTAACATCAAAAAGATCAGATAACTCTTGTTCCGATGGCAATTGACTGCCTACAGCCCATTTACCTGATGTTAATTTCTCTTCTAAAACCTGCTCCACTTGCTTGTAAAGAGGAATAAGTAGTTTTTTATCTATCTGCATCTCTAAAATCTCCTCAATATAATGTTATAACTTTAATTCATTAAAGC
The DNA here is from genome assembly GCF_002860125.1 of Bacillus canaveralius. Lineage (GTDB taxonomy): Bacteria > Bacillota > Bacilli > Bacillales > Cytobacillaceae > Bacillus_BJ > Bacillus_BJ canaveralius. The sequence goes on from NZ_PGVA01000019.1 coordinate 57,324, forward strand.
TTACATATTAATTATTGTCAATGTATTTTGAAAATTTAGTTTTTTTATTCTATTCAATTGAATATACGTAATCGATTGTCGGTGGGGGTGAGGAGTTGTACCCGCTTCTTCAAGCAAAACTAGTCATAATAACACTACTCTTCTTGTAGCTCTAAGATGGAATTAACATGAAGGATGGTTGAGAGCCAGTGGGCAATCATGATGACTGTTTTTTCGTGGTCAAATTGACTGATTGATTCTTGAATAAGCTTTTCTCTTTCGACTTCGTTGATTAAATAACTCATAGCAACATGTAACATTACACTAACTAATATCTACATCAATGTAGAGTAGAAAACAGGAATTAGATATTGTCTTCTTGTCCTCGGGTTTCAGGGTGTTC
>NZ_PGVA01000020.1 GCF_002860125.1 Bacillus canaveralius
TTTTGCTTGCTTGTTCAGTTTTCAAAGAGCAATAAATTCGTTTGCCGCCGAGAAGCGACTTTACTAATATATCACGGTGTCGATATTATGTCAACAACCTTTTAAAAAGTATTTTCTAAATGTGATTGTTTAACATGTTTTGTTTGCGACACTGTTCATATATAATATCACCCTCGTTCCAGCGCGTCAACACAATTCAGGTGATTTTACAGATGGTATTTAAACCCAAATAAATAGCATTTAAACATAATAGCGCCTGACCGTTTCATAAAAACAGTCAGGCGCTAATTGCTTATATATAATAAGTAGAAACTAGTCTATTTCCGGATGGAAATAATGTTTTCTTCCTTTATATTTACACTTCCTGATTTGTTGATGGCAATTGATTCACCAGCAGAAAGGTTAGTAAAGACAATCGGTGTTATCGTCGCAGTAGCATTGTTTTTAATATAGTCGAGATCTACCTTCAAGAGTGGTTGCCCGATCTTAACACGGTCATTCTCAGCAACCAGTGCTTCAAAGCCTTGGCCTTTCAAATTAACCGTATCAATTCCGACATGAATTAATATCTCTCTGCCAGCATCGGAAAGGATTCCAATTGCATGTTTCGTCGGGAATAAGTTTACGATCTTCCCATCTACAGGTGAAACAATCGTTCCGTCTGCGGGAATGATCGCGAAACCATCGCCCATCATTTTTCCGGAAAAGACAGCATCCGGAACTTCGGTAATAGGCTTGATTTCCCCTTTAAGCGGAGAGACAAATACATCTTCTCCACCCTTTTCAGTTTGGAGCGCTTCTGGATTTACTTCTTCGATTTGTTGCTCAATACCTTTTTCAGGAGCTTTTTCGATAACCCGCGGCTTTTTACCGTTCATAATATCTTTCATTTGTCCTTTAATCGTTTCAGAACGAGGTCCAAAGATTGCTTGTATGTTATCGCCAACTTCAAGAACTCCAGCAGCACCCAGCTTTTTCAGGCGATCTTTATCAACATTCTTAATGTCCTTGACAGAAACGCGCAGACGCGTAATACATGCATCAAGGTGGGCAATGTTTTCTTTACCACCCATTGCGTCCAGAATGTTAGAGGCCAAATCTCCCGCATGGGCAGTTGTCATTTCTTCTTCCTCAACCTCTTCGCGGCCAGGTGTCATTAAATTAAATTTGCGAATTGCAAAGCGGAATCCGAAATAGTAAATAACTGAAAACACAAGTCCGACAGGAATGACAAGCCACGCGTTCGTTTGCGGGTTGATTAGGCCGAAGAGGATATAGTCAATCAATCCGCCGGAGAATGTCATTCCGATTTTCACATCTAATAAATGCATCGTCATAAATGACAGACCTGCAAAAATCGTATGAATTGCAAATAATAACGGCGCAACAAAAAGGAATGAGAATTCAATCGGCTCGGTAATACCCGTTAAGAAAGCTGTTAACGCGGCAGAAGCCATTAATCCGCCAACTACCGTTTTTCTTTCAGGTCGTGCTTCCTTGTAGATCGCTAATGCTGCAGCAGGTAATCCAAACATCATGAACGGGTATTTACCTGTCATAAATGTACCAGCAGTAAGATCTTGTACTCTATCCTGGATCTGCTCCATGAAAATCCGCTGGTCACCGCGAACGATTTCGCCAGCAGCATTCGTATATTGGCCAAACTCATACCAGAAAGGCGAATAGAATATATGATGCAGTCCGAACGGAATTAACGCCCGTTCAATCACACCAAAAACAAAAGCTGATAAAGGTAAATATGCGTGTACCATGTTTTGCGAAAACGTATTAAGGCCATTCTGAATTGGAGGCCAAATTAGCATCATCAATAATCCCAATAAAACTGCGCTTGCTGCAGTCACAATTGGAACAAAGCGTTTACCGGCAAAGAAGCCAAGATAAGACGGCAGTTCAATTTCATAAAACCTGTTATACATATAAGCAGCGAGAATCCCGACGATAATACCTCCGAACACCCCCGATTGCAAGGTAGGAATCCCAAGCACTGCTGCGTATTCAAGGCTGCCTTCCAAGTCGGCGGCTTCAATCCCGAGCACCGTACCCATCGTTACATTCATTATTAAATAACCGATGATCGCTGCCAGTCCGGCAACACCTTCACCGCCAGCCAGGCCAATCGCAACCCCAACAGCAAAGAGTAATGGAAGATTGGCGAAAACAATATTTCCTGCTGCTTCCATAACCGATGCAACCATTTCGACCGCCCCATTTTCAAGAAAAGGAGCAAGTTCAAGTAAAACCGGATTTTGCAATGCATTACCAAAGGCAAGCAATAAACCGGCGGCTGGTAAAAGGGCAACCGGAAGCATAAGCGCTTTACCGACTTTTTGCAACACTCCAAAAGCCTTTTTAAACATAATAAAAACCTCCCGTTAAATTCTTTCAGCTCATAAAGCGTTTTCATCATCGCGCATCAAAAGCAAATAAAAAAGGCATGAGAAAAGAGTACGATTGAATAGGAGTTGCACTTAAGGGTAGAATACCCTGAATACTCCATTCCAATTATCTTCTTTACTCATGCCTGATCGTATCAGTAACACGTTAAGATAATACCTATTTATTTTTCTTCTGAAGCCTCTGCAAATGCATTGTCAAATAGACTGCTTCAGCGTCATAAACTTGCTTCTTCATTACTTGCTGCATGACTTTAATGAGCTTCCAGGCTAGATTATAGCATAAAGGATATTCTTCCTTCAATAGTGAAGATATTTTTTCAGGCTCATCCACTTTTTCTCCTGTCATGACGCGCTCAATCGCAAACCGCAAATGACGGACAAGCCTCATATAATCGACTGATTCTTTATCAATTTTAATATCAAGCTGTTCCTCAATCATATCAAGCAGCTTTGTTACGAGCTGTGAATGCTGATTCACGTCTGATAAATTTTTATTGGTTAAAGCACTGTGGATATGCAGAGCAATGAAGCCGACTTCCCCTTCCGGCAAATGAATTCCTGTCTTTTTGCCGATTAGTGTGACCACTTCTTTAGCCAGTTTATATTCAAAAGGGTAAAGCGCTTTTGTTTCAATTAAAAACGGGTTGTTAATCTCCATTCCCTTTGAAAGCCGGCTTACCGCAAAAAGGAGGTGGTCAGTAAGGGCAACATGAATATGTTCATTTAACGGTTCCGATGTGTTTTCCTTTATATGGAGTGTCGCTGTAATAATAGCCTCAAGTAAATGGTCCTCCAGTAAAGGCAAGAGCTTTAAGTAATTTTCCTGTTCTTTCTCATTTTTAAGAACAAACAGCTTTTCAGCTGTATTTTCCTCAATTTGATCATCCTTTTTCCGATTAAAGCCGATCCCTTTACCGATTAAGACTACTTCGCCGTATTCGGGATGGACAGCGATTATAACATTATTGTTTAAAGCCTTACTCACCGATAAATTCGCCATTTGATTCCTCCGCCTTACCAAGCTTTTCTATCCATCTACATGGTAGCGGAGAGCATAAACTAAGTCAACGCATAAAGAAAGAGAACCGCACAGTGTACGATTCTCCATAATGTTCTATCTAAGAACAAAGATGAAATACAGTATAAAAATCATAGCCAAAGCATACATGATTGGATGTATCTCGCGGCCGCGGCCTTTCGTGATCATCGTAATCGGATAAAAAATAAATCCGATTGCAATTCCGGTTGCGATACTATAAGTCAACGGCATCGCGATGATCGTCAAAAACGATGGAACAGCAATTTCAAATCGTGTCCAATCTATTTGCCCTAAAGATGCGACCATTAACACGCCAACTATGATCAATGCAGGCGCCGTTACCGGTGCCGTAATTACTTCAAGCAACGGCGAGAAGAATAAAGCAAGTAGAAAAAATCCCGCTGTTACAATGGAAGCGAAGCCTGTTCTTGCACCCGCAGCGACACCCGCTGATGATTCGATATACGAAGTCGTTGTTGATGTTCCTAACACGGCTCCGATCACTGTTCCGCAAGAATCGGCAAATAGTGCTTTTCCCGCGCGCGGCAGCTTATTATCTTTGATTAATCCCGCCTGGTTTGCCACAGCAACTAAAGTTCCTGCTGTGTCAAAGAAATCTACAAACAAGAGCGTCAAGATGACGACTAACATTTGTACAGTAAACAGCTGGCTGTCGCCGGTAAACGCCTGGAAGGCCGCCCCAAAGGTAGGTTCAATACTAGGCACAGCGCCGACTACTGCTGAAGGACTTTTAATCAGGTTAAAAATCATCCCGGCGATGGTGGTGATCACCATTCCGATAAAGATTCCGCCTTTAATCCCTCTTGTCATTAAAATAACGGTGATGAAAATCCCGAATACCGCCAGCAGTGTATTTCCATTCGTTAAATCACCAAGCCCGACCAATACCGCATCATCATTTGTTATAATGCCGGCGTTTTGAAACCCGATAAAGGTAATAAACAAACCGATCCCGGCCGCTACGGCATATTTTAACTCTGCCGGAATTGCATTAATAATTTTTTCACGCAATCCCGATAGTGTTAGCAACATCATAACCAGACCTGAAATAAGCACACCGGAGAGAGCCGTTTGCCATGGTATCCCCATTGTAAGTACGACCGTATAAGCAAAAAATGCATTCAAACCCATCCCTGGAGCAAGAGCAATCGGGTACCTTGCGACCAGTCCCATGACCAGAGACCCTAAAGCAGCTGCAAGCGCAGTTGCGACGAATACAGAACCGTAATCCATTCTCATCGAATCCGGCAAATCAGGCACGGTCTGCAATGACAATGTGATTGGATTAACAATAAGAATATAGGCCATTGATAAGAAAGTTGTTAAACCGCCAAGAAACTCACGGCGATAATTTGTTCCCAGTTCTTCAAACTGAAAATACTTTTTCATTCCCTTTTCCCCCTAGAATATTGTGTAGGCCGATTTATAACACAAAAATGAATTCATCATTTCGACATATACCCGAAAAATAAAAAAAAAACGCACCGGTTCAGTTCTACCGGAGCGCTTGACGAAAGGCCTGTGCATCATAAAGGGAGATAAAAAAAATCCTTAAAAACAAAAGGCATTCCCCTAATAAAAACACATACCTCGTAGTCAAGCTATTTACGGCAGCTTGGTAGAAACTTCTGGGCCATATTCCCAACATTATACGACGTATTATGACAATATTCTTTTTGCTTTATACATTTTATCAAGGGGCGTATGTCCCGTCAACAAATAAACGAACATTATTCCTGTTTTTTGAATTTTCGTTCGTGTATTCTATCACTTCAAAGCCATGAAAATGTTTGACTGAAAAGGAAAGGACCGGGATCCGGTCCGAGGTACTTTCCTTATCATTGCTCGCTTCTGAATCCGCTCTTATTCCCACTCAATTGTTGCTGGCGGCTTGCTTGTGATATCGTAGACAACCCTGTTAATATGATCCACTTCATTAACGATCCGCGTTGAAATGATTTCAAGTACATCCCAGGGGATTCGTGCCCAGTCTGATGTCATTCCGTCAATTGAGGTAACAGCACGAATGCCAATTGTGTAATCATAAGTGCGGGCATCACCCATTACTCCGACGCTGCGGATATCAGGAAGGACCGTAAAGTATTGCCAAATATCACGATCCAGACCCGCCTTCTTAATTTCTTCGCGTAAAATGGCATCCGATTCGCGGACAATTTCAAGTTTTTCCTCGGAAATCTCACCAAGGACGCGAATTCCCAAGCCTGGTCCCGGGAACGGCTGGCGCCAGACAATCTCATCGGGAATACCAAGCTCGGTGCCAAGAGCCCGAACTTCATCTTTAAACAGCGTATTAAGAGGCTCGATCAGCTTGAATTGCATGTCTTCCGGCAATCCGCCAACATTGTGGTGCGATTTTATCGTCTGCGCTGTCGCCGTGCCGCTCTCAATAATATCTGTATAAAGGGTTCCTTGTGCTAAAAATTCGATGCCCTCAAGTTTTGTTGCCTCATCGTCAAACACATAAATAAATTCGTTTCCAATAATTTTACGTTTTTGCTCAGGATCGGAAATACCGTTTAATTTAGTTAAGAAACGGTCCTTCGCATCGACTTTAATCACGTTCATATTAAATCCATCGGCAAATGTTTTCATAACACTGTCGGCTTCATTTTTGCGAAGAAGGCCGTGATCGACAAAAATACATGTCAATTGGTCGCCGATCGCTTTATGAATCAGCACAGCTACCACCGATGAATCGACGCCGCCACTCAACGCACAAAGAACTTTTTTATCACCAACAGAATGACGGATTTTTTCCATCTCGATTTCAATAAAGTTTTCCATGGACCAGTCGCCCGTGCACTCGCAGGCATTGAATACAAAATTTCTGATCATATCGTTTCCATATACAGAATGCCTTACCTCAGGGTGAAATTGGACACCATATAAGCGGCGCTCTTCATTGCTGATTGCAGCAATCGGGCATGACGGATTGGTGCCATCTACTGTAAAACCTTCAGGCGCTTCAACGACAAGATCGCCGTGACTCATCCATACGACCTGTTCATCGGGCAGCCCGGCAAGCATTCGATTTGACTGCTGCACCTTCATGACTGCTTTTCCATATTCGCGGTTTTTGGCGCGTTCTACTTTTCCGCCAAAATGCATCGTCATTAATTGCATTCCATAGCAAATCCCCAAAATAGGCAGGCCCAATTCAAAAATTTCCTCATCACAGCGGAAAGAGTTTTCTCCGTAAACGCTATTTGGCCCGCCGGAGAATATAATTCCTTTCGGATTCATTTTTTTGATCTCTTCTGCCGTAATGGTATGGGGATGCAACTCACTGTAAACCCCAAATTCACGAATTCTTCTGGTAATCAATTGATTGTATTGGCTGCCGAAATCGAGCACCACGATCATTTCCTGGTGTTGCAATTCTGTTTTCCCTGGCAAAATGGTCACCTCGTTCAAATTTGTTGAAAGCTGTCAGTTTAATTCTATTATTTACTGTTGGGTCAAAAATCTTCAATAAACAAATAAAACCAGAATTCTCCCTGAAAAAAACTAAAGGCAGAATTCCGGCTTTTATGCGTGCTGATAAAAGAATGATCTGCCTTCATAGTCAAATCATTTACGGTGATTTGGTAGAAACTTTCGAACCCTATTTTCGAGGATATATGAAGGTAAGTACAATATATAGTTCCAAAACATTGTATCAGGTGATCATTTTTTCGGTCAAGCACTCGTTTTTTTAATTAAATTTTCCCACAATTCCTTCATTTCAGCCCAGCTGCCTTCCTGAAGAGTTCCCCTGTACAAGAAGTGTTCATATTTATCAGTTAAGCTGGACATTTCTTGCGAAGAAAAGAAAGAATCAATATAATTGGCATACTCTCTTAACGTCTGGTCGTCTTTTCGTATTAACCCAAAGCGGTGAAATTGCTTTAACAAAACTAAATAAGCCTGTGCAAAATCTTCATTGTTGTTTTTGTGCCTGAATCGCCAAATAAAGTAATATGGCAGCCACTTTGTCCTTGTTTTATACAAAATAACCGCAATGATAGCTGCTCCGCCAACCGCCAAAAAGATACGGTCCCAATGCGCAGCAAAGAAGTCTTTTATGGCTTCCCATGCATGCTTGAAGGAAAACGTTGAATTACTGTCACCGTTTGTTTCTTTGGATTTGTCCTGCTCAGGTATGTGTGGTCTTTGTGCAGGAGTGGCTGTCTGTGCATTCGGCTGCTGCGCTGTAACAGAGTCGTAATTAAAGCGGGTACTATTTGAAAAGCCTTGCGTCGGTTCAAACTGAACCCAGCCAGCGTTCGGGAAAAATACTTCTACCCAGGAATGGGCATTATTGTTGGTTATCTCGAAGATCCGTTTGTTTGGGCCGATCATCTCGATAAATTCCCCTTCCGTATACCCTTTTACCCAGCGGGTCGGAATACCGAGTGTCCGCAGCATAATGGCCATTGAAGACGAATAATTATCGCAATAGCCCTTCTGGGTCTCAAACAAAAATTGATCGACATAATCATCGGTTGGTCCCGGAACCGCGACATCAGTCTGGTCATAAGTAAAGCCGCTTCTACCAAAATACTGTTCGATCTTCCTCGCTTTATTAAACCATGATGTCTCTCCTGCTGTAATCTCCTCAGCCAATTCCCTGACTCTCGCGGGAAGCTGCTCAGGAACCTGCGTATACTGTTCAATGAATGCACTTTCCAGCCCAACACGATTTGCATCGACCGTTTCGCGCAACGCAGTCACGCTGTATTCAGGCATTTCATAGTTTACTGTGTACTGGTTAATCGGGGCCAACTCGCCTGACCGCAGCGTATTAATTTTTTCCGTTATCGGATTTGCCTCAAACGTATAGCCGACATCCCCGGAAATTTCCTTGAGTCCAACCGGATATGTGATATGTGAGTAATTCTGAGTGAAAAACAGCGACCCTTCCCGCTCAGACGTTTTTATCCCCTCCGGTGTAGCAGAAATTGGAACGGGTTCATTTTCGGCGAATGGAACCAATGGCTGATTTTCCCCGGAAGTGACCCAGCCTTTCCCCGTATAGACATCCTTTGTCTCCACCTTCCAGTAATGGCGTGACTCAACTTCCGCTCTGAACACGACTTGATTACTGCCGATGAATGGTCCGCCAAGCTGCGAATCATCTGTTCCATAACCAACTCTTCGTATGCCTCCCCCTTCTCCGCTGCCACTTTCCTGATTATAGGATGTGATAAAAGGGACAGGATCTGGCCAAATCGGTTCTGCCTTAGGTGCAACGTAACCGAAGATTGCACTGACCGCGACCATCCCGGCCAGCGGTATAATCCATCTTTTCGAAAAAACCGATCCTTTATTAATCGATTCCTTCTCCACCAAACGGAAAAAAGTGAGCAGTCCCATCAACGTAAATCCGCCAATAACTGTGCGGACGATGGCTCCATCAGCTTGATAAGGCGTGAACGTATCTAGGACAGTAATATAAATTAACGTCATAAAGAAGAAAACAAATATTTTCCGGCGGCTTATCAGCCAATATTGGATCAGGTAGGCCATTAGCCATAAAAGCACAAAGAATAACAGGCTCCGGAACATATCCGTCAGTTGCTGCCATTCTGCAGCCAGGATGAACACTGCATTACTTTGAATATCTGTGATGAATGACGGGATCCACTGCAAACTGAAGAAAGAACCTTCCAGATGAAAATAGTTTAAAGCATAAACAATATAAACAACTTTTACAGCTGCCCCAAAAACTTTGCGATACCCTAGAATGGATAGTCCGAAAGCAAGGATTAGGAAAATCAAGAATATATGGATATTACCAGTTGCAGTCAGTTGTTCAAGCGGCTGAAGCCATTCCCATAAAAGCAAAAACCCGAAAATATAGAGCAAAAGATTTGGAAAACCTTTGCCGGATGTGCTGGAGGTCATCATCGGTTCACCTCCGAAAATGCCTCTTTAAACAAGCCATTATGAATCATCACTACACGGATTCCCCTTGCCGTTGCAGCTGCTTTTAAGGTGAGTTCATTCTGGGAAGGGGATTCTTTTTCATTCTTTATTAAAAATAAAACGACAGAGCTCTTCCGCTGAGCAAAATAGCCGGCTCTTTCAATCAGCTGCTTTGTCAGCTGGGCAGTCACAAGCATGATGGTGACATTTTGCTGTGTCAAAAAGGTCTCCGTTTCCAAGATGCGGTCCAGCATGACCGGACTTGCATCCCTTACCTTAGCAAGATGATAGAAAAGCTGCTGTTGCTGGACCTCACCGCCACGAATCGGAAAAGCTGCCCGTTCATCACTGGAAGATATCAGGCCTACCTGAGCACCTTTCCGAAGAATCGCCCGAATAATCGACGCCGTAAAAGAGACAATGATTTCAAATCTGCCTTCCGGTGCGCAATCCATCATAATAAAAACATCATGCGACTGGCGCTGCTCAAATTGCTTGGTCATAATATCATTCCGCTTTGCCGTTGCTTTCCAATTAATCCACGAAAAGCGATCACCTGGCTGGTATTCGCGAATGCCGATTGCCATCGACGTGTCCCGCTGCACCCTTTCCTTGGATGCCGTCATTCCCTGGTCATAATGATTTTCCAAAGGCCGGTATATCAGCTCTTCAAAGGCCGGGTAAACAATTACTTTATCATCAGCAGCAATTCGCTGCTCTTTTTCAATCAAACCAAGCGGATCACCCGTTTTGACCCGAATTGCTTTTAATGCATGTTCACCTCTTGGCATCTCATCAATCGTATACTGAAACGATAATTCTCTTCGGAAGCCCGGTGTTAAAAAAGTCTTCGCCTGCTTCTGCTGGCGGGAAAAAGCCAGCGACTCCCCAAGACAATCCTCGATGACGATATAAAACAAAGGGAAGGCAATTCGTCTCGACAGGCGCACTTCCGCTTTCAATGTTTCACCAGCATTAAATTCTTTCTTTACAAGCACCCGTTCTACTTCGATATCAGTAAGTGAGTAGAAAGCCAGGGCAAGGCCATAAAAAGCAAAGGGAAGAAAACTATAAAACAGAAACCAGCTGACAAATCCACCTTGAAACATTGCGTAAGAAAAAGTGACGATGACTAAAAACAATAGAACAATCAGCTTCCAAATGCCTTGCAGGTGAGTCCAATGATTTTTCATTGTTATTTCACAAGCCTTTGTACAGGAACAGGCACCCTCGCCAGCACCCGGATAATGATTTCTTCAGGCGATATCCCTTCAAACTTTGCTTCCGATTTTAAAATAAGCCGGTGCGCAAATACGTTCGGAGCCAGGTATTGAATATCATCGGGAATAACATAATCCCTGCCATACATAAAAGCAAAAGCCTGTGCTGCTTTCATTAAGGCAATCGAACCACGCGGACTTGCACCAAGATAAACACTTCCATGATTTCTAGTCCGGTTCGCGATATCGACAATATATCTTTTAATCGTATCATCTACAAAAACCTCTTTGATTTGCTGCTGTAAATACCTGAGTTCTTCAAGATCGACAACCGGTTCCAATTCTTCAATCGGCGGAACCTTTTGCGCCCGATTAAGCACTTCCACTTCCTCGTCGATGTCCGGATATCCCATCTTCATTTTTAACAGGAACCGGTCGAGTTGCGCCTCAGGAAGCGGATATGTCCCCTCATACTCTATCGGGTTTTGCGTTGCCATAACAAAAAACGGCCGGTCAAGCTTATGGGTCACTCCATCAATGGTGACACTGCCCTCCTCCATCCCCTCGAGCAAAGCAGATTGGGTTTTCGGAGAAGTACGATTGATTTCATCGGCCAGAATAATATTTCCCATTATCGGTCCAGGCCTGAACTGGAATTCAAGCTCCTTCGGATTATAGATAGAAACTCCCGTCACATCGGAAGGTAATAAATCAGGGGTAAATTGGATCCGTTTAAAGCTGGCACTTACCGATTTTGCGATCGCTCTGACCATCATCGTTTTTCCCACTCCGGGAACATCTTCAAGAAGCACATGGCCCCCAGCCAATAATGCGACTAAACTTAATTCGGCGACATTCCGCTTGCCGGTCATGACTCTTTCAATATTGCCGATAATCCTTTCAATCGTCGGGTTCATTTCATCTCTCGCCATTGTTTCCCTCCTGAATCTCTATATAAAATTATCTCCCCCTCATACGAAAAAGGAAGGTCGCTGCTCAAAAAAAACTGTTTATTTTTATATTCTCTAAATTCTGTAAAATTCCTGTAACAAAAAAATAGAAATCGGGAAAATTTCCGTTGATTAGACAAAAAACCCCATGATTATATAGACGTTCATCGTAGGAAGAAAGTTTCGAACAATTCATTTTAAAATTCTTCCATTACGCTCAATGAAAATCAGAAATTGGAACAACCAAAATGCCCACCTGATACTAGCAGGTAGGCATTTTTCATTTTTGGGTAAATAGTTACGTTATTGAGTCAATTTCACAATGTAATAAGCTAAACCGAAAAACGAATGAATTTGTCTACATATTAAAGGAGTATGCCGTAGGAAACGAATAATATGCTTAACTTAAATTAACTGTTCGTTTTTCACTTAAAGAATTGCTTTATGAAATTCAGTCTATTAAAAACCATTTTTGCTTTGTGCCATTTTCGGAATAAGCAAGCCCAGCATGACAATAACTCCTACCGCAAGCAAGCAGATGTATAGAATAATAAGCTTGGGATTATCGTTTGTGATGCTTTCTGTATCTTCAGAAACATCAAATTTGTTTTTATTCTCCACATCCGAAAAAAGTTTTAACCGTTCTGCTTTTGCTGTTATTGTATTATTGGCTTTGGCATCTCCGCTAAAAAGCTGATCTTTTACACCTTCGAGTGGATTCGATTTCTGCCCTTCAAAGGTTAAACCCTTTTGTTCCTCTGGAATTGCTTTTTTATTGTCATAAAGAGAATCTTCATGCAAGAAATTAGTGTTTTCGTTAAATTCTTTTTTTTCATAAGTATTGGGCATTAAATCATCAATATTGGGACTTGCTCCCACTGAAATTCCGTTTAAGAAAATTGCGGCGGGGAACATATAAGCGATAATAAAGCCTTTAAGCTTCATGTGCCTCTTCCCCTGCCTTATGAGCGCGTGCATTCTTCAGTGCATTGAACGCGAACGGTATGATGGAAAGGAAAAGAATGGTCCCTGCTAACACGATAATAGCAGGTATGAACAGTGCACTTGAACCATACTGAATCGACATATAAACCTTTGACATTTGGTCTTCATATTGAAAGTTTGGTGCAGCAAGAGCAAGCAGCGGTGTGATGAAAAACGCAACAAGTGCCACACTTGCAACCCAACCAATTAAATTGCCTATTTTAAAGCTGACCAGCACGAGCGTCGAAGCAGTGGCCAAAAGAAGAATCGTAAATATCGACCATTCAATCGCGCGAGTTTCACCTAGTGGATAGATATTTAACCCGAATAAACTAATAATCAAACCGACGATTAAATTTAGTAACACAAACATCGAACCTTGCACCAGTATTGAAGCACCTTTGAAGTAGTGGCTGAAATAACCGATTAACAGGCTGCTCAACAATACAATCGCCAAAATGACAACTGGAGGAACTTTCTTTTCTTCTTCCTCTTTAGAAGATCCATCCCCACTGATTTGCAGCGGTTGAGATAAATATTCATACACCGGACCATTTTGCTGTCCGTCTACATACGCGTTGCCGAGAACACCAAAGATATCATCGCGGAACAACTGAGTAGTAGCGACATTTGTGCCCCATTTTTCATTCAGCTTATCTGCATCCGCCTGGACATTTTGGACCTGGGACTGCAGTTCGTCCGTATAAGTGACAATACTCCCCTGGCTCTCACCGAGTGATGTCATTAACTCGTTAATGCTCAGCATTTCCTGGCTGATACTTTTCTGGCTTGAAACTACCACCGTACCATCAGCACCTTGGTCAGGTCTTGGTACGTTTCGAGTTAACAGATGAGTAGGGTTTTGAATTTGCTTTAGGACTGAGCTGGCAGTTTCTTCGATTGATTTTAGGTCATCTTGGACTATTTTTTGTTCTTTATCTAGGTTTGCACCGTATTCTGTCATGAACGCTTGTAACGTACCTTCTAAAGCAGTCATTCCGGCTTCTGTGGAAGGCAGTTCGGTGTTTAGAGTTTCCCATGCCTTTTGCTCATCAGGATTCATTGCAACTATTTCATTAATGTCATTTAAGAATTGTAATTTATTTTCGCTATCATCATAAAGCATGCCTTTTAAGGTAGATTCATACTGTTCCAGAAGTGAATAATATTTTAGATTTTTTACCAGATCATTACTATTAATAGTAATCCCAAATATATTTGATAATTTATTATTCGCAGGTAAATTTTCTAACCCAAAAATGAGTTGCTCCTTATTCTGCACAATTGGTTTTAGAGGATTATTATCTCCTGTATTCTTAGTTTCTAAATTAGTCTTTAGTATATTTATTCGAGAAGCCCAATCGCCTAAATCCTCTATAATCTGGTTTTCTGGTTCAGGCTCTTGTTCAAGGGATGTTTTTAAAGCAATCACTTCATCATGAATTTTTGTAAGTTCATCTATTTCAGCCTGTAAATCTAAGATTGACGAAGAATTACCATATCCAGAGCCAGTATTCAGTTCACTTTTTATTTGCAAAAGTTCATCTTCAAGTTGCTTTAGTTTTATTGAATCTTGTGAATTAATATAGGCTACTAAGTGATTAGGTTGTTCTTTGACCTGTTCAGAACGAGATAAAGACAGATTTTTTATCATCTCATTGTTCTCTTTAATATCTTCATTAATCTCTCCCATATTGACAGAGAGTTGTTGGGTATTCTGCTCAAACAGCTGTTTTGACCTTCCACTCGAATCACTTTGAGCGGTACTAGCATTCTGAATACTAGTTATATTCTGATCCTGCGCCTTCTGCAAAGTCTGCTGCTGCAAATCCTGGTACTCCTGATAATCCTCCACATACTTCACAAAAGCGGCAAGATTTTGTTCGAATTGTTTTACGTTATTCTCCCGCTGCGGCGACGAATCTACTGTGGATCTCATCGTCGACTGAATGGCTTCAAGCATGTTACGCTGCTGCTCGATTTCACCTGCTAAATTCTGTGAGCTTGGTTTATAAAAAGCGAGCATTGCATTCTGGAAGTCGATTTCTTTTTGGAGGATTTCATCAAATTTACTTCGGACATTTTCCAGGTCTTGAGAAATATAAGACCAGTATAAAGTAGAAACTTTCCCGTTTACACGGCTTGTTGCCTGCTCAATTTCACGAAGGACTTTTTCACGATTGAACACATTCAGTTGATCCTGGACCGTATATTCGAACTTCGCTTTAACAGGCTGTTGCTCTTCATACGACATAATATTCCTTGAAAAATCTGATGGAATAAAAACGACTGCATCGTACTTTGTATTTTCCAGTCCATTGACAGCAGCACTTCGGCTAAGGACTGTCCAGTCGAAATCCGAATCTTCTGCGAGAATATTGGAAATTTCTTTGCCGAATTCCAATGATCTGTCCTCTTTATCTGCACCGGTATCTTCGTTTACAACTGCGATTGTCCTAGTTGCATTGGCCCTTTCCTGCAATTCGTTGTCACCAACAGAACCAAAGAAAACGGCCGGTGTGGAAAAAATGAGAAAGACAATAAATATCATTTTCACAATGTATTTCGTTTTCCACGTCATGTATAGACCTTCCTTTCAGTGGCACATAGCGGAATTTGGATTTTGATTTCCTTCCCATTGACTACGTAATATCCATAGCCCGGGTGAATTTCTTCTTCTTTACGCTCATAAGGAAGCGTGAAAAGAGTTTGTTCTGATTTCTTCATCAAAATAACGGCCTGGCGAATCTGCTTAATTTCTGATGTTAAAGAATCATAGCCTTTAGACAGGTCATTATTGCTTCCGGCCACCAAAATATTAAACCCTAGATGGCTGAAATTTTTCATGAGGTTGGCGATTTTATCCTGTAATTGGCTGTCCAATGTTTGTGAGAATCGTGCATAACCATCGATCACGAGTAAAACTGGTGTAAAGCCCACAGCCACATTTCCATGTTGGATGCTTTTAACATACTCTCTTTCCCTTTGTGATAAAATCTGCTCAACGCTGCCCAGCCACTCTGCGATATGCTCCTTCGATTCCATATAATCGACGTTGTCCTCATCCATATACATGGATAACCCCCGATCAAATGAATCAAAAATCCCAATCGTTTCAGTTCCCTGAAGCAACGCTGTATTCAAAATCACCTTCAGGACGTTTGTTTTTCCTTTTTGTGCCTGACCGACAATCAGCCCATGCTTGTTTTTTACAAAGTTCATGTAAACAGGCTTAACCAACTCTTCATCGAGGCCAATCGGAATCATTCCCGCTTGTTTCATGCCATCTGTATATTGGGCGAAGTTAATCATCGTCAATTCAGATGGAAGCATCGGAACCGCTTCAGGAACCTTAGACCCGTCGTATTTAACTTTTATTAACTGAATATCGTCTTTAATTGTGTCCAATAATTGATAGTCATCCGCTCCATCCGCCGGCAAGAATACCTGTGAAAAGAAAGTTTCTTCTTGTTTGATAATGGCTCTTCCCGGTATCGGTTCTGGTGCAAACGGCACTCTTCCCAAGATCGTGTAGGCTTCGGTATTGTCCATTAAGTAATGAACGATTTTTGTTTTTAAATTGTTCATCAACGACTGACGAATTGAGTTAATCCTTGTCGCAGTAAAAACCATATAAACTCCCAGCGACTGCCCATCTCTCGCAAATTGATTGATTTGCGTTTCGAGGTCCTGCATCTCTTCTTTGATGAGATCAAAATTATCAATCGTAATAAACAGGAGCGGAAGCGTATCGTTGCTGATTGAGTTATACATTTTAATGCTGCTGACTTCCTGCTGCTGAAACAACTGTTTTCTGCGCGCTATTTCCTCTCTTAAGATCCTCATGAACTTCTCTATTTTTCGTTCATCGTCAATTAAGAAAAAGTCTGCCGTATGTGGCAGCTGCTTTAAAGGCAAGAGTGCTCCATTTCCAAAATCGAATATATAGTAATGAACATCTTCGGGACTGTAGCGCTCAGCGATACTGAGAAGAAGGGTTATGGCTGTATGCGATTTCCCGTAGCCGGAAGAACCAAAAATCCCAATGTTTCCATCGTTCATGATGTCATATCCATAAGGTGTCTGGCTTTGTTTCTCCGGCTCGTCGATTAAGGCAAAATAAATCTCGCGCTCGTTGTTAGAAGTATACAGTCTCCGGGACAAGCGATTCGCGAGCGGCGGCAGCCAAGGGCTTCTCAGCTTTTTAATGCCCATTTCCTGTTGCAATGCTTCGATTTGATCTACAATGGCTTCTATCTCCGTCTGACCTTCTTTTTTCTTTCTCTCATGTGTGGACACGTCCGAGAGCGGAATCAAGCCAAGATCGGTCACGATCGCAACCTCGTCTTCTGTCTCGGAAGTGTCTTCAAGATACTTGGCACCGCTCCATGCCGACTGGAAAAGCTCATAAATTTCGTTGTTTCCAACTTGGAGATATCCCCGGCCGGTCATAGTAATCGCAGCCGCATCGCCGTTCTTAAGTATTTCCCGGCTGTCCTCGACATTCTGAACCTTCAATGCGACTCGAAAGCGGGCATTGCTCCAAATCTGCTCATCAATGACACCGCCCGGTTTCTGTGTGGCCAAAATCAAATGTACTCCGAGGCTTCGGCCGATACGTGCGGCACTGACCAGCTCCCTGATGAATTCTGGCTCCTCACTTTTTAATTCGGCAAATTCATCCGAAATCAAGAATAGGTGCGGAAGTGGTTCCTCAGTAAGGTTTTGTTTATATAAATCTGTATAGTCATTAATGTGATTGACCTGGTATCTATCAAATAAGCGCTGGCGCCTTCTTAACTCGCTTTTAATCGAGGCGAGCGCTCTTGCGCTGAAGTTTTTACTGCCTTCAATATTGGTAATCGTCCCAAGCAGATGAGGCATGTTTTTAAAAGGCTGTGCCATGCCTCCCCCTTTATAATCAATCAACAGAAATGCGACTTCATGCGGATGAAAGTGAACCGCCAGTGACAGTATGTATGTTTGCAAAAATTCACTTTTCCCCGATCCGGTTGTCCCGGCGAGAAGTCCATGCGGGCCATGGGCTTTTTCATGAAGATTTAGTTCAACGAGGTCTTCTTTCCCTTTTAACCCAATTGGGACTGCCAATGATTTAGCTGATTCCATTGTTAACCAATTTTGTTTGATCGGCAGCTGTTCGACTTCCTTTATGTTCAGCATTTCCAAGAACGAAACACTAGCCGGAATCGAATTTGTCATCCCAACTTGATGGTCCAGCGTTCTCAGCATCCGTGCAAAAGCTTCATTTCCTTTGCGTAGGTGGACATCGAGCCTGAACGGAATCGAGACTGCTTTCTTGTGCTGGATTAAAATATCCCCCTCCTTGTCATTGATATATCTGACAAGAGTTTGGATATGCTCGGTCAAGCTCTCTTTCGAATCGGCCGCAAAAATAACCGAAATTCCCAGATGTGCATGCTTTCCTTCCAAATATTCAAGAATGACGTGTTCCGCAATTAACTGCTGATTGGTGATAATAAAGACGATGTGCGGAGAAAATCTTGTCTTCTCCTTGTCTTCATCCATATCCCTGTCCCGAAGAATTTCATAAATTGGCGAAAGTAACTGGTCGCGGGTTTGCTCATTGTAAATTAATCCTTTTGCATGGGCATGGGGTAGCTGGAAATGCGGCAGCCACTTAACCCATTCCCATTCGCTATATTCTTTTTCATTAAAAATAAACACAAATCTTAAATCGTGATAGCTGTGGAAAAAGGAAAGCTGGCCGATGATCTGGTGAATTTCATTCATCACTACAGCCTCTTTGCCGACCAGCCCGATCGCTCCCTGTGATAAATCGGCGACAACTGGAACATTTTTAATTTCGCGGTATACTTTTTCCATCAGCTGCGATTGTTCAAGTAAATCGTCAATTTCCCGGTTTGCCAGATCCCCGGCGCTCACGTTCACCTGGTAGCTGGGTGGTATTGTACCGGTACCAAGCCGGAACTGAAGAAAGTCATGGCTTTCAAGCGAACGTTCCCAAAGTCGGTCGGAAATTTGTCCAGTCAAGTACTTCATTCTTTCGAATGATGGAAAATGAAATTTCAGCACCTGCTTCTGTTTTTCAGCTAACTCCTGCAGTTCACTGCGCTTGTTTTCAAGATACTGGGTATACACCCTGTATCTCCTCTCTTTGCGCTTTTTCTGGGTACTTTTATCCTTAAAGTACTGAACACTCGACGTGACCATCGTTGTCATGAACATAACCATTGAAATAATAATAAATATTCCTCTTGGCTGAATCAGTGCGACAACGCCCATTACAATCAGCATGATTAGAGGAGGCATGATGATGAGCCATAAGCCTCTGTTTGTGTCGTCCGACTCTTGCGCTGGGAAAGACAAAGTCACTTTTTCGTTTGGAAGCTCATAAATCATCCTCGGGGTCCTTCTGTAAATCGGATACTTTTTGCTCATTTCCGATTGGGGGCGACGAGCTAAAGAAAGACTCGTCTCGTAATCTTCCAAACTTTTGATTTCCAACAAGTCGTCTTCGAGCAGGCGGATCGTCATAAATGGAAGAAATAAAAAGTCGCCTGTTTCCACCTTTGTATTATTTGAAATTCTTTGTCCATTTAAGTAGAGAATACTGTTTCCATGCTCAACCATCCACCCCGTCCTCATTTTAACAAGCTGAAAAGAATCATCTTCAGCTTTACCAATAATGGACGTCTGCGTTTTGAAAACGACTGAACTCTTCTTAAGCGGAGAAAAAGTCAATTCTTGATGACTCCCTATAAAATAGGTTTCTGTTTTCTTATCTTCTCCCGTCAGGAAAATCGATAGTGATTCAGTCTGCTGTTTCAGTTGGAACGGTTCCTCGATTGTTGCCTTTCCAATCGACTTTCCATTTTGCTTAACTGTTAAAGCAGTAAATCCATCGGTCTTGATTTCAAGCGGACCATCTTGAAACGGGAATTCCCTTAAGGTTACCGTTTGTTGCACATCGCGACCAACGGTGAATGAATGGTTCTCGCCTTTTTTTACCGGGACCCGCTGGTAATATTGATTATAAAACAACCAAATGTTGCTCAAGCTATCACCTCCTGTAGAATCCCGTCAATTTGTATTGGTTGAAGACTCCTGGTTTGTATCGGCGGGCTGAGTCGTGGCCGGGTCTTGTGCTGGCTGTTCTTCATTAGGCTGATGTTGATTTTGTTGTTGCTGGCTCTGCTGTTGTGCAGCAGGCTCATCTTCCGCTTTCTGCTCAGTCTGTTCTTCTTTCATCCTGCGCTCTTCTTCTTCCAGGGCTTTGCGTTCATCCTCGTACTCATCAAGCTCAGCTTTAATCTCGTCCAGAGTCTTCTGCTTTTCATCGCTGGTAAGATCTTCATCCGCTTTCACTTCTTCCTGATGCTTAAGCAGACCGAATACAATCAAATCCCGATCTTCCAGAGAACGGGCAATTTCCAGTGCTGCCACTGCGTTTCCTCTGCCAATATGAATCCAATATTGATAATATTGGGGATCTGCTTGAAGCGTTATCGTGTTTTGGACATTTTTTCGTTGGTCTTCACTAAGTGACTCACTAACGATGTAAGATCCCGCCAGTTGGTATTGGACGACCCTTGGCATGTCTTCCACATCATAGTTGGCCAGAGATCCGACTACTTCGCTGTAATCGTTTTTTAAATAATGCTCCTGGCTGTCTATAAACGCTGCTTGTTTGGGCTGGGCAAAAATAAGCGAATACACACTAAAAATAAGAGCAGGCAATAACGCAATGACCAATCCCAAAGCTGCATACCGAGTAATGTTCCATTTTTTTCGTGTGACGCGGACGAAGTCTTTCTCCATTCGCTCAATGAGTGTGATGTTTTCCCGGATTATATCCAACAGTTTTTCTTCTGACTGGGCAGCCATCACTTTCGCAGCAGTGGGTGAAAGTTCAAGGGTTTCATGGAATCTTAAATATTTCTCGAATGAAAACTTTCCATCAACAGCTGCTGAAACGGTAGCTTTGATTTCCTGCCAGAGCCTCTCTTGATCTTTTTCATATGGCGGAAGGCTTTCCTTCACTCCGTAATGAAGAAAATACGGCGTTAAACTCTCATCGATTACAATGTTTTCCGGACAAACAATGATATGGAGCCGCGAAAGAGAGTGATTCATTATTTTCTTTAAAAGTTGCGAAGCAAAAATCCATTTGCTTTTTGCGTCTTTATTTTTTAATTTGGTAAAGGTTATGTAGTTTGATGGTGGCTGTAATTCGAGGCGGAGTTCATCCTCTGTTAAATGAATATTCTTATCGACCGACGGCTCGATGTCCTTCAGCATGTCCACTTCTACTGCATTGTCCAATTTGATTTTCTCTCTTTGAAAAATCAGCGAAACAGAATGATTTTCTTTTTTCATGACCGCTTCGAGTTGCTCTTCGAGATAAGTTCGATTCTGTTCTGACATGTTTATGTGCTCCTTTATAATATTTCGAGACGGTCTCCAGTAGTGATGCCACAATCTACCAGCTTATCGGTTCCAGACAGGACGATCTGCTTATTAGGAATGCGTACCCAATATCCTTCACGTGGCGGTTCAGAAATGGATTTAGCCTGCCAAACAATGTCAATCACTTTTTTAACAGAGTGATAGTTGGATAGGCGGAGATCAAAAGTATCTTTTTTATAGTTCTTTAAGTCTACTGTTAATTCGATATACATAGTTTCACCTCATTAAAGAAAAGCGGGAAGTGCCTTGTTCATCATCTTTGTATTAACAATTGATATAAAATTTTCACAATAAAGGAGCGCCCTTCATCTGGTTGGAATGGCGCTCCTCTTTACTTCATTGATATCAGATGAAGTTAACCGCGAATTTGGCTCGCAATTTGGCTGTCAGCATCTGCAAGAGCTTTACCAGTGTTTCTAAGCTGCACAGAAATGTCCTCAAGCAGTTGCTGCATTTGAATAATTGAAGGTCTTAATGCCTCATACTGGTCACTGAACGCTCTGCTCGCTTCACCTTCCCAAGCACCCTCCAATTCCTTAATCATGCCATTTAAACGGGTAATTTGTTCTCCTACCTGATTGCTTTCACTGCTATAGCGACCTGCCATGCTTTCAAGTTCTGCTGGGGTAACGCGAATAATTCCTGACATTTGAACAACTCCTTTTTCCTTAATTTACTTCAATTGTAAAAATATAGACCAAAGAGGTCAATGGTAAACTTGATAATAATAGAAAAAGAGTTAAATATACCCGTTTTATTCCCTTATAAAAAGAATCATAAACCTTTGTACTAGTAATTTTTTCATATTTTTTTAAATTGCTATATCAACGACTAAGTCCAATAGCCTAAAACAACTTATCATCTTGGAACCTTAGTTTCTTTTTCCTCGTAATAAATCGTAATACTCTGTTTATTCATCTCATTAATATGGTCATGATAACGGTTTGCCAATGTATCCATGAGGGATATTTGATCATTGATAATTGATTTAAAGTCTTTATGGTTATTTTCCAGTAATTTCAGCGATTCTTCTATGATGGTGCCAGAGCTTGCTTTCAGTTCTTTTTCGATAAGGGTCAACATCTCATAACCAAGGCTGCCCATTTCCTCGAGGTGCTGTTTGAAAATAGATGATTTATCCTTTAATTCCTCATACGGCTGAAATCGATGAATTTTTGTGAGTTGCCCCATGATTTCCTCCTTATTAACGCAAATCAAATATAGTCGAAATATTCTTATCCTCCTGAAATAACTTTTCGATGGAAGATCGGATGCTTCTTAACTGTTCAATCCCCTTTGTTTGCTCCGCCTGGAAGTAATGAAAGGCATCCTCAAAGGTATCTGTAAAAATTGCATCCAGAGGGTTAATAGACTCATGGACAGATATCCCTCTCATTTCTACGTCCCCACCCGGCAATAGATACCGGTAAGAATGCGGATTGGCTTCCATATCATTAATGGCGCCGATCAAACGGCTTTTCCGAGTTTGAAAATCGTCCAAATACTGACGATGATAGCTTTCTTTCAGTTTGTTGAGCATGTCGGCTTTATCCTGATATTTATCGATGCCAATTTGATAGATTCTCACAGCCGAAGAGAGATTTACTTCGATTCTCTGGCCTTCCGACGTGACTTTAAAGCGATACATATCATTTCCTACATAACGCTTCCCGTCCTGCGCGGCAAGAGAACTGGCGACATGAGCCACTCCATGCGCTTCTGCAGCCTTCCCAAAACCGTCTATAAACTCTATTGAGCCGTCAAAAATCTTCTTGAATTTGTCTTTGATATTGGCGGTTTCTTGCATGATAGTGGCTGCTACGTCCAAAATACCGATCACATACTTCTCATAATCAGCAATACCCGGGTCAAAAAGATCTTTTATCAGTAAATCCCCTAAGCTGCCAATCGATTTCGTTATGTTATGAATATGACCCTCTATTTCGTTTAAATAAGATGCAATCTCATATCTAATGATTAAAGTAACTCCTGCAGCCATGTTAATGAGTGCCGGTAAATTTTCACTTAACTTTGCCAGCCTTTTGCCGATTTCCTCTACTCTCAGTCCCAATTGTCCAAGTGCATAAACAAGTTCTGTCGGGAATTCGGGAATCGGCAGTGGCACAGTTACATTTACAACGCGAGAAGGAAATCCTCCAGCAGGCACAGCGATATTGACATCAACACTGCTCCAGTCAGGTCCATCCATCAGCTTCCCCCACTCAGCTTCAATCGTATCAAGCAAAGTATAAAACTCCTGATCGACTCCGATTAAGCCTCTCATTAACCCATCCATTCCATTCTCCTGATAATAAGGCGCCATTGTCGCCAGGAACATTTGAAGCACCTGCAGGTCCTTATCAGAAAGGTTGGCAAAGGTTCCGCGAAGCCCAGCGAAGCCAGGATCGGTGTCAACGAATGTTCGGTCGCCCAGGTCCAGAAAGCCTCGTACGCCGGACACTCCGTATAACACGTCCTCTTGGGCTGTTAGATGGTGGATGTTGGCTCCTTTTTCTTTATAGTATTCTTCTGCGAATGATTTTAGTTCTGCGGGTGGGATGGTGTAGAGTTCATCAAAGTTTTCTGGATCTCTGTTAAATTTGTCTGCTAAACTAAACCGAAAGTAACTATCTACAAGTGCGAGTTGATATGCACTTGGAGGTGCATCATTTAATGCATACACATTATCAAACGAATTTGTCGTTAACTGTAGCATTTGGACTAAATTCCCACCGAGTGAGTGCCCAATAGCTGACTTTTGCAATCTTAATTCTTGCGTTTCTTTTTCTACTTTTTCTGTGATTTTTTGAGTCACCATCATATCAAAACGCTTAGCATCTGCAAATTGCTCATTAATCTTTCCAGTGAAGATCCCTAATCCGTTGTAAATCCAATCATGGGGGTGACCTTTACCGCCATCCTCTAACGTCTCACTGCCCCTAGTTATTGTGTATGAGCGATTAATATTCTTCGCGGGATTATAAAAATGAATAATTGTTCCATCGAAACCTGAATCTTTTCCATTGCTTTTTAATTCTTCTATTCCTTGTGTATCAGAAGAGTGATATATGGTGATTTCTCCGGGTGGTTCCATTCCGGTTTCTTCAATATATATTTTCCTTATACCCTCAACACTTATTTTTTCTGACTTTCCATATTCTAATTCGGCTATCCGTGCCCTCAAAATATCAGTATTTAAAATTTCCTTTTCACTCATTAATTCCACCCACAATTTGAGCTATTCTAAAAAATCTACGGATTTCATTAGCATTAACAATTGTTCTTCTACTTCCATTGAATTTGCTCCACAACTCTTTTTTTCATCTGTACAAAAAGAACTGGAAGAAAATCTAACTGCCTTGGCACTCTTTTTGGATTTAATATAGCTAAAATAATTATGGTACTCTCTTTTATCTGTTACAAAGTTGTCTTTGGCATAGTAAAATATTGCATTCTCGTTCTCAAATGTTTCATACTCACCTGTATAATTTGCAAAAGAGGATAATAAATCTAAATTAGCATTGATATTTTCTGTTTCGGGCCCATTTTCATATATCACTTGGAAACTATAAGAAATATTCTTATCTTCATCTTTGCTTCCAAAAGTAATCAGCTCTTCATGTTCATCATGTTTCTCGAAGCTTTTTTCCGCTATTTGTCCACCTGATGGAAATAACATAGCATATCCATCAGTTTTAGACTTAAAAAGGTAATAACCATCCTGTACTTCCTCAGGTGCATCCATAAATTCTCTTGTAAACTTATCTTTGAATGCAGGTGTGTCAGGCAAGTTATTGGCAGCTGCCCTTGGATCCTTTTCGTCTGGCTCCTGATTCATTTCGCATCCCCCTATAATAAGCATCAAAATGATGATTCCAAGCTGCTTAAGTCTGTTCAAAATCAAAATCCCCTTTCGAGATTTTCCCCATGTTTCTTATCCCATTACTACCACATATTCCCACATGGTTTCAACTGTATTTATGTTAAAAACTAAAAAACACAACTTTCCTACCAGATTATTCATTATTTTTCGGAAATTTTATATGGATTTTTACAACTTTAGCACCAGCAATTAATCGCGGCGGTGGATAAAGTAGAATTTGGCCGATACCGATGTGTGAGGAGAGGGAGATAGTGACTGACTAATAGCAAATGCATAAAATAACAGCTTCGATTACTCCGGATCATGAAGTCTCAACAGCAACTATCAACTTGTCATCGCTAAACTTTATTTTACCAAGATTCGTCTTATGGTTTCAGTGACAATTTCCATTAATTCTGTGGAAGTCTCAGGATTAAAAATGAGATAAATGGGTGTTTCTGGTATTGACGTGGGCAAATCCAGTTGTACTAGATTACCGCTCTTTAACTCATCTTCGACAATCATTTTTTGGAGAATGGTCAATCCAACCCCCTTTCTGACCATCATCTTTATCCAACCTACATTGTTAATTTCAAGAGATTTGTTCGTTTTGATCCCTAGATCCTGAAGGTAATTTTCAATAGAGCGGGTTACAAAAAAATTTCGATTGTATATAATAATTCTCTCTTCTTTTAGTTCTTCGATGGTCACCACCCCTTTATTTGCCAAATGGTGAGCTGGACTGCAAACAAGCACATTCTCTTCATCCGTAACTTTTACAAATATAAGATTTTGAGAGTCTAATTCTTTTTCCGAATAAATGTAGCCAAGGCCAAACTTTATTTCTCCATTCTTGATCAACTCTATTGTATCCTTTGTTTCTTCAATTTTTATTTTAAAATCCACATTCGGATAGGATTTATACAGCACCTTCAGTAATTCTGGCATTATATTTACCCCCATATGGTTGGGGGAAGATATTGTGATATTATTATCAATTTTAGAACCACTTTTTAACTTTTGTTCAGCTTTTTTTATCAAGGTAAAAGCATCTTGAAGATAACCATAAACCTCTTGTCCCATATCGGTTAAGGTGATTTTTTTTCCATTAGTTCGTTTAAACAGGATTGTGTTAAATTCACTTTCCAACTGTTTGATTCGAACACTAATCGTTGGTTGGGTTATATTCAATTCCTCTGCCGCCTCTGAAAAACTGCCTTTCTCGACAATCATTAAAAAGGCTTCAATATTTTTAAGTTCCATCATAAACCCCCAATATATACTTTGGCGTTATCTTTATAAAAGTATAACAGCCCCTAAAGCTGGTTTGTGATTAAAGAGCAAGGATGATGTAATTTATTAAGGTTATCATTATTGAAGTGATTATCATCATTATGATGGCAAATTGCCAATTCCACTTTAATAAATCTTGGTACCTTACATTCAGAAGATTTGTGCCAATGATATTTAATGCAGACACCGGAGATAGCAGGGTTCCCATTGCCCATCCAATTGTTAAGGTGATCGCGAACATAATGGAGCTTAAATCGAGACTATTTGGATCAATGGAATTAGCCATAATGGAGACGGTTACAATTTGATGTACTCCTAATAGTGAAAAAAGCACGATTGAAGAGAGAATCATTAAAATGACAAAAACTTGGGAATGGTTTGTAAAAAAAACAAAGATTGATAATATGTATTGCGGAAAAGGTGATAGTTGAAACATGTGAGAGAAAAAAGAAGCTGTAATGATCATCAATGATTCATTATGGACATTGGGCAGAATATTTTTCCGGTAATTTTTCAACTCAGATTTCATCTCATCCTTTTTCCTTATTAAAGATGACCATAATAACGAAGACACAATCGCAATGAGGCTGACGATGATGATTAGATTGAAGTCGAAAATTCTATCTAAAATAATGATTGAACCAAATAAACCTAAGAATCCGATTGTTAGCTCCAAAAGCTTTTTCCTGGTTTCTGGTTCGTCGCTGATTGTTTTGGCATCTGCGTTCCAAGTCGGCAGCGACCTTACTTCTATTCTAAAGAGAAATAGTGAAATAAAAAAACCCAAAATAACAAAAATAAGGGCATAAAATAAAAAAGGAATAAGTGTTAAGTCGAGTATAAATAGGATTATAGCAACACCGGCGATATAGGGTGAAAATATAATGGATAAACAAAAACCCTGCATAATTGCCTTTGTATAGGTCCCTCTACTGGACTCCAAAAGTGGCCTGAACAGATCGGTTGAAACTCGCAATGCACCAATATTCATAAATGAAGTTAGCAAAGCCGAACTGCCAAGAACTATTATTGGTACAAAAAATGGTTTGTCTGACCATTTATTAATGATAGTTACAATCGTACCATCATATCCGCCTAAGCGCATCGGAATGGAAAGCAGTGGAACAGACAAAAATAAGGGTACGAAGGCCAAGTTTAGCAAGATCGCTTCCTTCCAGTAACTAACGGCACCACCATAGTAAAAATAAAAGACATGACCGATTATAACCAGGACAAACGTAATCCTCCTTGGAGCTTTATTCATGAAAAAAAAGCAATAAAGAAAGGTGATGACAGCTGCGCTGACTATTAAGGTGTCATTTCCTGCTCCTAAAACCGAATAAACTAAGTAAATCGCGCCCAATAAAAATAATAAAGCTCCTCTAATTGAGCTTGCATACTGTAAACGATCCGATAATAATTGTCGTTTCATTTCAATCTTCTCCAAAACATACACTCCTCCTAGCTACTAAAAATAGATCTGCATTAAAATCGAAAGTGAGGACGTTACAATGAAAACTATCAGTGCAAAAAATAGATTGTGTTTAACAACTTGCATTGGACTCTCATTAATGGTCACGGCTACAATGTTTGCGTTCATTGTAAATGGGCTTGAAGCAGATCCAGTCAACGCTCCCCCCAGAATGGCTAACGCCAGCCATTCAGCCGATACATTCATAAATTGTAAACTTAATGTTTGCGTGGCTAAAACCACCACTAATTGAGGGATTATACCGATCCATGTCATTAAGAAAACGACAAATCCGATCACCAATAAAATAAACGGTCCAATCGTAATGCTTATGGAATATACGGTACCGTTAATCCAGTCGTTAATATGTGAATGAGCAATCACATTGATGAACACAGACATAGCGACAAACAATGCAACCTGAGGATATATATTTGGGACCGTCTCAATCAGACGCTTTTGCATATTTTTGCAGTAAGATTTCCCCTTTTGTAAGAACAAGGCCCAAATAAACGAATATGGAATAATCATCAATACAACAGCGTCCAGCATTGAAAATGTTAGCCAATGGCTTAAGCTCAAAATTATGACAATAAAAATAACAATATGCAGCAGAAAATAAATAAGACTCATTTTGGCCTTTGCAGACAAAATTTCATGGTCATTTTCTTCAACTAATAAATGTTCATTCACTTCTCCTTTTAAACGTCTAAAGCTTGACTGGATATCTAATAACAGAAATAAGATGGCTATAGTAAAAGTAAGCGGTAAAATAATCGATGCCTTTGCCCCGGTGCCGGTGATGGCAATGGTCGGCGCAGCAGCTACCGGTGTCCAAAAAAGAGTCATTATAAAAGGTCTTACATATGTGATGGATTGAAATTTATTAATAAATGAGGCTGGCAGCTTTTTCAGAAACTCTGATAAAGATGCCTGGATAGTTGGAATGGCAGGAGCTGTCATCACAGAACATAAAATAAACGTCACGATTGAAAAGGTTGCATACAAGCTTTTAAAGGAAGTGATTCTGCTTCTAAAGAAGCGATATATTTTTTGTGGATATTCGCCCAGTAAAACGGGAATGGACAATAAAGAAGCATAAGCTAACAGAACCAGAATATTGGTCATTCCTGAAAAGTAGGTTAATGCGTTCCATGTAAACAGATCGTTCAAATACATCACAATGAACGAAAACGATAGGGAAATTACGACAATGATTTGATAAAAAACTTGGATACCCTGAAGAGAAAGGATTAACGCGAAAAAACTGCAAATGCTTAAAATATAGTCCGAGTATTTGATAGGTAACACCAATTGAATAATATAGAAGATAAAAAGACAGTTAAAAACAATCGATCTAGCAAGATTTAAGATCACACCCATATCCAATTTCGAAACACTTTCTTTTGCCATCCCAACCTGGAGCATTCGTGCCATCACCTCTGTAATAGTGAAATCTCTTAACTTGTTTCAGCCATAAATAAAATGATTTATGAGGGTATCATAAATCATTTTAAAACTTTACCGTATTCCAAAGTACGATCTAACAACTTACTTGTCATAGCCCACAGCTATTTTTCCAGGCGATGGACGTTGTAACACAACTCAATAGACATTATGGGCAGGTCCTTTACCAGCGTTTTATATTCGGATGTTCTTCAATAGCAAAGAACGACCGAAGTTTGGTCGTTTTCTTTGCTAATATTATCTTCTGTATTACAAAACACCGAAGACACCAAGAAGATGGATTCGCACACACTGGCAAAAATCTTTATCATCTTAATTAACTACAGCGAGACCATATTAGGCAACCACAATATAAGTTGTGGAAAGTATGTGATCAATGCCAATACAACCAATGATACAGCTAAAAATGGCCAGATTGCTTTTACCAGCGTTTCTAACTTCACTTCTGCAATGGATGATGCAACAAACAATCCCGCCCCAACTGGCGGAGTTAAACTACCAATTACGATGTTAAGACACATAACCACGCCTAGATGGATCGGATCAATATTAAACGCCATGGCAACAGGAATCAAAATCGGTGAAAGTAATATTAACGATGCAATGCCATCAAGAAACATCCCAACCAGCAATAAGAATAGGTTAACGATCAATAAAAATACAAGCGGGCTATCCGTTAACGTAACCATCCACTCTGTTATTAACTGCGGAATCCTTTCAAAGGTAAGCACTAATCCAAATAATTTGGCTGTGACGATTAACAATGTCACAGTAGCCGTTGTCGTCGCTGTATTTATCAGGATCTTGGGAAGTTCCTTCAACTTGAGCTCTCGGTAGAATAAAGCACCAGCAAGAATGGCAATTAAGCATGCAATTGCTGCAGATTCAGTAGCTGTAAAGATGCCGCTTAGAATGCCAACGATGATAATGACAGGGACAGACAATGCTGGGATCACTTGATAGAAAGAAGCCCTGATTTGCTTAAGGCTTTGCTTATCTGACTTAGGTAAATTATGCCGGTGGCCATAATAGATGATAAATAATATAAACGAAAGTGCCAAGAGGATGCCTGGCATGATGCCGGCTATGAACATTCTTCCTATAGAGGTTTCAGCATGAATACTGTAAATGATGAAAATCATGCTTGGCGGAATGATTGGTCCCAACATCGCCGCAGCAGCAGTAGTAGCTGTGCTAAATTCCCTTTGGTATCCTTCCTTTTCCATCGCCGGTACCATTACACGGCTCATCATCGCCGTTTGTGCTAAGGAAGAACCCAAAATGGAAGCTAAAAAAGTGTTTGCTACTACATTTACATAGGCTAATCCACCTTTATAATGGCCAACAATGGCCTTGGCAAAATTAATAAGTCTCGAGGTTATCCCTCCATAGTTCATTAATTCTCCAGCCAGCATAAATAACGGAATGGCCAGTAGGCTAAAGTTATCCACTCCTGAAAACAGTCTTTGGGGCACACTATCAAATAACCCATTATTCCCTGTTGAAAAGATATAAATGATACTTGTGGCGCCAAGGACGATGAAAATAGGAACTCTAAGGAATAACAAGCTGAAAAAGGAGAAGAAAACGGTCACTTACCCCACCACCTTCTTTGTCATATTTTTCCTACTACCTCTAATCACTTCGTTCTGGCCCGATGACCTCACATTTTTCACACCATCCACAACGTCATGCAACAAAATCTCTAATGAATGAATAGTCATAAATGAAAAACCAACAGGAACACTCAAATAGGCGACAATCATGGGCATTTGTATGGCAATTGATTTTTCAAACAGTATGAAAGGAGACGCAACCCACCTTATTGAAATGAACACCATGCAGGCACAAAATAAAAACACAGTCAGGTTACAGATCAAAACGAGTGCGTTATAGGCATGTCCTGTGAATTTTTCCACGATAATACTTACAGCAGCAGATTGCTTCCCTTTCAATGTCATACTGCCGCCAACAAATGTTACCCAAGCTAATGCAAAAACGGACGTCTCTTCCGTCCAATGGAGTGGATTGTTGAAAAAATAACGAAAAAACACCCCGCTTGTTAGTGAAATAAGAACGGTTGAGAGTAAGACAATAACGAGAATTTTTTCTATTTCATAAATAAGGTTATTTATTTCAGAAAATATCTTCATGGTTTACCTCCTCAGCTGGATTTGGCTTCTTCTATAAACTCTTTTGTTAACGGGCTTTTATCTGAGTATTTTTTATAAATTTGTTCCGTTACATCCTGAAATGCTTTTAGACTGGATGGTTTGTGAATGTTAAGCCCCTCTTTTTTTAATAATTCCAGGTTCTCCACTGTTTCCTGGATCGCTAATTCATTTCCATAATCAATTGCGACTTTCATCGCTTCTTCAACAATGTTTTGATCGTCTTTAGATAAACTATCAAACTTAGCTTTACTCATAAGTACAGCCGCATTAAACGCAAATTGGTTTAGCAGAGTAAAATCTTCGCCTACCTCATAAAACTTTTGTGAATACGCCGAATCTGCACTTGCATTAACTCCATCCACTACCCCGGTTTGAAGTCCCTGGTATACTTCAGGCAGTGGCATTGGAACTGGACTAGCACCCAATGCATTATAAAAATCGTTAATGACCTCAGACCCTGGCGCCCTAATCTTTTTCCCTTTGAATTTCTCAGGTGAGTCCATAACGCCCGAATTCATTAAAATACTGTGGCTCCCGGTAAATAGCCAATCCATGCCGACCAGGCCCTGCTCACTAAATAAATCTAACAACTGGTTTGCTGCTTCCGTATCTCTCATTTTGTTTGCATCACCAATATCTTCGAAGAGAAACGGCATTAACCAAGCATTCAGCTCTTTATTTCTGGAAGCTAGATATGCGGTGGTTATGTAGCCAAAATCAACTGATCCAGAAATCATTTGTTGGATCATATCGGCCTCAGGCCCAAGCTGGCTGGCAGGGAAAATTTCTAGTTTCATTCGTCCATCCGACCGTGTTTCAAGTTCCTCTTTGAACTTTTCAGCTGTTTTCGTCCATGAGTGCGTTGGTGCAACTATTGTTGTAAGTTTAAAATGATGTTCACCTTGGCCGGCAGATTGTACTTTAGTGTCTTGACTACTGCCTGCGCCACATGCAGTTGTAATGATGCTCGTCAGTAATAAGAATGAAAGGAAGATATTCACTTTAATTTTTTTCATGTGTTCCTCCATTTAATCATTTTTTAAAGTGGTTATAACCATAAGGAAACGCTTACAATTTCGTGCTTGCATAACTCTTTTACAACCATTTTTTGCTCTATAAACGATGGTATGTCTGTTAAGAGGAACATCCTTCTACCATCAGAAGAATGCTCATTGCTCTCCAGTTTTTCAAAGCCAAGGGGAAACAGTAACAAGCAAAGGCTTCGGTTCGCCAACTCCTCCAGCAGTCTTTAAAGCCTGATCTGTTTGATCCAATGGATAGTTATGAGAGTTTAACAGGCAAAGAGGGAACTTATTTGACGCTATGCAATCTCTTGCCATGCTTACAGATTTATAACTATGGCCTCTAACCCCCTTTATAGTAAGGGTTTTATGGATCACCTCATCAATCTCCAAACCTGAAAGCACTTGATATTTATAGGCCCCTAAAATAATTTTCGCATTCTTATTTGCTACTGAAATAGCTTGTCTAATAGGCTCTGTTCCACCTGATGTTACATCAAGAACAATATCAACCATTTTCCCCCCGGTGATCGCATCTACAGTTTGATACATATCTTCCGTTTGAATATTAATTGTATGGTCAATCCCCAATTCTTTTGCCAACTCTAACCGATGGGCACTTGTTCTCCTCCCTGTAACAATGACTTCAGCTCCAACATATTTAGCGGCTAAAGCACATGCAAGCCCTTGCTGGCCAGGTCCCTGGATGAGCACCACTTTGCCGGGTCCTGCCCCTCCTTCAATACACATCCACTCAAATCCATTTGCCAGCGGTAATGTTATTGCTGCTTCCTCTGCTGGGACATGCTCAGGCATTTTATGAAAAACAGCATTGGGATGCAGATACATATACTGTGAAAATCCTCCATACAGAGATGGATTTTCTGAAAGAGGCGTCGCTCCATATCGTATACCTCTATACTTGGGATCTGTTGCGAGACAGGCTCGGTATTCTCCTGTTCTACAATGCTCACACTGGCCACAGGGAATGTATTCTTCCATGACAACCCTGTCTCCCTTTTTTACACCCCAATTTTTTGAAGCGAGTTCCCCTATTTCTTCGATATATCCCACAACATGATGCCCGAGAATTTTCGGCTCCAACTCGTGGTTATAGTAAGAAACATCCGTGCCGCAAACTCCAACAATTTCAACTCTCAGTATCCCATCGTTATCGGAAAGGGTTGGAATTTGGATTTCCATAAGTGCCGTTTTGTTTTTATCAACAGCTACTGCTGCCAGAGATTTTTCAATCATAATAACTCCTAGTCTATTTAAAGTTTTCTAAACAATTTCGACTTCCTGTGTGGTTAATTTCATTTGTTCTTTAGCACCTTCCTGGAATGGCAACCCCTTGGGAAGCAATACAGATGCTGAGCGAATATGATGCTGTTTTGGATCCAGTGCCTCTACTATTTCATTCTCATTTAATTGTTTTACAGCATTCAGCAATCTTCTTCGTGCTTTTATGATTGCAGTATCGCTGGTTCCCAGTTTTTCCAATGAACGATCTGTAATAGACCCAGCACTTTCTTGTATTGCTTGATCTTCCATTCCGACCCCTTTGATTCCGATAAACGATTTTCCACTTTTTTGTAACTCTCTATCTAGTAAGTATCCATTATCTTTGTTTGCCACCGGACGGAAAGTACCAGGAATAAGTTCAGCATGTATACCTTCTCCCGCTTTCATCTGCTCAATTTCTTCTTGCTCCAAAGGACGATCAGTTGTCCAGCTCCAGCTCCACGTCATACAATTTTCATCATCAATTGGAACCCAGGCATGGCCTCCCCGAGGTGCTCCTGCAAAAGGTGGAATCATTGTATACCATGGCATAAGAAACTGAGTAATTCTCCAATAATAGTGTTCGTCATCAGCATTTCTCCTGGCGCCTATAAGCATACCGTATTCAGTGTCCACCACTTCAAATTTAGGTGAAGTGTCTTTGGCCAGTAAATGTGGACTATTACTTTTTTTTGAAACACCTAATCCACCCACTGAACCAGAGTGAAGGATGGATACATGACTTGAATCTATTCCACCTTCTAATGCTTGAAAATAGTTACACTCCTGAATTTTTTTGGATACAAACCGATGACTATCAGGCACCAGCATCCATTCTTGTTCCGGTAATGCTGGTTTATGTTCTGGTGGTCCCATGTATGTCCAAATGACCCCGGCAATTTCCTCGCAAGGATAGGATTTAATTTTAATCCTGTCCTTAAAAATACTATCCTTTGGTTCTGATGGCATATCCACACAATTCCCATTGGTATCGAACTGCCAACCATGATAAACACACCGCAAGCCACATTGCTCATTCCGGCCATAAAACAGGGATACTCTGCGATGTGGACAATATTCATCGATCAAGCCAATATTTCCATCTGAGTCCCGGAATGCAATCAATTCTTCACTTAACAATTTTACTCGGACAGGCGGACAATCATTTTCTGGTAGTTCTTCTGAGAGAAGAGCTGGAATCCAATGTCTTCTAAAATATTTTCCCATGTCAGTATCAGTGCCAGTACGCGTTAACAAATAGTTATCAGCTTTAGATAGCATTTTGAAGTAACCCCCTACCTTTTTGTGAGTCAAGATTATTATCAGTATATTTTGCAAATTCTTTATTTTCAAATTGATTTTTTTAATAAACACTATTTAAAACTTCTATACCGTAAAAAACTATTTTCATCTCCCGCGGAAAAATCTGAAAGATACTGAGTTATCTTCTCGTTGCGTTTTTTAACGAATATTAAGATTTTCAATAGCGATATAGAATTTTTTCATTTGAATATTCAGAAATATAGAATTAAACTGAGTTTATAAATACTATTTAGAGGAGGACAGTAAGTTATGATTCAAAAATATAATGACGAAATGATCATATCCTATTACAAAAATAAAACCGTGGCTATACTGGGATACCGATCTAACGGTGGTCAACAGAGAGCCAAATTATTAAGAGATAATGGTATAAAAGTGTTGATAGGACTGCGAGTAGGAGATGAATATTGGGGACAGGCAGTAAATGATGGCTTCAATGTATACCCTGTTTGGGAGGCAGCGGAACAGGCTGAGGTTGCTCAAGTTTGGTGACAGATGAAGGCTTCCTGCTATGTTCCTGCTGAGTTATAAGAACAATTTAGAGAAAGAATTACACCAAAGATTAGAAATAGAAAGAGGGTTTATAAGCAGTGAAATCGGAAGGAAAATCTGATTATCAGCTTTCTTCGGTTAATAACGCCCTTCGTCTTTTAAAAAGTTTTTCCAAAGACGAACCAGAGAAAAAAGTAACGGATTTAGCCGCTTCCCTGGGCTTATCTAAAAGTACGGTAAGCCGGCTCCTGTCGACTCTCGCAAGACAGGGCTTTGTGCTAAAAGATGCAGATACTAGAAAATATCGGTTGGGTCTATCGATTCTTCAATTAAACTCCATTATGACCTCGAATCTTGAAATCTACCAAGAATCAATGCAAACCCGGCAAAAACTTGTCACTGAGGTTGATGAAATCCTCAATTTGTAGCTCGGGAAGGATCACATTGTTCAGATTTAACAGGTACATGACGATACCCAGTACATATTCTATCCCGTGTTGTAACTGCAAACCTGCTGCATTGTACATGCCTGGCAAAGTGATCCTTACATTTCAGGGTGAGGACTTTACGCAAGACAATATTGACAAGATTTACGTTTAAAAACAAGAACCGAAATC
The DNA here is from genome assembly GCF_002860125.1 of Bacillus canaveralius. Lineage (GTDB taxonomy): Bacteria > Bacillota > Bacilli > Bacillales > Cytobacillaceae > Bacillus_BJ > Bacillus_BJ canaveralius. The sequence continues at coordinate 36,034 of NZ_PGVA01000020.1, forward strand.
GTTACTATTGATATTTCAATCAGTCTATAATGTTAAGTTATTCTAAAAAAATCCACGGATATTATTAGCATTCAATTGCGCCTCGACTTCCATCGAACCTCTCTTTTTCATCTGTACAAAAAGCACTGGATGAAAATCTAACAGCCTCTTCACTCTTTTTAGATTTAAAATAATTTTCCACATCCCACGATAATAAGCATGATAATAATCATTCCAAACTGCTTACATCTTTTCAAAGTCAATATCCCCTTTCGAGATTTTCGAAAATTACTCATTCCCTTACTACCTGATATGTCCCATATGGTTTCATCTATATTCAGGTTGGAATTAAAAACAGAACTTTTTTACCAGATTATTCTTTAATTTTCTTTTGATTTAGTAAATTTCTATAAGTTTAGAATCAGCAATTCATTTGCGGAAGCAGATAAAGTATAATTTTACAATACCGATCATTTGAAAATAAGGGGATGTAGACACGGATATGACTATTGAATTGCCATATAAAGACGCGACTGTTTCTTATCAAGTTTTAACACAGTCAGATGATAGTCTGTTTAAGGAGGCGGCTGCGTGTCTTGCTGACACCTTTACTGGCGTAAAACTAGGCGCTAGCATCATCAGGGAGCCGATGTGTTATACAAGGCATATTTTAAAAGATGACTTTGAAAATTTCGTTCTCGACTATCTTAACCATGTTGTCGAGCAGGGATATTGTTTTATTGCAACCGATGATAAAACCGGTATGGTAATCGGTGTTTATGCTTGCGAAATTTTTGATCCTGCAGGAAACTGAAGCGCCTGTTTTTGAAGGAAGCTTTGAGCCTTTTAACCGGATTATCGAATTGCTTGGCGATTTAGATTCGAGGTTTATTGAAACCCTTGTACAGAGATTGGGAAGAATGCCGAAAAAAGATGAGTATTTGCATGCATTTATGCTCGGTGTCCGTACAGAAGATAATAGAAAACAGATTGCCAACCAGCTAATCCAAATGTCGTTGGACAAGGCGGAAATGAACGGGTTTAAAGGCTGCTTTCTGGAGGCGACCAGTTTTAAGTCACAAGTTTTGCTCACAAAGTATTTCGACTTTTATGTGCCTGTAGATACTGTCAATATGCCGATCCAGACAATATATGCTGAGACCTCCGTGTTTAAAACTATACCAGCGGAGATTGGGAACAGCTGTCAAATTCTTTACAAGCCTTTAAATGGTACCGATAAAATCTAAGAATCTCTTGAACTACCCACCACTTATTTTTCTAACGAAAATTTGAAGTGGGGGATTCCTGCGAACACCAGTGTATCCACCAGTTTTTTAGAGGCTCTACCCGTCGTCCCGACGGTGATTGCTTAATTATCTTGTACGTTGGCTTGCCACACGTTCTACTTTAGCTTGGTTTTCGCAACTTCGGTACGTGTGGATACGAATTAGAACGTTGAAGGTTTTACCTAGCAGACGTTTTTCCTGCTAGAACTCCCTATCTTCAGTTTTCAAAGAACAGCTTACGAGTATATATAGTACATTTGTTCGTTTTTTCAACAACTTTGGCTATCGCCAACCGACATTCATCTCCCACCTATTCATTGGGCTTCGCCCTTCCCATTCCTTGAGGTGGGAGTCTTCTGTCGGGAAATGATAAAAATCACGTTGGAGGTTTTCAGATGGATCTCGCAGGAAGCTGGTTCCCGTTAGTCGCATTTATCCCATTCATTCTGTATCTGGGAATATTTATTTTCGGCATTTGGTTTGCAATAACGTTAATCCGTACGTTAAAGGAAAAAAACCAAATTCTTAAAGAAATCGCCATGAATATCGAACAAAGAAACAAAGAATAGCCATAAATCATTTTTACACAGTACAAAAGAGGCTTCCCGACGTGAACTAAGGGAAGCCTCCTTTTTTATTAAGTATGAAACGACCTGGTAAACTCCATTTCCAGAAGGATGTTTAGATTACAGTCCGCCCACTATGTATGGGAATTACATACTCATCTTTTGTTTTCGCATAAAAAACATCTATATAAGAATTATTGATTTACGGGCTTTGATAGTTTAGAAATAGATAGCTTTTCTCGCCAATTATTAATCTTTTCCTATATCGGATTCATAAGGACATTTCTGTAGTATTCCCTATTAGTTGTGACCTTCATGAATCCTATGAAGAACACTTTGCCTATTTTCCGAATGAGTTTTGTCCTTCGTGAGCCATAAAAGCACCCGCTCTCTTAGCCCATCTCAAGATAGCTGAAAAATGTTAAATTCAAGTTGTATAGATCACTAACTGAATTCCTGTTTTGATGTTGTTTTTTCTGATTTTGCCTGTTTTTCGTCATTTTCAGCCCACGACCATGAAACATCTGGCCGAGGATGTATAGGTCCTCGCATAAGTTCGTCAGTATTCTGATCATTGTCACCCTTTAGCATTTTTTTCCTGTTATCTGGCAATAAACTCACCTCCCATGGATTAGCTATATTGTTTTGGCAAGTTTTATACGGCAGACAGACAGCGCGCCGATTTCGTATTAGATTGAAGGACTTGCTTCTATTTCAGCTTACTGTATTACGATGTGACATGCAGGCATATCCGTCTTTACCGCTTTTTGCTTGGCCATGAGTTTGTTAGTATAACCTCGGATTGGCATGCTATGCTTGTATGGATGTTTCATTGAATCACTGCTCCCATTGTTTTGTGTTATAACTGGAGCAGGTGGACCAAACAAATAAAAACTCGCTAAATATTCACAAGCTTTCATTCAGTGCCCTCACGGATGTTCCGCAGGATGCGGCGTTGTAATAGTATGGTTCCATAAGCCAAGTTGGCCCTTGGCTGGAACGTACTTATCTAATTTTTTTATATGTTGGATTTCCCATGCAAGCCGCCCCTCACTAAAATTCCCAAAGTAGTATTCAATGCCAGTGACTAATCGTCCATCATCTAGCCTAGCTGATGCTCCTGTATCTAAAATTACTTTAATGCAATCAGATAAATGACTGGTTGCTAATATTACCCCGATTGGCAAATTCTTTGCTGTGTATCCATGCTTTGCAAGCAAAGAGCAAATAGGTTCTTGCCTACATGCGAATTTGTCTATTTTTTTGCTTGAGTGTATAGCTAGCTGGCCGCGGTGTTTAGTGCTCCAAGATCTTGTTTCAAATTGTTTTACACCCAGCACAATTAACATCGCCCAAGGTTGCATAATAGATAGGACTTTCACTTTCCACTCCTTTCAGTGATAACACACTGCACGACCCTTTGCATGGAATGTTTAAATTCCCTACAAAAATATTTGCTATTTATTTATTGTTGACCAAGTTATCGATATCTGAAAATGCAGAGGGTTATTCAATAAACAACTCAAATAAAAGCACCGACTGAGAACTGGGAAAAGGATTGCCAACACGATGTTATTATGGTTACCCATCTTATCAACAAATATCATTTCAGTTTATGCCGTATAAACCAAGCCGATCGTGGCGTTTGACTTCAATAAATAGAATGACAAAGCCACATGACCCTTTATCAGATATGCGGCTTGTTTAATCGATATTCGATTATTGTAAAACGGAGTATCAATGAACTCGCGTTTACGATACAGTGGGAGTCAGGTAATCTTCCAGTGCCTGTTGCAGTGTAGCTTTTGTTTCTGCTTTATTTTCAAACGTTAACCCGAGTTTGGTGATTGTCCTTACGATTTCAGGACGCAGCCCTGTGATTACACACTCACACCCCATCATATTCGCTCCGTCGATAGTCCTCATCATGTGGTGGATAACTTCAGTCTCCATTTGCGCGATTCCTGAGAGATCCATCACCAAGGTCTGAATCCGCAGCCTTGCAATTTCCATTAATGCTTTCTCTTCTATCGTATTCGATCTAAACAAGTCAATTTTCCCTATTAAAGGCAGAACACATACTTTTGGGCTAATAGGAATAATTGGAACAGAAAGATCTTCCACCATCGCCTGCTGCGATTTAATCAAATCGTCTTTAAACTTAGAGTAACTCAGAAAAAAGCCGTTCAAGAACTGGTCGATTCGGTCATTGACTTGTCGTTCGAGCTCAAAAAAATTTTCATGAGACGGTTTATTCTCACTGTCCACATCAAATCGTTCCAGGAAGTACCATACCGTCCTGCGGATGGCTTGAACCCATTCAAGCTTAAAGGCTAACGTCAAATTATGTTTGGCCCACGAAACGCCTTCCATTCTGGCGAACTCATTCAATGATACATTTTGCTCACCGATTGAATACATTACTAACTTATGTGCGTTATTCAAGAGGTCGATGTTTCCGACTAACAAAATTTCTTCAATCTTTTCACGCACATTACCTGCTTCGCTCAACAGTTTCTCTTGAAAATCGTTACTATTATTACTGAAATATTCTGCATATTGTTTTTCCATGGTTAGCCCCATTTGGTTCACTCCTATTCCGCATTATCAACTTGGTAATAGTTTTCTTCTATTGTATCAACTATTTGATAGACGGACTATTATTAAGTGTTACGTCTCGAGTTTGACTATCTGCCTAAAAGTTGAACTAGTAGACTATTACACACTATCTCCGAAACCGAAAAAGAGCAGCTCAGCCTGCGTTCACGTTGAATATAAATAAAGCCTTCTCGACGAGAGAAGGCTTTATCTACGCGCATATTTATTTAACTTCGACTGTTGTTTCTTTATGATCATGTATTTCTTCGCCTTTTTCAACATGAATTTTCAAGTGATAAACACCTGGAGATGAAAAAGATGTATTCACAAAATAATCACCATTACTTGCTTCGCTTGCATCTATGAACTCATGCTTCTCCTCATTTTCCTTCCATAGTTCAAACCGAACATTCGCTTGTGTTAAAGGCTGATTTTCGCTTTGAATATTGGCAGATAAATCAACATCTTCATTAACAGAGACGATAGTTGGAACACTAATGCTGATGGAAGCACTGCTATGATGGTGATCTTCCGCAGCATGGTCATCATCATGCCCGTGAGCTTGCTCTTCATGATGATGCTCCTCTGCAGATTCTTGATGTTGGTGGTCTTTTGCACTTTCCTTCTGTTCAGCTTCATTTTGTTTACTAGGTTGATTTGCTTCATTTGAACAACCTGCCAGTATTATAAATAAAGAAAATAATGAGAACAGTAACGTCTTCATGATAGTCATCCTTTACTTGCTTTGTAGCATTACATTTTTAACATACGCATGTTAATTATAACAAAAATCACTTTTAAAAACTGTGTGTTCTGTGAACAAGCGCAGTAAACCTTATAATGAAAACAATCCTGTCCCTGAGTGCGGGGATTGTTACGTTTCAGGAACGACAATGCAGAATATAAAAAAGAATGCCACCGAAAAGATTAACAATCATTTCGGGAGCATTCTCAGCATGGCAAACTCGCAATAAATGTGATAAAAATGTGATTTATTTCGGATTTAGGAGTTTAAAAACACCCCGCAACCCTTGATGTATCAACGTTTCATAGAACGTTATTACATCATGCCGCCCGTAAGGTGAGAGTGTGTAATATCTTTAACGATGAGGTTAAAAAGTGCGGTAAATCAACGTTTTGGATATTGTTGGTTGTAACATCTTTAACGGCGATTTACCGTATTTTATAGGATGGCGTTAGCAAAATGTTAGCATCTAAAAGATATATTACAAATTAATAAGTCTATAATCACGTTAAAGTCTTTCTTGATTCAACTAATTTATTGTCTATATGTAGTTCTGTCAAATAGTATAACAACCTACTTTTACAAATAACCTCCACATTTTTCCCTTCTAACTTTCCTTTTACAGAAGTGCCAAATGGAGTCACAAAAGTATGTTTATCTTGAAAAACACCATTAACCAAAAGCTTCATACCCATGCCATCTTCTTCATAACTTATTATGTTTCCTTCATATAAAAATTCAATTTTTTTCCCCATACTTTCCTCCCATCTATCTTTAATAATAATTAGGGGTAAACTAACGTTTAAATCATTATGTCAATCACCACTACTAATTTGTAGAAATAGCATATTACCCTAAGAAAAACGCATCCAAGTCATCATCACTTCTTAATATTTTACTTTCATCCACACCCAACTCTACTGCTAAATCTACGGAAGCCGCAGCTAAAACAGCGGAATTTGCATGAACATCAAATGCTACATCAATTAGAGAATTATAACGAGCATATCTTGCGTTTATTTTAGAAATGATGTCCTGATAAGCCTTATCAACCTTTGCTAAAATAGATTCTGTGTAGGCATCTAGCATTTTCTTTAATTCTTGTTCTTTCGCACCTAGTTTGTCTTTTGCAAATCCCCAAACGAAATTTGCAGTAACTGTACCTATAACAGAGCCTAACACTGGAATTGGAATTAGCATTTGTCCTATTGCTCCACCAGTAGCTGCAATACCTGCTTCAATACAAAGGATCTGACCTTGTGTGACAAATTCATCCATAGAGATTTGATCCTTCTTTAGATCAGTAAGTAAAGACGATAATCCCATTGTTGCACTTGTAACAGCACCTGCAAATGGGGCTGACAGAGAGGTTAAATTAGTTAAAGCGTATATACTGCCAGCAGTGACACCACCTTTAGCACCTGCCTTGGCAGAACTTATACCTATTTCTTTCCAATCATCTTTATCAAAGTCTTGAATTTTCTTCCCTTTTTTCACTTTACTATAAATTACTGTAATTGTATTTAACGAAGCCGCAATAGCCGCTGTTACACCAGCAACCTTAACTCCTTCACCGATTGAAGGTCCTTTTTTTGCTTCGATAGATTTTGTCTTTTCCCTTGTATCCTGTTGAATCTCATCTTGTATTCTTTGATTTTCATCAACTATTCTGTCTTGATTTTTTGATATTGCTTCCCCAACTGTTCCTAATTGGGTTTCACCATAATCTGAAACTGACGGTCTTACTATATCTTGAAAACTTCGGCATGTCTGACGTTCTATTTCCTCTATTTTTTGGAGAATAGCACGAATTGACTTATCGTTTAAATCACTTGGAGCATGACCTAATCTAATAGCTTCAATAATTCTATATTGATCTTTTGGTATAGAATAATTCATTGAATGATCTTGATACTTCCCAAAATGATCAAGTACATGTTTAAGTGTATTATTTGTACCATTTATAAATTTTGATTGATACTTAATACCATCTAGTATGAAGTCTTCAGGTGCAGTTCGAGCAACACCATCAAATGTTGCAACTTCACTTTGACCTTTTAAGGCAGCCCAAGCATTACGCACATTGACTTCAAGATGTTCTGCTACTTCTCCATGTTTCGTTTGCTCCGAACCCAGTATATTCTTAGGTTCAGAGAGACACTGACGCATTTTCATCATATGTTTTAATGCCGTTTCAAAATTTATATTTTGTTGTTGTTGACTCTGAAATTGTTCTTTTACGATTTGATCTAACTGTTTCGCAATGGATTGACTTTTCCAATGATTAAACCCATCTACCCCAGCTGCATTAATTTGATCTTTCCACACACTTGTTGACATCTACTTGCCAACTTCCTTCATAAATAATGCTGATAAATTCTCTGTGTTATTAATTATAGCTCTTAATAGATTACGCTCATCCTGTGAAAAATCAGTAAATGATTTTATCTTCGTCGTATTACTAATAAATGAAATTAAACTTTGCTCCAAATTAGTAGCTAAGGTTTGAGTAGAAGATTTTAAGTTGTTAATCTCATTAGATGTAGCATCAAGAACTCTTGTTGCCTTTACAATTTCAACTCGCTCATTATCTGCTTTGATAGCAGCTTCTTTATTCTTGTTACTTGCAAAAAAACCACCTGCTGCTAAACTGGCTGCACCAATCCCCCAACCAATAGGACCCGCTAACGCAAGTAAAGCACTTCCTCCTGCCATACCGCCTCCACCTGCTGCAAGAGCGCCCCCACCTAACCAAGCTAAAGCGGCATTAGTTGCTGCTGCACCTGACAAAGTAGATATTGCTGTACCTGTTGCGGCAGTACCAAAAGTGGTGGCAATTGCCATAGCTGCTGTTGGGGCCAGTGCAGCTGTGGCAACTCCTGCTGCAACTCCTGCTGCTGCACCTCCACCTGCTAACTTAATCATTTCTTTTTCATCATATGAAATTTCACTAAGAGCTTTAAAACTTGCTAGATTAACACGAACTTGATCAAAGCTTTTTTCAAATTCTTTTGGGGTATTTGCTAATGTATTTATGTATTCCTCTACTTTTCGAATAACATTGACACCATAGGTACGCGTATTATGCAACTTAACTGCATTATTTTGCAATGTACTAGAAGATCTCTTATATTGAGCTACAGCATTTTTCAATTTTTCTATAGCATCTTTCTTTAACGAGCTATTTAACATAGTTTATTACTCCTTTTATGTGTTTAATAGGTTTTAAAGCACACTCAAATCATAGGCTTTGAGAGATATGGTTTTCATTCTCCAAAATTTTAAATTCAACATCTAAAGCAACCTCATTGTCCATTTCAATTATCGGTTTTCACTTCCACCGCCCCAAATTGCTCGACCACCTGTATGAGCAGTTTGAGCATGAGGTTCTTCCTCTACTAATTGCAGAAATCCCGGTTCTTCATTGTGATGCCACGTATATCCTGCTGGTGTTTGGCCATTTGAAAGAGCTTGTACATCAGATTGAGATAAACCTAACTCATTAGCAAGGTTCGAGTTCTCTGTAATTGCTAGATACAATGTATCATTAGCTACTTCAAAATGAGCATCATCACTTTCTAAATACAGTTCTTCTGCAATCATGACATTGAAATTTGAATCGAATACAGGGAATGTACCTTCAATGACTTGTCCATTTGGTAATTCTACTATTTTTTCAACGAAAGCTACTCCTGTATCTGGATGTTCATACCCAGTTAAGTGGTCATTTCTAGTTTCAAGTTCCTCCGCCTCAACGATATCTGCTCCATCAACCAGATCCACTACACCAATAGCAAGTCCTGAAACAGCCACTACTTTGCCAATATTCTTCAATCCCTTTATTGCTTGTTCTTTATCTCCACTTGTAAATCCTTTATAAGTAGTACCTGCGTTATTAAAGGTGTACTTTAGAGCCGTACCAATTCCTTTTACCGTTTTACCCGTAGAATCCTTTAAATCATTTAATCCTTTTTGTTTATAATATTCATCTTTTTTAATAGCACCATATATACCTTGAACTGTTCCATCTACAAACTGTCCTGCATTGTCTAAAGCTATTTTGGAAGCAGATTGAACATTATCTCCAACGTCCTCCAGCCATTCACCAGTGCCTTTCCACTTGCTACCGACAGCTTTTCCCGCTACTTTAACAGTACCGCCGATAAGCCCTCCACCGACAGTGCCAACACCTTTTCCAATCGTTCGGAATAAACTCATATTGTATTCCCCCAATATTAATGACAAGTTTCTTCAAGTAGTAATTTCTCAACTGAATTTTTTAGATATCAATTCTTGGTATTGATTTGAATTAATAAACTTTTATTTATAAAAAAGCTATCCCTGATTCAATCAGGATAGCCAAATAAAGCAAATAATACTGTTTTTGGCAACCCGACTATCATAATCCTAGAGGACTTTAGACTCGTAGCTTTGCGTCCTTATCTTTCAATAAGTTTGCCTTTTCAATTTTCCAGTTCTTTTTACATATGAATATATTACTATTTAAGATTTCGGAATTATGTCATAATTTGTCGAAGATTTATAATTTTAATCTGATTTTTTTGTTTTTCACTTGCAGATGTGGGATATTTTCATAGTCTGTAACCCACATAACCTAAAAATATATATCCTCAAAATAAATTTTCAAAAGTTAATTTTTATCAGACAAAAAAAGCACCCATACAATAAAGAGTGCTTTTGCCTATGCGGTAAATTACATCGTGCCGCCGTAGGCTGAGAGTGTGTAATATCTATCATTAACAAGATGTGCAAAAAGTGCGGTAAATCAACGTTTTGGATATTGTTGGCTGTAATATCTTTAACGGCGATTTACCGTTTTTTATGGGATGGCGTTAGCAAAATGTTAGCAACTTCAAGCAGATATTTGAAATAGTTACTTTCACATTTGAGATATGTTGAGGTATAAATGCCTTATTTTTTACACATTTTTCAGATCTCGGTTCGCGGGAAGAGGTCAATAATGTCCCAGATTTCAAATTATCCAAGCAATGAACGAATCTTCGTTGTAAGAAGTTCCTTGCGCTTTTCATAAAACACTTCGAAATCTTCAAATTCAAGTGAAACATCCGCTGAAATGATTGCCTCTCCATGAAATCTCGCCTTTTGTTGATCATTCATATCGTTGTAATAATCAATGAGCCTCATATCATTTTTGCTGCCGTTACTTCTTCCTTCAAGTAGATGAAGATTAGGAAGTTTGTTTCGTATACTTCTCCATTTTTTCCAATCATCCATTGAAATTGAATGTGGTCTGCTATTATCAAATCGACTAACCGGATGAAGATGGTCTTGTTCATATTTAAAGTTTTTATTTATCCAATCAAGATTCAAATAATAAAGAACTTCTCCAGCAACTCTGCTTCCTTTTTCTGAATTAAGGACATCCTCTATTTTTCCATCTGTTACTCTCAAATCATTGATTTGATCAAGCATTTCAATGGTGATTTCATAATCAAAGCTGTTAATATAACTTTTCATTTGTTGCAGCTTACCTGTAGTACCAGATTGGAAATAAGTGAAAAATATTGCTCTAAGCAAATATGCACGAACTGCCTTGATATTATTGCTATATTCGGAATTGTAATAAATGTAATATATAATCGGTAATAGAACGTTCCAACTGCTTGAAAAATGGCTAACATCTATTTTCAACTCATGAAGTAATCTCTCTAGGTTTGTAAGCGCTCTTTTGAACTCGCTCCAGTCGTTTTTCAAAGTTTCTGCAATACCTTTGTTTATATTGGATTTTACAACATCACCATACAACATCAAGGCTGAACGAATAATAAAGTCTGTACCGAATCCCTCATATGAATCGACTAGAATTTTACCAAACTCGCTTCTCGCACTAGGCCAGTACGCCTCTAGAATTGACATCGTAATATCCGATTTGCGAAGTGGTTTTCCTCCACTATTAAATCTGACAAACATTTCAAGAGCATCATCTTGTTTCATGTCTGTAATTTCAGTATATCTAACGAGCTTCGCTTCAAAAATCTTTTTATATAGTAATTGCAAAATGTTTCTGGCATATTCTTTGCTATCAGCGGGAACATTCACAATTGCTTCCTCAATTGCTGTTTCTCTTGTGGCTGCGTTTTGATATTTTTCGTTGAGAATATCTTTCAATTCAAACTGAGTTGGACTTATTTTTCCTACTTTATCACTAAATTTAATATCAAATTTCTTACTGTTATACTCTTCTTCATCTATTGATATTTTATTCTTATTTAATTCAATCAACAGTTTAGTACGAATTGTACTCCCGCTCTTTTTTCTAGCATTTTTAGGACGTATATATGCCTCTCCAAATAATGATAAGAATAAAGATGTTAACCTTTGTTGTCCATCTAGTATTGCAGTATCTGTATTTTTTACATTAATGCTTGTTAATTCGTAATTCACACTATCCGCCGTTTTTCGGCTATCAAAAGTTACATCTGATAGAAAATTACAAAAATATGTATCCCACGTAACATTAGAGTCATCAACACGCCAGAACAAGAATGTAGCAATCGGATAGTCCAGCAAGATAGAATCCCACAATTTTTCTATTTGATCAATGCTCCAAACATATTGTCTTTGGAATGCAGGCATTACATATTTCCCATTCTTAATATTTTGCATTGCTTCAAAAATTGTTATGCTATTGTCTATAAGTTTACTCAATATATTATCCCTCCAAATATCATCAAATTTTTTCTTAACAAATCAATAGGGTTCAAATAATTCGAAGAGTCACACATCAAATTACTACCAACCCCTTTATTTAGTTCTATCAGATTTATTTTTTCGCTAGGCAAATAGGAAAGTAATGTTGATAGATAGATTGGTTTTCTAACCAACGACTATCATAGTCACCTTTGCCAATCATTCCTAAATGTTCCCAGTAGCATTCTGCATATGCATAATTTTACCACACTAAAAGTATGAGAAAATAAAATTGCTTAATTTTCTTTATAATTTATTCATTAAAATATGAAATACAAAATATAAAAAGCCTCTCAAAAGTTTAATAAACTCCTGAGAAGCTGTTTAAATATTTTATTACTCCGTATGCTGAGAGTGTGTAATATCTTACACGATAAGTGAAAAAAGTGCTGTATATCAAGTTTTTTGACAGAGAGTGATGTAACATCTTTAACTATAATTAACCGTTTTTTATGGGATTGCGTTAGCAAAATGTTAGCAAATTTTGCGCTGTATTAATTACTATCGGCTTTAAATCTAAGGCTCTGTGAACCATAATTCTTGATATTTTGTGTAGATGGATTGAGGTGAGATTATGGATGGAAAAATGCAAAAATGTGATATAGTGATAATGAAACCCTAATAAAGGCAATTGAACTAATTAAAAAAGGTAGCACAGAAGAAGAGGTACAAAGAAGGATGAAATTGTCGAATGAAGATATGGATTTGATTGATTTTGTTATTAACGAACTATAATTTCCTATAAAAAGGCGAAATATAAATCGATAGGAAACAAGAGTCAAATATTTATTATTGATTGTACTTGGAGGCTTTCGGGTGCTTGTGTAAAATTTGTATAAAAGGATATACATGAAAAATCTTGAAAGCAAGTGAATTATTTTCACCTGCTTTTATACTTGTTTCCGCTTTCCACATGGCTTGGATAGTGATGGCAGATTAATATAGATGTAGTAGTGTTTACCTTATTCTAGTTTTTCGCACTTCCATATTTTCGAAGTCGATGATCAATTTATTCGCTAGAAAAAAATCACTGCCTATGATTCCGTCAAATCCATGCATTTCTCTAACATCACCGAGCTGTATAGTGAAATCTCTAAGTTGGAACATATCTATTGTCATGCCGCTCACTTTTTGTTCAATACAGATTTCAGTACCGCCAATTCCATACATCTTTCGTGTAATGGCGTTTTCTAAATCGAGCATCAGCCCAATTTCTTCGCATAAGTCCGTATCTAAAATGGTTGAAGAGCAGCCAGTATCAAGCAGCACGTTGCTAAATGTCTTCTTCATTCCATTGTATTCAATCTGAACAGAAACTAGAGGCAATTGGTCATCCATTGCAAATTTCATACTCTTCTTCGCACTCCTATATATGGCTGCTCAATTACCTTTATTTCTTCGTTATTCGTGTGAAAGATATATAATTCACGATATTGATTTTCCGCATGTAGTTTTTTATACACTTTCCATGCTGCATTGCCGTTCTCAAAGTCATCAATTACTGACATTTCTTCGATGATTCTTTCTTTCCCTCTTGTTTCTGATTTTAATGCTTCTACTAAGACACAACGTTCTGGAAAATGCTGACGAACTTCAGACCATTTCATTCACATGCGCCTCCGGTTCATTCTTAATTTATTTTTATTATAGCATTTTTAAATGGTAAGAAAACTGAATGATTTTTATTCCTAATTATATTGACTTTGAATACTATTCATAAAATTGATAATAATGGTAGCTGAGGTGATAATATGGAATATTTTATATCCTTGGTTTTATTAGGTTTTATCTTTTTTCAGTGGAAGAAAGGAAAAAATTCTAGAGCAGAAGAGATTTATAAAAATTATTTATCCACTGAAGAATTTAAAAGAACGCTAGCATTTGGCATTTATCAACGGTTTTGTAAAGAGAATGAAGAAAAATCTTATTCATCTACCTTTATAAAAAATGATCCCTTAGAATTTGAACACTTTATTGCTGATATATTAAAACACAAATATGGCGGAAATATCTATGTAACAAAAAGTTCAGGGGACTTTGGTGTTGATATAGAACATGGTGTTGGTGAAGGGAAAGTGCTTGGTCAAGTAAAGTGTTATAAAGATGATGTTGGTTACGAACCTATCGCATTATTACACTCCAACATCGTAAAGCAGAATGCTTCAAAGGGATATGTTGTGACAACATCTAACTTTACGGATAATGCCCGTTCATATGCCGAAGGATTAAGTATTGATTTGATAACTGGAACTGATTTAGTGGAAATGTGGCTGAATTATTCTAACCCATTATCCGAAAGTATTATAGTGGAGCCAATTCATAACCAAACGACAAATAAAATTGATACACCGATTTAAGAACTGCCCTCCAGCCAGACAAAGGTTAGGGAGCAGTACTATTTGTATGATAAAGAAACAAAAATTAGGCTGGGATAAAATCTAGCCTATCTATTACTAAACTTCTTCATCTCCAAAATAATCTGTATCCATTCTTTTTACAATTTGATGAGCATGACCTATCAGTGGACTTGGATGGAAATGGAGTAAATGATGGAATTGTGTAAAAATATAAGTTTTTTTCTCATTTATTATTGTTTGCACTCTAGGTTTGTACTTCAAAAACGTTCAGTATGGTGAAGAAGGTCACCTACTAAAGCATTTCTGGAAGTTTATCAGCGAATCTACCAATATATTAGCGAGTTTTTTTTAAGTCAACCTATAGTGCAATTTTCCATTAAAGTAACTTGAGCTGGGCTGTATTATATATCTATTATCAAACAAGAGTGCAAAAATTCCCGCACTCTTGTTTTTATTTTCCAGAAAATTTTATTTTACATCGTGCCGCCCGTAGGTTGAGAGTGTGTAATATCGTTAACGTTGAGTGCAAAAAAACGCGGTAAATCAACGTTTTGGATATTGCTGGCTGTAACATCTTTAACGGGGATTTACCGTTTTTTATGGGATTGCGTTAGCAAAATGTTAGCAGATTTAGAGCTAAAACCATTTCTAGAACACAAAATAAAATTAACCACATACTTAAATTGAAATATCTATTGCTTCATTAACCTCAATTTTCATTGGATCGACATTGGAATAATACTTTGGACGATATCCTATAAGATGAATTTTAGTAATTACCCCGTTATCCAATGTAAGTGAAAGAGTTTCAATTTTGTCAATTGTACCCGTTAGAATAAGAGATCCCACAATCATAACTCGTATTTTTTCAAGAGTGTAACCTTGGCTAGCTAAGCTCGAAATGATATTTGGTATCACTTGGATTTTTGCATTTGTAGGATGACTAATCATTGATTCAACTAAAGAGTCTCCATAACCAAATGGTGTAACCTTTTCACCAAATAGAATGCGTCTAATACGCAACATTGCTATATCATCAGGGGTCAGTGTTTTACCCATTCCTCCACCAATTGACATTTCAGAATAGATTAAGTTATTTCTTTCCCCTGTACCTTTTAGATTTACAACAATGTATGTTCCTTCTCGTGTAGATTTAATGTCAATATTTTCAATGGATACAATATCTGCCTCATCTCTTATAGCAAACGGATATCTATCTCTATCCCTCATGTCCCTTAAAGCTTGTTCAATTTTAGAGTCAGGATTAATCAGTGTTATCTGATATTCACCCTTATTTTTGCTATGAAACTCATCGTAATCAGTTATTATTGGGCCAAGCCAGAAACTTAATCCAGAAGAATTTATCTGTTCAATTGTATTTGTTGCAGTTTTTACTGCAGTCAGTTCGCTTCTATTTATTGTTCTTTTTAATAACAACGGTTCTCCGTTAAGAGTACTTTTAATTACAGGATTCTGACCTCCAATTTCCTCATTTAGCCTTTTACTAACATATGAATATAAGTTATATACATCTATGTCACCATTTCTATCGGCAGCTTCTCCCTCTAAACCTCGAATTAAATAGTCGGTAAATGCTCCATGTCCCGCTCTATCCGCAGCATATTGACTTGCAGTACATGCAGCAATAAGAACCTTTCCTGATCCTTTAACTTCTAATCCTCGATGCATTTCCTGTTGAATATTTCGAGTAATCGTTCCACTATGGCATGTATCAAAAAACGATAAAATAGTTTTAGCTGGGGTCTGGTCAATCAAATCTCTTACTTCGGACATTTTTATCATTGATATATTCGGAGAATAGATATTTCCATCAAATGGAACAAAATAACCTTCATTATCTATAAATGCACCGTGTCCAGCCCAAAATAGAAATAATATATCCGTATCAACTGCGGTTTCAAAGAATGATTTTAAGGCAGATAGTAAAATAGTTCTTCTTGAAATGGAACCTTGGAAAACTTGGACATCTTGTTCCTTAAAAAAGGAAGGAGACTCCAAAAGAAGACGCTTAATTTCTAAAGCATCATTTACTGTATTAGGCATATCATTCACACTGTTATACTGATCTACAGCTATAATTAAAGCTTTATAAACCACTTTTTTACCACCCAACATTCCGTTTAATATTTATAGAGCAACCTTATTTAAATCCCTAGAAGTTTCAATAATTGCATTAAAAATTTCTTTTAAAATAATTGTTTGAAGTATTAGATAACCATTTGAATAAAATTCTGGAAAGGTTCCATTTAGATCGCTCTTTATATAGTTCAAATACTTTTCTAAGTTTTGCGAATTCAAATTATTGTGTTGCATAGAATTACGATAAACCCTCAACCTATCTAATGCGTAATGTAGTTTTGGGAAATTTTTCTTGAAGTCCATATAAAAATAATTATTAATACCCATTTCTTTGCCACGCTCATCAATTACTTCAACCATGGATGCGTTTAAATCTTTTGTAAAGTTGCTATAACTTTTTTCATTTTTTGCTAACTTTATATTATCCAAGTTATACTCATTTAAAAATTGACCATTATCAAGCCATCCCATACCATAGTAGTCTTCCATTTCAGCATCAAGACTTTTAGCCGACTCAACAATATTTTTAATTAAATCCTTTAATTCATTTAGATTATTTATTGGCTTAATGAGTTTATTATTACTTTCTGAATTAACCGTCTCAGCTTTTGCTTTTACTTTATTTAGTTTAAAAATATTATGGGTAACACAAGTAGGATTATTTTTTAAATTTAATTTATATTTAGCTATTTTATCTATATATCCATTTTTGTTATCTAATATCACCTTAGCATATTCATATTCAATTTTATGTTGTAACTCCAAATTATTATATTTTTTACTTAGCTCAATAATCTGATATACCTTATTTTTAATATTAGTTGTTGGGTAACAATAGCCAGTGAAATTAATTTTTACACTTCGTTTTCTTTTCAAATATCTTTCTAATTCATTTATCCATTCATCTTTTATTTCATAGGCTTCAATCATTGGTATGTCGAAAAATACACTATTAAAATCCCTTGTAAAGTAGTCATATTCTAAAATATTATATATTTCCCCAACAGATTCTTCTCCATAGACTTCCAAATCTTTAGTACCTATAACCTTTTCAATAAATATATCAATTGAGTTATCTGTAAACATTTTTATTCCAATTTCATCTGCATTTATCAATTCAGAATCAAAATAGTTTACCTTAGTATTTCTATCATAAACTACTAACCTGCTTTTTTTATCTAGATCTTCAATAACTACAATATAAAATTTTTTATATTCAGTTGGCTTTTCATTGACCGAAACCATTTCTACTAGTTGACCCTCGTATTCAGAATTGCTTTCTTTTATATACTCTTCTAAAATTCTTTTAATTATTTGCCCATGAATAATATTATTATTCTTTTTATCAAGAATAGGCTCTAAAGTATTTAAGTTTGTAGATTTTGCATTTTTATTCGTGATATAATTTCTTGATTTTTTTATATATCCTGTAAATCCATCAACTGAAATTGGTAACTCTACTCTTTGTAATTGTTCATATTTATTATTACTAATATATTTTCTACCATCATCTGTTAATGTTTGAGTTTTTAAATCATACATATTATTAAGCTCTAAATCATACACTGCATTTTTTATTAACTCTTCATCAATAGATAATAATTTTGAAATTTGATTAGTATTAAATCCTTGATTAAGTAACTTTAAAGTAAAGTCCAATACTACAGGTAACCCTTTATATAACGTTGCTAAACATACGACTGTTTTTTTAAAGATTGGAAAACCAACCTCTGTAATATTAATTATCTTATAATCCGGAAAGTCAGACTTAACTGCATCAAGGACTAATTTCATAGCTCCGCCCCCTTTATGTTACAACTATTGGGATTTCGATTAATAAACTGAATTACTTTTCCAATTCCCTCTTTATATTTTACTTCACTGTTGAGAACACACTCTTTGTTTCCAACTATGAACAAGCAATTTTTCCCTCTTGATAAAGCAACATTTATTCTTCGTTGATCTTTTAAAAAACCTAATTTATTTTCTTCATTTGAACGAACTACACTATAAAAAACAATGTCACATTCTGAACCTTGAAAAGCATCGATATTATCAATCTGAATATCAATATTAGTCCACTTTGAATTTTTAGGCTCTATTTTATTAATTAATAATTGCTTTTGAGCGTTATATCCTGAGATGATTGCCACGCTAGCTCTTAGATTCTTTTCATAATAAATCTTATTTATCTTATCAAGTGAGTATTGCGGACAGAATGAGCCGGCTGTGCGGAGTTTTGGGCCACTGTTTGCGGACAACAG
>NZ_PGVA01000021.1 GCF_002860125.1 Bacillus canaveralius
TGACACTTACTCGGGTTGGACTTTCACCAACTAGCAATTAACGGCTTGCTGGGCACGCGTAAAAGAAAAAAGAGAAGCTTTTGTGAGCCTCTCTTTTTTGGTGAAAACTAAAGTTCATAACGATTATTTTTTCTTCGGTATGATGATCGTAAACTGATAAAAATCTTCGTGTTCTTCTTCTTTTGCATCAAGATTGATGCCGCTGTCGGTCACCATTGATAAAGATTGGCGAATTGTGTTGACGGCAATGCGCATATCTTTGCTGAATGCTTTCCTTTTCGGCTGCGGTTTTTTTTCTGTCATATCAAGCAGCTTTAAGACGCGTTCTTCTGTTTGTTTCACGTTTAAATTTTTATCTATAATTTCAGACAGTAATTTTAATTGTTTTTCAGGCTGCTTAAGCGGAATAAGCGATCGTGCATGACGTTCAGTAATTATTTTATTTAAAAGAGCATCCTGTACTTCCTGGGGAAGCTTAAGAAGGCGGAGCTTATTCGCAACTGTTGATTGTCCTTTTCCTAATCGCTGTGCGAGCGCTTCCTGAGTTAAATTATGCAATTCCAGAAGTTTTCCATATGCTACAGCTTCTTCAATTGGTGAAAGCTCTTCGCGCTGCAAGTTTTCAATCAGAGCGACCGAAGCAGTTTCTTTATCGCTTAGATTCTTTATGATGGCGGGAACTTCCTCCCAGCCAAGCTTTTTCATTGCCCGCCAGCGGCGTTCACCCGCAATGATTTCAAACTGGCCTTGCTCATATTCCCTTATAACAATTGGTTGAATAACACCATGCGTATGGATCGTTCTTGCTAACTCTTCGATTTTTTCATCGACAAAAACAGTTCGGGGTTGAAAGCGGTTCGGAACAATCCGGTCAATGGGAACTTTCTTTATCTCCTCGACTTGATTGCGTTCAACTTGTTCGTCCGCCTGTTCTATGTCAATATGTTCTCCCTTTTCGCCTAGGCCAAAAAGGCGTGAAAAATTAGGCTTCATCACCCTGCACCACCTTTACGAAACTCCCTAATACATATTCTTCATGAAAATGACAATTTCCTGCTAGTATAGTTCCCTTTAAACAAATTATGCCACATTACGAGGAAAAAGTAACTCTATTCTATTGGAGTTTTGTTTGGTGTCCCTGGTTTCCTCGGATACTTCTTCGGGGTCTGCTTTTCTTTGCTGATAATTAGAATATTTCGTTCGCTTCCTTCAACAGGCAGCATAAAGGAATGGACTTCCTTGAGCTTTCCTCCCAAAATATCAAGCGCTTTTTGACCAGCTTCGAGCTCATCGTTGGCACTTGCTGCTTTCATCGCAATAAAAGTTCCGCCAACTTTAACGAGTGGTAAACAGAGCTCGCTTAAGACAGACAGTCTGGCAACAGCTCTTGCCATTACAATATCATAGGCTTCACGATGCTCACTATTCTGTCCGAATGTTTCAGCACGATCATGGATAAAACGAACATCTGCCAAATTTAGCATCTCAGCAAGATGTTCCAAAAAAGTAATCCGTTTGTTTAATGAATCGACAATCGTTACATTTAGATGCGGAAAAACGATTTTTATCGGAATACTTGGAAATCCCGCGCCTGCTCCTACATCACAAATTTTCAGCGGTTCGTTGAAATCCATGTAGAAAGAAGCTGAAATGGAATCAAAAAAATGCTTCAAATAAACTTCCTGCTTATCTGTAATCGCGGTCAAATTCATTTTTTCATTCCATTCAACAAGCACTTGATAATATTTTTCATATTGGTCAAGCTGGTCTTGAGAAAGGTTAACCCCTTTCTCAGCCAGCATTTTTTGAAATTGGTCTGTATTCATGTCAGCGTCCCCTTATATCTATCATTCATTGGAAACCCGGGCGATACGTCCTTGTTGGATATAGACAAGCAAAATAGATATATCTGCAGGATTGACGCCTGAAATCCGAGAGGCTTGAGCAATCGATAACGGCCTTACTTCTTTTAATTTCTGCCGTGCTTCGGTAGCCAAACCTGTTATAGCATCATAGTCAATATTTTCGGGGATTTTCTTGTTTTCCATTTTCTTTAAGCGATCGACTTGCTGAAGTGACTTTTCAATATAGCCTTCATACTTTATTTGAATTTCAACCTGTTCAGTTATATCAAAATCAAGCTCGACATTGCTTGGCGCAAGCTGATCAATCTCGCTATAGGTCATTTCAGGGCGCTTTAGCAGGTCAGAGGCACGAATGCCATCTTTTAATTCGCTTCCCCCGTGGGAGCGGATTAATTCCTGAACTTGTTCATTAGGTTTCAGGATAATCGACTGGAGTCGTTTCTTTTCTGCTTCGATTGCCGCTTTCTTGCGGTTAAACTGCTCATACCGTTCTTGTGTAATTAAGCCAATTTTATATCCGATCTCCGTCAACCGGAGGTCAGCGTTATCGTGGCGGAGCAGCAAGCGGTATTCTGCTCTCGAAGTTAACAGTCTATATGGTTCATTTGTTCCTTTTGTAACCAGATCATCAATCAAAACTCCGATATATGCATCTGACCGGCTTAAAATAACTTCTTCTTCCCCGAGCGCATTTCTCGCAGCATTAATACCGGCCATTAATCCTTGCCCTGCTGCTTCTTCATAACCTGAAGTTCCGTTAATTTGGCCTGCTGTATACAAGTTTTTGATAAGCTTTGTTTCCAATGTCGGCCAGAGCTGAGTAGGTACAATTGAATCATATTCAATCGCATATCCAGGGCGCATCATTTGCACATTTTCCAAACCAGGAATCGTCTTCAGGATTTGAGCCTGCACGTCTTCAGGCAAGCTTGTTGATAAACCTTGAACATAAACTTCTTGAGTGTTTCTGCCTTCCGGTTCCAGGAATATTTGATGACGCGGCTTGTCGTTAAAACGAACGACCTTATCTTCGATGGAAGGGCAATAACGCGGACCTGTGCCTTTTATCATTCCTGAATACATCGGTGAACGATGCAAGTTATTGTCAATCAACTGGTGTGTGTGCTCATTCGTATAAGTTAGCCAGCATGGAAGCTGATCGGTAATATACTTCGTAGTCTCATAAGAAAATGCGCGCGGAGTATCATCTCCCGGCTGAATTTCCGTTTTGCTGTAATCAATTGAATGACTGTTTACCCGCGGAGGTGTCCCCGTTTTAAACCGGACTAAATCAAAGCCAAGCTTCTCAAGATGCTCGGAAAGCTTGATCGATGGCTGCTGATTATTCGGACCACTTGAATATTTCAATTCGCCAAGGATGATTTCGCCGCGTAAAAATGTTCCCGTTGTAATGACAACCGTTTTAGCACGGTAGATCGCGCCTGTTTTTGTGATAATCCCCTTACAAACTCCATCTTCTACAATTAGTTCCTCAACCATTCCTTGAACCAGGGTCATATTCTTTTCATTTTCAATTGTTTTCTTCATTTCTTGCTGATACATGAATTTGTCAGCCTGGGCACGGAGAGCCCGTACGGCTGGACCTTTCCCGGTATTCAGCATTCTCATTTGAACATAAGTTTTATCGATATTTTTGCCCATTTCGCCGCCAAGAGCATCAATTTCGCGGACCACAATTCCTTTAGCAGGGCCGCCGACCGATGGGTTACACGGCATAAAGGCCACCATATCGAGATTGATCGTAATCATTAAGGTTTTCGCACCCATGCGTGCGGCAGCAAGTCCTGCTTCACTGCCTGCATGACCGGCACCAATTACGATAACATCATATTTACCAGCTTCGTATGGCATTTTCGCTGCCTCCTTATTTGTTTATTTTATTCACTTTTTTTCGTATGCTTATAGCCCTCAAATACAGGAACAAACTGTTTTTTAATTGCTTCCGCTGAACGAAACGAACCACGGTTGCTGCCACCAGGGCCAGCCTCTACCTTATTTGCCTAAACAAAATTGAGAGAACAATTGATCGATCAAGCTTTCATGTACGCTGTCACCAATAATTTCACCCAACTGTTCCCATGCTCTTGTTAAGTCGATTTGGACGATATCGATTGGAGTTCCCATTTCGACTCCTTCAATCGCTTCTTCAATCGAATGGAGAGATTGGCCGAGCAAAGCAATATGGCGGGTGTTGGACACATATGTCATATCCCCCGCTTCAATCGAGCCGGCAAAGAAAAGGGAGGCAATCGCCTCTTCCAAATCGTCGACACCTTCATCCTCCAGCAAAGATGTCGTAACGACCTTATGATCATTTGCAAGCTCTTTAATCCTGTCCATATCGATTTTCTGAGGCAGATCCGTTTTATTAATGATCACAATAACATCCATGCCTTCAACTGCTTTGAATATATTTTCATCTTCTGCGGTTAGTTGATCAGAGAAATTCACAACGAGCAGAATTAAATCAGCTTCTTTTAACACTTGGCGGGACCGTTCCACACCAATCTTCTCGACAATATCCTCTGTCTCCCGAATCCCGGCTGTATCGAGCAGCCGCAGCGGCACACCCCTGACATTGACATATTCCTCAATGACATCTCTTGTTGTCCCTGGTATATCGGTAACAATTGCTTTATTTTCATGGACAAGACTGTTCAACAACGAAGACTTCCCGACATTTGGGCGGCCAACGATAACGGTTGAGATGCCTTCCCTTAAAATTTTTCCTTGTTGTGACGTTTGCAGCAGCTTTTGTAGTTCGTCGCGAATATATTGTGCCTTATCCAAAAGCATCACATGGGTCATTTCTTCCACATCGTCGTACTCGGGATAATCTATATTAACTTCCACATGGGCGAGTATCTCCAATATTTCCTGGCGAAGCTTTCTAATCAGCTTCGAAAGCCGCCCCTCCATCTGGCCGAGAGCGACGTTCATTGCCCTGTCCGTTTTGGCACGAATTAAATCCATAACAGCTTCAGCCTGTGACAAATCGATTCGTCCATTAAGAAAGGCCCGCTTTGTAAATTCCCCCGGTTCTGCCAAGCGTGCCCCACTAGTTAAGGCAAGCTGCAAAACCCGATTCACAGAAACGAGACCGCCATGACAATTAATTTCTATTACATCTTCTCTTGTAAATGTTTTAGGACCTCTCATTACAGTGACCATTACTTCCTCTGCAACTTCTTGCGTTTTTGGATCGATAATATGGCCGTAATGGATTGTATGGGAGGCTGCATCAATAATGCGCTTTCCGCCTGGGCTGCGGAATAATTGATCAGTGATCTCGAACGCCTGCTCACCGCTGAGCCGAACAATGGCAATCGCGCCTTCTCCCATCGGGGTCGAAATAGCCGCTATTGTATCAAACTCCATACATCCTCACCCCTTTTCGATAAAACTATATATTAAAAACTGTTTGGTACACTATTTGTCCCAAAGCAACTCATCATTTACCTTTATAACCAATTCTTAAGAATAAATTTCATAAAGCAATTCTTTAACTGAAAAACGAACGGTCATTTAACATTAAGATAATATTATTCGCTTCCTACGGCATACTCCTGTTTATTTAGACAACGTCATTCGTTTTTCGGTTTAGCTTATTACATTGTGAAATTTACTCCTTAAAATAACTAATATACGACAGGCTTTATTTCAAATACAAAAATCTGATGTTTACAGCCGAAAATGTTATCCACAAATTAAGATGGACCATCCTTTATTTTAACTTATCCACATGTGAATAACAATAAAACGAGACATAAATCGATTCCTGCTTAAAAATACCAGAAATCGAATTCCTAAACACAAAAAACTCCCGGACCCGGGAGTTTTTAATGGTTACCTTTTTGTTACACTCTGTTTTTCTTGAGTTACAGGAGAGATAACAATATGACGATGCGGTTCGTTGCCGTCAGAATAAGTTCTGATCCGGTAGTTATTGACTAACGCTGTGTGAATGACTTTCCGTTCATAAGAAGGCATTGGCTCCAAGGCAACATTTTGGCCGGTTCTTAAAGCTTTTTGAGCAAGCCGTTCTGCCAATTGAATCAATGTTTCATTTCTTCTGGTCCGATAGTCTTCAGCGTCAAGCAGGACTGTTAAATATTGATCCGAAAAGCGATTGATAACCAGCTGCGTTAAATATTGTAGTGAATTCAGAGTCTGGCCTCTTTTTCCAATTAACAAAGCAATTTTTTCACCTGATAATATAAACTGGATTTGTTTGCCTTCTCGTATCACTTCGATCTCGATCGCAGCACCCATCTTTTTGCTCACATCAATTAAAAAGGTTTTTGCCTCTTCAATAGGATCAATTTTTACTGTCGCCTTAACAATCGCAGGACGCGACCAAAAAAATCCGAAGACTCCTTTTTTTCCTTCATCCATGATCGTAATATCTATGCGGTCTTTTGAAGTATTTAACTGAGCTAAAGCTGATTCGACTGCTTCGTTGACTGTACGTCCAGTAGCAGTAACTTGTTTCACTTTTTCGCTCCTCCCGCTTTACTGGTCGCAGGAACTTTTTTAAGGTCCGGACCTTTAATAAAATAAGTTTGAACAATCATAAAAATATTACCAACTACCCAATATAGCGATAAAGCTGCCGGAAAGTTAATTGCAAAAACAATGATCATAACAGGCATGATCCAAAGCATCATCGCCATTTGCGGATTTTGGCCTTCCGTACCCGCCATCATTATTTTTTGTTGGATGAATGTAGTCACACCTGCTACTAAAGGCAAAATGTAGTACGGATCTGGTGCGCCGAGGTCAAACCATAAGAAATTGTGCTCCGCGATCTCCCTTGTCCGGGAAATGGCATGATAAAAGCCAATTAAAATCGGCATTTGAATGACCAACGGGAAACAGCCTGCCAGAGGATTAACTCCATGTGCCTGAAACAACGCCATTGTTTCCTGCTGGAGTTTTTGCTGAGTTTTTTGATCCTTTGAGCTGTATTTTTCACGCAGCTTTTGCATCTCAGGTTGCAAAGCCTGCATCGCTTTTGAACTTCTTGTTTGTTTGATCATTAACGGAAGAATCGCCAAACGTATGATTAAAGTAACGAGGATAATCGACATCCCATAGCTTCCGCCGGCAAATTCAGCCATTTTGACAATTAACATTGAGAGCGGATATACAATAAATTCATTCCAAAAGCCTGTGCTTTCAGATGTAATCGGTTGGTTATATTCCGTACAGCCTGTTAAAAGCGCCGTAAGCGCAATCAAACCGGCAAAAAGAAGTATTCGTTTTTTCAACCGTTTTTTCCTCCTAACTGCGCATTATGATAAGCAATATATATTAAGAAAAGCTTTAGCACCAAGGAAACAAGCTTAAAGCCGCTTGCTCCATGATCACAAAGAAGATCTTTGCCTTTTCAAGCAATTGACATAATTTCCGACAATCTGAGCGCTAAAGCTTAACTTGAAACGTATCAAATGGGGAACTTGGGTAATCAAGGACCTTATGCATGTCCCTTTTATGAATCCAAATGTATTCTATCATCTTTTAAGAGGAAATGCCTTTAAAAGGCGGAAAATATTCACTGAAAAAAATTTTATCGTTTTTCATTATAGCCAGCACGGGAGTTTTTCAATACCTTCGCAAGTTTTAACACATGGGTTAAGCTTTTCTTAATTTCATAAAGTTCCATTTCCGAAGTTGGCTTGCGTGCAATAATAACATAATCGTTGCTGCCGAGTATTTCGTCCTGAAACTCTTGAAAAGACTGGCGGATATACCTTTTTACTCGGTTTCTTGTCACCGCGTTGCCAATTTTTTTGCTTACAGATAATCCAATTCGAAAATAAGGTTGTTCAGGTTTTTTCAGCACATAGACAATAAATTGCCGATTGGCAACAGATTTTCCTTTCTGGAAAACTTCCTGAAACTCTTTATTTTTTTTAATGCGAAATTCTTTTTTCATGGTTAAACACCTTCAATCGTAAGTGGATCACTACAGCAACGGCAAAAGCGCTTTAAAGTAAAACTTCATTCGATCGGCGAAGACTACAGCCCGCGCTAATCGAATGAAAGCTTTTCTTTTATGAGAAAAAAGACCACTGACGTTTCAGTGGCCTAAGCAGATAATACTTTTCTTCCCTTCCGGCGGCGGCGGGCAAGGACTTTACGTCCATTTGCTGAGCTCATGCGACTGCGGAATCCGTGAACTTTGCTATGTTTACGTTTATTTGGTTGATAAGTTCTTTTCATTATATGACACCTCCCTGAGGAATGCTGTAAAAGACAGTCTTTCTAATTATATAGACCTTCCCTGAAAATTGTCAACTACCCGGCAAACAAATCTTTTTTTCCTTGTCTATCGAAGAATTTTTTCCTGGTTATTTTTTAACAAACAAAACGCATATGAATATTATTTCCACAAAATAAAAATTTTCATGTTAGTCCACATCCTGCCACATTGTGGATAAAATTCGACAGCTTTTTTATTATCCACAGCACATACTGACAGCTTTTTCACACTATCTTCCGTTGTGGACAATTTTTCTGCACAGGATGTTCCTCTTGTGGATAAAGCTTTAAAAAGCATTGCACCTATTAGGATTATTTGATATTATATTTGTGTTTTCACTCTGAATAAGCGAATGTTGATAATTGTATTATCCACAGGTTGTGGATAATATGTGGACAGGTTATTAAGCGGGTCTGTAAAACTTTGTCCACAGCTAGTGGATATTGTCGAATAACCTCTTTTATTCCTTATTATATATTTTTCCACATCCATAATTTCGTATATTTATAGAATTACGCAATTGTACAGTCTGTACAACCATTCATATTCACAAAATTCAAAAGAGAAGGAGGGATATTCGTTGGAAAATATTGCGGACCTCTGGAACAACGCTCTCGCCAATATTGAAAAAAAAATCAGTAAACCAAGCTTTGATACATGGCTTAAGTCGACGAAAGCCCATTCCCTGCAAGGGGATACATTGACGATAACCGCTCCAAATGAATTTGCCCGTGATTGGCTTGAAGAGCGTTATTCCCAACTGATCTCCGGGATCCTATATGAAATTACCGGAGAAGAGCTCGGGGTTAAGTTTATTATTCCGCAAAATCAAAATGACGCAGAAATAGACTCGCCTCTTCCCCAGAGAAGAACGCTTAAAGATGAAGATCCACCCGAGCTTCCGCAAAATATGCTAAACCCGAAATATACATTTGACACATTTGTAATTGGATCTGGAAACCGATTTGCACATGCTGCCTCACTTGCTGTAGCAGAGGCACCTGCCAAAGCGTATAATCCGCTTTTTATCTATGGTGGAGTGGGACTTGGGAAAACGCATTTAATGCATGCAATCGGCCATTATGTTATCGACCATAATCCGTCAGCTAAGGTCGTTTATTTATCTTCTGAAAAATTTACAAACGAATTTATCAACTCGATCCGGGATAATAAAGCTGTTGATTTTCGCAATAAATACCGAAATGTTGATGTACTGCTGATTGATGATATTCAATTTTTAGCAGGAAAAGAACAAACCCAGGAAGAGTTTTTCCATACTTTTAATACTCTCCATGAAGAAAGCAAACAAATTGTTATCTCAAGTGACCGGCCGCCAAAGGAAATACCTACGCTTGAGGACAGACTGCGTTCAAGGTTCGAATGGGGATTGATTACAGATATTACTCCCCCCGATCTCGAAACGCGGATCGCGATTTTGCGAAAGAAAGCAAAAGCAGAAGGACTTGATATTCCGAACGAAGTTATGCTTTATATCGCCAATCAAATAGATTCGAATATACGGGAACTAGAAGGTGCGCTGATCCGGGTTGTTGCGTATTCATCTCTCATTAACAAAGATATTAATGCGGATCTCGCTGCTGAAGCATTAAAAGATATTATTCCAAGCTCAAAACCGAAAGTAATTACGATTCAGGAGATACAGCGGATTGTCGGTGAACATTACAGTGTAAGGCTTGAAGATTTTAAAGCGAAGAAAAGGACTAAATCTGTCGCATTCCCCAGACAGATTGCCATGTACTTGTCGAGGGAATTGACCGATTTCTCTCTTCCTAAAATAGGCGAAGAGTTTGGCGGAAGAGATCATACAACCGTTATCCATGCTCATGAAAAAATTTCAAAGCTTGTCCAAACAGATGCTACATTGCAGAATCAGATTAAAGAAATCAATAACATGCTGAAAATTTAACCACAGCAGAAACGGGAAATTGTGCATAACTTTTGCTTGTTTACACACAGTCTGTCCACATGTGGATAGACTGTGTTTCCTTAATAATATTGAGTTATCCACATAATCACAGGCCCTACTAGTACTTCTACTAGTTTTTTAATTAAAAATTATATATTTTTTAGAGCTCGAAAATAGCTAAAAACGGAGGATAAAAAAATGCGCTTTATCATTCAACGCGACCGGCTCCTTCAGAGTGTCCAGGACGTTATGAAAGCAGTCACATCGAGGACAACGATTCCGATTTTAACAGGAATAAAAATCGTGGCAACACAGGATGGAGTAACATTAACAGGCAGTGATTCAGATATTTCAATAGAATCATTTATTCCGCATGAGGAAGCGGGAAATGAGAATGTTGAGATTAAACAGACTGGGGCCATCGTTCTTCAAGCCCGCTTCTTCAGTGAAATTGTCAAGAAGCTGCCAACTGCTTCAGTTGAAATTGAAGTGCAAAACCATTTGCAGACTATCATTCGCTCCGGAAAGTCAGAGTTTAACCTTAATGGACTAGATGCAGAAGAATATCCACACCTTCCACAAATTGAGGAAGAAAATATTTTGCGAATTCCTACTGATCTGTTAAAAACAATGATACGCCAAACCATTTTCGCAGTGTCCACCTCAGAAACACGGCCGGTGTTGACAGGTGTAAACTGGAGAGTCGAAAATAATGAACTTACCTGTATTGCAACAGACAGCCATCGTCTTGCATTAAGAAAAGCAAAAGTTGATGCGGAAAACAACGGCAATTACAATGTTGTCATTCCAGGGAAAAGCTTGAACGAGTTAAGCAAAATTTTAGACGACCATAACGAACCGATCGAGATCGTCATTACTGAAAACCAGGTTTTGTTTAAAGCAAAACATCTATTGTTTTTTTCGAGATTGCTCGAAGGAAACTATCCGGATACTTCCCGGTTAATTCCTGATGAAAGCAAAACAGATGTAGTGATAAATACAAAGGATTTTTTGCAAGCAATTGACCGTGCAGCGCTGCTTGCCAGAGATGGCAGAAATAACGTAGTCAAATTTTCTACTTTAGAAAGCAGCTACGTTGAGATTTCTTCCAACACGCCTGAAATCGGGAACGTCGTTGAAGAAGTTCAAACGCAAACGATAGAGGGAGAAGAATTGAAAATCTCCTTTAGTGCAAAATACATGATGGATGCTCTTAAAGCTCTGGAAGGAACAGAAATTAAAGTCAGCTTTACTGGAGCGATGCGGCCATTTTTCATTCGCCCGATCAACGATGAATCGATTCTGCAGCTGATCCTTCCCGTCAGAACATATTAATTTTATTAAACGGCCCGAAAGATTTATTCTTTCGGGTATCTTTTTTTCTCCGGCCGGAATAGACATTAATGGTTGAGTAAAAAATGAAAATACAGATATAATATTACTTTTCTTTGTCTATTGTTCTGTTTTTTAGTAAAATAAAGTATTAGATACTAATTACGAAAGAGTGACGTGATGGCAAACCAAATTAAAATTGATACGGACTATATTACGTTAAGTCAATTTTTAAAGTTAGCTGAAGTGATCCAAACCGGCGGAATGGCGAAATGGTTTTTAAGTGAGCATGCAGTATATGTGAATGGTGAATTAGACCAGCGGAGAGGCCGGAAATTGCGTAATGGGGATGAAATCCATATTCCAAATGTCGGTGATTTTATCGTTACGCATTAACTAAAGGATGAAGCGTTCATGCATATAGAGCAATTGTTTTTAAAGAATTACCGCAATTATGAAGACTTGGAGGCTCACTTTGAAAATAAAGTGAACGTGATTCTTGGTGAAAATGCCCAAGGAAAGACAAATGTGATGGAATCGATTTACGTTTTAGCGATGGCTAAATCGCATCGGACGTCAAATGATAAAGAACTTATTCGCTGGGACGAAGATTATGCTAAAATAGAAGGTAGGATAAAAAAAAATCATGGATCCCTGCCGATTCAGTTGGTCGTTTCAAAAAAAGGAAAAAAAGCCAAAGTAAACCATATTGAGCAGCGGAAATTAAGCCAATACGTTGGGAATATGAATGTTGTCATGTTCGCGCCTGAAGATCTCCATTTAGTGAAAGGGAGCCCTCAAATAAGGCGTCGTTTTATTGATATGGAGATCGGCCAGGTGTCTCCTGTTTATTTACATGAGGTTGGACAATTTTTAAAAATTCTCCAGCAGCGAAATCATTATTTAAAGCTTTTACAAACAAGGAAACAAACAGATGAAACGATGCTGGACATTTTAACCGAGCAATTTATTGAAATGGCAGTCCGGATTATTCATAAGAGATTCGCATATACGAGAATGCTTGAAGAGTGGGCACAGCCGATTCATGCAGGGATATCAAGAAATTTAGAATCCTTGAAGATTATGTATAAGCCCTCGGTTGAAGTATCAGAAGGACAGGATTTGTCGAAAATGGTAACAGCCTTTGAAGAAAAGTTTGTTAAAATAAAGAAAAGAGAAATTGAACGGGGAGTTTCACTGTTTGGACCTCACCGGGACGATTTGCTTTTTTTTGTTAATGACCGCGATGTCCAAACTTTCGGTTCTCAAGGGCAGCAAAGAACGACAGCTTTATCGGTCAAACTGGCGGAAATTGAATTGATTCATTCGGAAATTGGTGAATATCCAATTCTTTTGTTGGATGATGTGTTATCGGAATTGGATGATTATCGCCAATCTCATTTGTTGAATACGATTCAAGGAAAAGTCCAGACTTTTGTGACAACAACAAGCGTTGAAGGAATTGACCATCAGACGTTAAAAGAAGCTTCCACCTACAAAGTAGAAGCCGGAGTAATAAATCGGGTTCAATGAGGTGAGAAAAATATGTACCTTCATGTCGGTGAAGATATTCTTGTCAGAACAAAAGACATCATCGCAATATTGGATAAAGAGAGCATTAATTCCCCCGGTATGGGAGAATTTCTTCAACAAAAAGGCGAAAATGTCATGAATCTTTCCAAAGGTCCATTTAAATCAATCGTGATAACGGATGAAAGGATTTACTACTCCCCTCTTGCCTCCGGAACGCTGAAGAAACGCTCTCAAAAATTATCAGTCCACGAATTTTAAAATAACAGATTGGCCCTTGTTGAAACGGGTTGATTTTATAAATAGATAAGTGAAATTGTAGGAATGCAAATGGAAAGTGTAGGTGATCGATGTGGCTATGGAACAAAAGGCAGTGCAAGAACAAGCATATGATGAGAACCAAATACAAGTATTAGAAGGTCTTGAAGCCGTTCGCAAACGGCCAGGCATGTACATCGGGTCAACAAGTCAAAAGGGGCTTCACCATCTTGTATGGGAAATCGTTGATAATAGTATTGATGAAGCATTAGCCGGTTATTGTACAGAAATTAATGTCACTATCGAAACAGATAATAGCATTACTGTTGTAGATAACGGTCGGGGTATTCCAGTCGGAATTCATGAAAAAATGGGAAGGCCTGCAGTCGAGGTAATTATGACCGTTCTTCATGCCGGGGGAAAATTCGGCGGCGGCGGCTATAAGGTTTCAGGAGGGCTGCATGGTGTAGGTGCATCTGTCGTTAACGCCCTGTCTACCGTTCTCGAGGTGTTTGTCCATCGCGACGGGAAAATTCATTACCAAAAATTTGAACGCGGCGCTGTACACGACGAGTTAAAAGTAATTGACGAAACTGATCGAACCGGTACGACCGTTCATTTTAAGCCGGATCCCCAGATTTTTACCGAAACGCTTGAATATGACTATGACACGCTTGCAAACCGTCTTCGCGAGCTTGCCTTTTTAAACAGGGGGCTTACGATTACGATTGAAGACAAACGCGCTGAAAATAAAAGAAACGAGTATTTTTATGAAGGCGGAATAAAGTCTTATGTGGAACATTTAAACCGAACAAAAGAAGTGCTTCATGAAGAGCCAATCTACATTGAAGGAGAAAAAGACGGGATTACCATTGAAGTTTCCCTCCAGTATAATGATGGCTATACGAGCAATATTTATTCATTTGCCAATAATATTCATACGTATGAAGGCGGCACGCATGAATCCGGCTTCAAAACGGCCTTAACAAGAGTGATAAATGACTATGCCAGAAAACAAAATGTATTTAAGGACAATGATGATAACCTTTCCGGTGAAGATGTGAGAGAAGGCATCACCGCGATTGTTTCTGTTAAGCATCCCGATCCACAATTCGAGGGCCAGACAAAAACAAAGCTAGGAAATTCAGAAGTACGAGCTGTAACCGATACAACATTTGCCGATCATTTCGGGTCCTTTTTATTAGAAAACCCGTCGGTAGCACGAAAAATTGTTGAAAAAGGTTTAATGGCTGCACGGGCGAGGCTTGCAGCTAAAAAGGCAAGAGAGCTGACACGAAGGAAAAGTGCTCTGGAAGTCTCAAGTCTTCCTGGTAAATTGGCGGATTGTTCGTCAAAGGATCCTGCGATTAGTGAGCTGTACATTGTTGAGGGTGACTCTGCGGGAGGATCAGCAAAACAAGGGAGGGATCGCCACTTCCAGGCGATTTTGCCGCTGCGTGGAAAGATTTTGAACGTAGAAAAGGCACGGCTCGATAAGATTCTCTCCAACAATGAAGTGAGAGCAATCATTACGGCGATCGGGACCGGAATAGGAGAAGATTTTGATATTTCAAAAGCCCGTTACCATAAAGTTGTGATTATGACAGATGCCGATGTTGATGGCGCCCATATCAGAACCTTATTATTGACGTTTTTCTATCGATATATGAGACAAATTCTTGAAGCTGGCTATATTTATATTGCTCAGCCGCCCCTTTATAAAATTCAGCAGGGCAAGCGAGTTGAGTATGTTTATAATGATCGTCAACTTGATGCAGTTTTAGAAAACATGCCAGGCCAGCCTAAGCCGGGTATTCAGCGCTATAAAGGTCTTGGAGAAATGAATGCTGACCAGCTTTGGGAAACAACAATGGATCCTTCAGTACGGACTTTGCTGCAAGTGAATCTTGAGGATGCAATTGAAGCTGATGAAACGTTCGAAATACTCATGGGTGATAAAGTTGAACCACGGCGAAATTTTATTGAAGAAAATGCCGTTTATGTTAAAAATTTAGATATTTAAGACTTAGTTTAAATGAAGTTCAGATTGTCGGGACCCGTTTTGCAGTGCTAGCTCATGGGATGCCAGCTAACAACGGGTCGGCACTCCCCTTTTCATGGTTTTAACAGTATAGAACGATCACCAGGATAGATGGACAAATCGTCTATCCTGCTTTTAATCTTTACCGATTTTTTGTGGCAATCTGAGTAAATTTCACAACTGTAAATAAGCTAAATCGAAAAACGAATGAAGTTGTCTAAATACAGCAGCATGCTGTAGGACGAAGCATATTATCTTAATTTTAAATAATTGTTCGTTGTTCAATTACAGAATTGTTTTATGAAATACATTCAATCTATATAAACTCAGGGATATTTATTAGTCAAGATGTCCCCGGTTCTTTTAAAAAGGAGGCTTCCGCAAATGGCTGAGACGCCTAATCCCAGTATTAAAGAAATAAATATTAGCCAGGAAATGCGTACATCTTTTTTAGATTACGCAATGAGTGTTATCGTTTCCCGTGCCCTTCCTGATGTTCGTGACGGATTAAAGCCAGTCCATCGCCGTATTCTTTACGCCATGCACGATCTCGGCATGCACTCGGATAAACCGTATAAAAAATCAGCCCGTATTGTCGGAGACGTTCTCGGTAAGTATCACCCTCATGGTGACTCATCCGTGTATGACGCAATGGTCAGGATGGCTCAGGATTTCAACTACCGATATATGCTTGTAGATGGACATGGTAACTTTGGGTCTGTAGATGGTGATTCCGCTGCCGCGATGCGTTACACGGAAGCAAGAATGTCTAAGATTTCAATGGAATTGCTGCGGGATATTAATAAAGACACAATTGATTATCAAGATAACTACGATGGTTCAGAAAGAGAACCGGTCGTTCTTCCTTCGCGTTTCCCGAACTTATTAATCAATGGTACTTCCGGAATTGCAGTTGGAATGGCAACAAATATTCCCCCTCACCAGCTAGGTGAAATCATTGACGGTGTCCTTGCCTTAACTAAGGACGAGGATATTACGATCCAAGAGTTGATGGAGTTTATTCCGGGTCCGGATTTCCCTACGGCCGGACTCATATTGGGCCGGAGTGGTATCCGAAAAGCATATGAAACAGGGAGAGGCTCAATCACTCTCCGGGCAAAGGTAGAAATTGAACAAAAAGCAAATGGCAAGGAAGTTATAATTGTCAACGAAATTCCTTACCAGGTGAATAAGGCAAGATTAATTGAAAAAATTGCCGAGCTTGTCCGCGATAAAAGGATTGATGGCATTACAGATCTGCGTGATGAGTCAGACAGAAATGGAATGCGGATTGTCATGGAAGTCCGCAGAGACGCCAATGCAAATGTATTGCTTAATAATTTATACAAGCAAACTGCCCTGCAAACGAGCTTTGGTATCAACCTATTGGCCCTTGTCGACGGTCAGCCGAAAGTATTAAATTTAAAGCAAGCTCTTTCACATTACTTAGACCATCAAAAAGTGGTTATACGAAGAAGAACCGAGTTCGAACTTCGTAAAGCAGAGGCGCGTGCTCATATTTTAGAGGGCTTGCGGATCGCGCTTGATCACCTTGATGAAGTAATCAACCTAATCAGG
The DNA here is from genome assembly GCF_002860125.1 of Bacillus canaveralius. GTDB lineage: Bacteria > Bacillota > Bacilli > Bacillales > Cytobacillaceae > Bacillus_BJ > Bacillus_BJ canaveralius. The sequence continues at coordinate 16,818 of NZ_PGVA01000021.1, forward strand.
AGCTCGCAAACGGCAGAAGCAGCTCGTACGGGCCTGATGGAAAGCTTTGATTTATCAGAAAAACAGGCACAGGCGATTTTAGATATGCGTCTGCAGCGTTTAACCGGTTTGGAAAGAGAAAAAATAGAAGAAGAATATAATGGGCTTGTTCAGCTTATTGCTGAATTAAAAGCTGTTCTCGGCGATGAAGAAAAAGTGCTTGAAATTATCCGTGAAGAATTAACGGAAATTAAAGAGCGTTTTAACGATAAACGCCGTACGGAAATTGTTTCAGGCGGAATTGAGTTTATTGAAGATGAAGACCTCATTCCCCAGGAGAATATTGTTGTAACAATTACGCATAATGGTTATGTAAAGCGCCTTCCTGTATCTACTTACCGGTCGCAAAAACGGGGTGGCCGGGGAATACAAGGAATGGGAACGAATGAAGATGATTTTGTAGAGCATCTAATTTCGACATCGACTCACGATACATTGCTGTTCTTTACAAATAAAGGTAAAGTATATCGTGCAAAAGGATATGAAATACCCGAATTCAGCCGGACAGCGAAAGGGATTCCAATCATAAACCTGCTTGGAGTCGATAAGGGAGAATGGGTAAATGCGATTATCCCGGTTGCAGAGTTTGTCGATGACTGGTTCTTATTTTTCACAACAAAAGAAGGTATATCGAAACGTTCTCCGTTAACTTCATTTGCCCATATCCGAAATAACGGTTTGATTGCTTTGAATCTTCGTGAAGGCGATGAGCTAATTTCCGTTCGCTTGACCGATGGAAGCAAAGAGATCATCATCGGGACGAAAAAAGGCATGTTGATTCGTTTCCCTGAAACAGATGTTCGCTCGATGGGCAGAACCGCAACAGGAGTAAAAGGAATCAACATCGATAAAGATGATGAAGTTGTTGGGATGGAAGTGCTTGAAGAGAAAAGCCAAATTTTGATCGTTACGAAAAATGGTTACGGAAAGCGAACTCCTGCTGAAGAGTATCGTGTTCAAGGTAGAGGCGGCAAAGGGATAAAAACATGCAATGTAACAGAGAAAAATGGAAACCTCGTATCAATGAAGGCTGTTACAGGTGAAGAAGATCTCATGTTGATCACTACATCAGGTGTGCTGATCCGTATCGATGTAAACGGCATTTCAACGATGGGCCGGAACACGCAAGGAGTCAAGCTTATTCGGTTAGAAGGAAATGAAAATGATATTGTTGCAACAGTAGCAAAAGTTGAAAAGGAAGAAGAAAAAGCTGCTGTTGAAGAAGATACTGAGATTCTAGATGATAATATCGACGTTGTTGCAACGTCAGAAGAGAAAGATTCAGAATAATTAATTGGGAGGGACACATTTTGTGTTCCTCTTTTTTGGGAAAATAAAGTAAAATAGAAATAAAAAAAAGAATTTTTAATCCGGGGTGGGAAAACGGTGCGCGTAAAAATAGAAGAATTAAAAGAAGGCTGCATTCTTTCAACAGATGTTTTTAGCAGGACAAACCGTCCGGTGTTAGCAAAAAAAACAATCTTGACAGAACAGTTGATCGAAATCTTAAAGATCTATTTGATTAAGGATGTTGTTGTCGAAAGAATTCTCGCTACTGGCAAGCCGTTTATCCCAGCTGGGATAGTGGAAGATGAGGAAGGTCAGCATAGCCCAAACATATTGAGTGAAGAGAACGGTCCATCCCTCAATCAATTATATTTAAATGCAGTCCAGGAATACAAAAAAGAATATATCTCCTGGCAATCAGGAATGCCGATAAAGATAGCACGAGTCCGGGAAATCCTCTTGCCGCTGCTCGATGCTGCCGAGAAAAGTATTGCCGATATATTTAATCTTCATCACTTCTCTATGAAGAATGAATACCTTTACCAGCATTCGATCGCAGTCGGCATCCTGTCTGGATTTATTGCGAAACGAATGAATTATGATAAAGGGGATATTATTCAAGTCGCTTTGGCTGGCTTTTTGGCTGATTGCGGGATGGCAAAACTCAGCACGAAAATTATTAATAAACAAACTTCTTTAACTGTTGAAGAATTTGAAGATATCAAAGAACATCCTAACCTTAGCTATAAAATGGTTCAGAATGTCCCACTTTTAAGAGAAGCCACAAAGCTGGCTATTGTCCAACATCATGAACGATTGGATGGAAGCGGATATCCTTTCGGAGAAAAAGAAGATAAAATCCATCCTTTCGCAAAAATCATTGGATTGGCCGATACTTTTCATGCAATGACATCGGAACGGTTTTATAAGCGAAAGCTTTCGCCGTTTAAAGTGCTGGAAATGATCTCCGAGGATCAATTTGGAAAGTTCGATTTAAAAGTTTTGAAAGCATTAAGTTCCGGCTTTATGAATTTCTCAACAGGAAGCAAGATTAAGCTCTCTAATGGCCAGCAGGCAGAAATTTTATTTATCGAAGAGACAGCACCAACCCGGCCATTAATAAGAATTTTGGAAACGGATGAAATTATCCACCTAAGCAAGCACAGGCAGGTTTTCATAGAAGAAATCGTTACATCGGCTGAGTAATATGACTTAGCCGATTTTTTTTGTGTAAGAAACTTATTAACCTAAAGTGAACAACAAAACGGCAGCAAAGCAATTCCTTAATTGAAAAACGAACAGTTATTTAAAATTAAGAAGTATATTTGTTTTCTACGACATACTTCTGTATATCCAGACAACTTCATTCGTTTTTCGGTTTAGCTTATTACATTGTGAAATTGACTCAAGTAAAAAATAAAAAGTTCACAAATACCCTTGCCACAAACATAATAGGCTGGTATAATCATTCAAGTCAGCAATAATAACTAATGCTAAATAATTTATCTTAGAGTATGAGTAAAATGTTTGTAGGAGAAGAATTTCCCTTCTCATCCAGATAATGGCGTAGCCG
>NZ_PGVA01000022.1 GCF_002860125.1 Bacillus canaveralius
TTTGATTTTTATTCCATTTTTTCATCCTTGACTTTTTCATAGATTTTTTGTGCAACGCTAGTGGTCATGGGCCGAGGGACAACCATTAGTGATTCCGGGAGTCGAAATCACATCTACAAAAGGTCATTGGAACGCTTTAGGAGTAAAAAAATGGGTTGATTATCGCCCAAACAGGAAAGATGGCGGATTAGAAACCGAGCAAGGGATAACTAACATTTTGAAAGAAGCAAACCAATCAGGTGCTCTTTGCTCAATGAATCACCCTTTTCTTGTTCCATGGCAGTGGCAAATGGAGCATACACCGCTTTCAGTGATTGATAGCATAGAAATATGGAATGATCCCACTTTCCGGGCGAATGTCCAGGCAACAGAAAAAGCTCTTCTATTCTGGTCTCATATCTGGAACGAAGGGTATACGATTACAGGAATTGGTGGTTCAGATTCTCACTTGCTGCCAGATGATAGCTATGAGCAGGACGGAGAGCCTTCCTTAATAGGAGATCCTGGAACATATGTATGGGCAGGATGTTTATCCGCTTCTGTGATTTTGGAAAATGTTAAAAAAGGACATGTCTATGTATCCCGTGGCCCTGTTATTGATTTCTCGGCTCAAGTGGGAGAGACCTATTATAAAATCGGTGAAGAATTAACAGCTGCGATGGACCAAAACGGAAATAAAGCGTTTTGTAAGATCACTTTACAATACGATACAGAAGATATGATGGTCCACTGGATTGAAGACGGGAAAAAGGTTCACGAAGAAAGAGGCCTTTCATCCAGCTATGAAGTAAACTGGGAAGATAAATCTTACCATTGGCTGCGGATAGAAATCCGCTCAATTGATGGGAATCTGTTGGCTTTTACGAATCCTGTTTATTACGGAAGAAAAGAGCCGGCCGTTCAGACATGGGGAGAGCTCATGCAACACTCAGGGGGATCTGATTTTGAAGATTAAAGGTATTTTATTTGACAAAGATGGTACTTTATTAAAATTCGGATCCATTTGGAATAAAGTAATTGATGACGTAATCGATCATTTACTTGAGATGATTGGTGAAACATGCAATTTAAATCTAAGGAAACAGTTATCTATTTCGATAGGTTTAAGAGACGGACAAGTTGATGAGAAGGGGCATTTAGCAAGCGGGACTTCTTTGGATATTGCCAATGCTTTTCAAGCAGTGCTCCCTAAGGATATACCATTCTTGCATCAGTGGCTCTCAAAGCATCTATTAGAAAAGACGAAAAAATCTATCGAGTATGTACAGCCTGTATGTGATCTATCTCTCACATTTTCAGCACTAAAGGAAAAAGGAATCGTAATAGGAATTGCTACAGCAGATGACTATGAAACTACTACTCTTTGTTTAGAACATTTAGGCATTAGAAACGAAGTGCAATTTCTGGGCACAGCTGATTTATATGAGAAAAAGCCAGGTTCTCAAGTGGTGGAAAAATTTTGCGAAAAGTTTGGGTTTAAGACAGAAGAAGTCGCTGTCGTCGGAGATACAGTGATTGATTTGCAAACAGCCAAAAACAGCAACGCAGGCTATGGAATAGCCGTACTTTCAGGTGTTGGTTCTGAAGGAGAACTGCAAAAACTCGCTGATTTTGTCATCCCGAATGTTGAGCACCTTATTAATAAAAATGATAAGTTCATTTGGGATTAAAGGGAAATGTTAGAGTAGACGATAGCTCTTTCACTGTGTAATATTCAGAAGAATTATGAGAAATTTGAATCAGGTTGCTTTTACTGATTCTCTTTTTTCGTTAATTAATTATAAAAACTCTTGAAATGATTTGTTTAGATATGTTGAACCTCTTGCTTTTAAAAAATAAGACTCCGCTTTGAGGTTTTTTTCCACTTAAACGGAGTCTACAATTAGTTAATCCAGCATTAACTGAACCCTTTTTCTGTACTTCCCTTCCGGAGGCCACACACACAGGTCAAATGGGAAATCAGAACCCGGCACGACGCGGTCCGCGCCGACTGTTTTCACTAAAAAGTCAAGGCTGTCCTGATTCCACAGTACGGTATCATACCAGAAACGACTCAAGTATTCGGATGGAGGCGCTTTCAATTTGTTGGAAACGAGTGGCCATTGTTCGTATCCTTTGTTGAGTCTGCCGATTTGATAGGGAAGAAAGCCTCCGCCGTGGGCAAACAGGATTTTTACATTCGGGTACTGATCGATTAGTCCGCTTAGCAAAATATCTGTCGCACACACAGTTGTTTCCCATGGTACTCCGATCAGATTGGGCATCATTCGTCTTTTTAAGCGGGGGTCATCACATAGCAACGGATGGATGAACAGGATCGCGTTCAATCGATTTGCTTCCTCAAAAAGCGGTGTGAAAAAGTCATCCGACAGCATATGACCGGCATGACCAGGCCCGATGATCGCCCCTTTCAGTCCGAGATTCATCGCTTGATGCAGTATTTGCGCTGCTTTCCCGGGCTCATTAAGCGGAACTGTTCCGAGTGCGGATATTCTTTCAGGTTCTGATTGTGACGACCAGCGAGCTAAAGCGTGATTATATACAATTGCAATATCAGTTGTGATTTCCACAGGGAAATCATACATAAACAGCTGGGGGACCGGCGAGACAAGTGAATGAACGACGCCTGCTTTTTCTTGCTCTGCCAGGAAAAGTTGATCGTCTATAAATAATTTCTTTAATTCGAACCCCCATTTTTCATTAACGACTAAAAACTCCTCTTTATTTCCAGCTTCCTTTACCCATTTTGCATTAACAATTTGCTGATTGTCCTTAAGCCAGGTTAGAACTTCTGCCGGGATAAAATGTGTGTGGAAATCATGCATGGCAACCCCGCCTCCTTTTCTGCAAATCTAACATCAATTAATTACTTCCAATATCCCATTCTCGTTGAAATTTCCCTGCCTGCACTGACGACCTTTTTGGCAATCCCCTGCACTTTATGCTGCTGGATTCTTTGCTTCGGCCCAACGACAGATATGGCGGCAATCACCCTGCCTTTATAATCGTAAACCGGTGCGGCAATTGAATTCACCCCTTCGAGAAACTCTTCGATGCTGTAAGCAAAACCGTTCTCCTTTATGTTTTTTAAGTGGGTGCGTAATTTTTGCGGATCTGTAATCGTGTTTTTCGTGAATGATTGCAAACCTTTTTTGATAACGGTTTCAATCGTATTCTCGTTTGAGTACGCAAGCAGCACTTTGCCTGAACTTGTGCAATATAGCGGATTTCTTCTGCCGACATGGGTTAAAAATCTTACCGGATGGTTGCATTCTACTTTTTGCAAGTAAATCACTTCTAAATTATCCATAACGGAAATGTGGGCAGTTTCGCCTATGCTTTCAACAAGTTTGTTCAAAATCGGCTGTGACTCGCGGTATACGTCCATGTTACTATTGACGATACCGCTTAACGAAAGAATTGACAGTCCCAAGCGATACTTTTTTGTTTCCGGGTCTTTATAAACAAAGCCTTCACTGGCGAGGGTTGCCATCGTCCTGCTGACCGTGCTTTTATTTAGGCCAAGGGCTGTTGATAGGTCACTTATTTTCTTTTCAGGCTCATCCATTGTGAAGCTCCGTAAAATACGGAGGGCATTTTTCACGGATGAAAGGTGGCTTTCCTCTTCTTTTTTCAGCGCCAACATAATTCCTCCTTCTAATCCAGTTTCATTATCCACAACAATTTTATTTCAGTTGCTATGTAGTCGAAAATATAACAAAAAAATTTCAGTTTGAAAAGAGAATATTTTAAAAATTTAAAAAACAATCTGCTGAAAAGCTTGAATTCATGCGGTGTTACGCTGGAAAAATTAAATTCAATAAAAATATCTCCTGTTTCATATAGAGCAACGATCGCATTGTAGGCGAAAAAAGGAAGCGTTATCATAATATTGTGAAAATAATCAAAATTATGGAGGCCTGACATCATGCAAGTAGAAACAAGAGTACGAGCTATTAATTGTTTGCATTTTATTAACGGAAGATTTGTAGAATCACAGAATCAAAAATCATTTGAAAATATTAATCCTGCTACAGAAGAAGTATTGGGAACGGTTGCCGAAGGCGGCAAAGCAGAAGTGGATTATGCAGTCGCAGCTGCGAGGAGAGCATTGAACGGTCCGTGGAAAAATACAACTCTAGTAGAGCGCTCAAAAATTCTTCGTCGCATTGGTGATCTGATCCTTGAAAGGCAGGAAGAACTCGCTCATTTGGAGTCGTTGGATACTGGCAAACCATTTTCGCTCGCAAATAAGATTGATGTTCCCCGAGCGGCTTTTAATTTTCATTTCTTCGCCGATTATATTACGTCGATTGGCACGGATGCGTACCAGCAGGACGACCAGGCAATCCACTATGCATACCGCCGTCCTGTTGGTGTCGTTGGAATCATCAAGCCGTGGAACCTGCCTTTATTGCTGCTTACCTGGAAATTAGCTCCGTGCTTAGGAATGGGGAACACTGCAGTCATTAAGCCAGCGGAATGGACACCGATGACCGCAACTGTACTCATGGAAATCTGTAAAGAGGCAGGCGTACCGGATGGAGTCGTCAATCTTGTCCACGGATTCGGGCCAAATTCTGCAGGCGGGGCGATTTCCGAACATCCTGATATTGACGCGATTTCATTCATCGGCGAACCGGGAACAGGTTCTGCGATCATGAAATCGGCGGCAGATTCTTTGAAAAAACTATCATATGAATTGGGTGGGAAAAATCCGAACATTATTTTTGCCGATTCCGATTTGGATGAAGTGATTGAAACAACGATCAAATCGAGTTTCATCAATCAAGGCGAAGTTTGCCTGTGCGGTTCCCGCATTTACGTAGAACGTCCTGCCTATGAAGACTTTCTTGAAAAGTTCACGGCCAAAGTAAAAGAGTTAAAAGTAGGCCAACCGCTTGATGATGATACAAATGTAGGTGCATTAATCAGCAAAGAACATTATGATCGTGTCAATAGTTATATCGATATCGCCCGCAATGACGGTGCGACCATCCTGACTGGTGGAAAGCGGCCGGAAGGATTCACAAAAGGGTATTTTCTTGAGCCGACAATTATTACCGGATTGGATCGGAATTCACGCTGTGTCCGTGAAGAGATTTTTGGGCCGGTTGTTACCGTAACGCCGTTTGATATGGAGGAAGAAGTAATCATGCAGGCGAATGATACACACTTCGGCCTCAGTGCGACAATCTGGACAAATGACTTGAAGCGTGCCCACCGCGTTGCGCACCAAATTGAAGCGGGGATTATTTGGGTCAATACATGGTTCTTGCGTGACTTGAGAACACCTTTTGGAGGTATGAAACATAGCGGCATTGGCAGGACCGGTGGTATGCACAGTATCGATTTTTACTCTGAACTATCCAACATCACCATTAAATTATAGGAGAGGGGAGTCAGATCATTGGCCAGTAAAACAAATCAATTTGCCGGTCAGCTGGCAGAAGCAGAAATAAACAAAACGGGAATCACTCCGCTCACTTCGCAGGATCCTGAGCTCACCATTACAGAAGCCTATCATATCCAACTTGAAAACATTCAAAAAAAAGTTGCACAAGGCAATCGGATTGTCGGTAAAAAAATTGGACTGACGTCCGTAGCGATGCAGAAGCTGCTTGGCGTTGATGAACCCGATTATGGACATTTATTGGACAGTATGGCGGTGGAACATCAAGGCACCATTTCGATTGAACAGGTGCTGCAGCCTAAAGTGGAGGCGGAAATCGCCTTTATTTTAAAAAAAGAACTAACAGGACCCAATGTCACAACCCTTGATGTCCTCCAGGCAACAGACTATATCGTTCCGGCTCTGGAAATTGTCGACAGCCGGATTAAAGATTGGAAGATTAAGCTTCCGGACACGATTGCTGATAATGCTTCATCCGGTTTCTATGTGCTTGGTGGCAAGCCAACCAAGATAGAAGCAATGGATCTTGAATTGATTGGCATGGTGTTGACGAAAAATGGTGATATCGTCAATACCGGTGTCGGAGCAGCTGCACTTGGGAACCCGGCCACTTGTGTAGCTTGGTTAGCAAATCGTTTAGCCGATTTTGACATTCCGCTTCGTGCGGGCGAAGTGATTTTATCAGGTGCGCTGTCCGCGGCAGTCGAAGCCAGGGCAGGAGATCGGTTTACAGCAAGGTTTGCCCATATTGGTGAAGTTACAGTGAATTTTTAAACAAAAGGAAAGGGGTGCCCTTATGAGCAGAGTAAAAGTGGCAGTGCTTGGATCGGGAAATATTGGAACCGATTTAATGTTAAAGCTCGGGAGGTCAGAGCTGCTTGAACTGACAACCGTTATCGGAATTGACCCTGATTCGGATGGATTGAAAAAGGCAAGGGAATTAGGATACGAAACAGTCGATACTGGGATTAAAGGATTTTTGGAAAGGCCGGATCTTGCCGAGATCGTTTTTGATGCGACCTCGGCGAAGGCGCATATCAGGCATGCGAAATTACTGAGGGAAGCGGGCAAGCAGGTACTTGATTTAACGCCTGCGGCAGTTGGTCCTTTTGTCGTGCCGTCCGTCAATATCAATGAACATTTGAACGCGGATAATATCAACTTGATTACCTGCGGGGGGCAGGCGACGATTCCGATCGTCCATGCCATAGATCGGGTCCAAGCGGTCGAATATGCCGAAATTGTTGCAACGATTTCGAGCAAAAGTGCCGGGCCCGGTACGAGGGCCAATATCGACGAATTCACGCAAACTACGGCCCGTGGCATTGAAAAAATTGGCGGCGCTAAAAAAGGCAAGGCGATCATCATTCTGAACCCGGCGGAGCCACCGATTATCATGAGAGACACCGTTCACGTGCTGGTCGAAGGTGTTGACGTGAATGAAGCGGCTATCAGCGCATCGATAAGGGAAATGGAAAAACAAGTACAGTCATATGTTCCTGGATACAGATTAAGGCAAGAGCCGATTTTTGATGGCAACCGAGTTACTGTTTTTATTGAAGTGGAAGGTGCCGGGGATTACCTTCCGAAGTATTCAGGCAACCTCGATATCATGACAGCTGCATCAGTAAAGGTTGCAGAGGAATGGGCGAAGCACAGGATTTCACAGGCAGTTCTTCAAGGAAGGGGATGAGCGGAAATATGGACTCAACGAGAGACGTAATCATTACCGAAGTTGCGTTAAGGGATGGCAGCCATGCGGTCGGCCACCAATTCACAGTCGATCAAGTTACAAAAGTGGCGAAAGCTCTGGATGAGGCAAATGTGCCTTATATCGAAGTCACCCATGGAGATGGTTTGGGCGGTTCTTCTTTACAATACGGCCTATCTTTGACCAACGAAATGGAGTTAATCGAAGCCGCAGCATCATCAGTTAAGAGGGCAAAAATTTCTGTATTGCTTTTGCCGGGAATCGGCACAATGCCTGAGTTAAAGGAAGCGGCCCGATTGGGGGCTAAAATGGCGCGGGTCGCCACGCATGTGACCGAAGCCGATGTCGCCCCGCAGCATATTGCGTTAGCTAAGGACCTCGGGCTTGAGACGGTCGGATTTTTAATGATGTCACATATGGCGCCAACAGCAAAGCTTGTTGAACAAGCGAAATTAATGGAGAGCTATGGAGCGGATACAGTCTATGTTGTGGACTCGGCCGGAGCCCTTTTGCCTCATGAAGTGAAGGAACGAATCAGGGCACTTAAAAATAGTTTATCGGTTCAGATCGGATTCCACGGACACAACAATCTGTCTTTAGCTATGGCAAACTCCCTGGCGGCGATCGAAGAAGGGGCAACGAGAATCGACGGCAGCATTCGCTGCCTGGGAGCCGGAGCCGGCAACACACAAACGGAAGTGTTGGTGACCGTTCTCGAAAAGCTGGGAATTAACACAGGAATTGATATTTACAAGATGATGGATATTGCCGAAGATTTAGTGGCACCAATTTTAGAAAAACCGCAGGAAATCACAAAAGACAGTCTCGTTCTTGGCTATGCAGGAGTCTATTCAAGCTTTTTATTGCATGCGCAACGGGCGGCGAAAAGGTTTGGCATTGACTCTCGTGATGTTTTAATCGAGCTCGGTAAACAAAATGTCGTCGGCGGCCAGGAAGACATGATCGTCGATGTTGCGGCAGAGATCTCGAGAAAAAAGCTTGGCGTTCGTGTGTAAAGAGGAGGAAAAAGTATGATCAATGCGGAATACAAGGATATAGCCAAATATTTAGAGGCAGCCGAAACAGACAAACGGGAAGTTGAAAAAGTTACCGCAAGACTGAAGCCCGATCTGACGGTGGAGGAAGGCTATCTCGTTCAAGAGGAAATCGTTAACATAAAATTAGAACAGGGAAAACGAATCATCGGTCCGAAAATGGGCTTAACAAGCGAAGCAAAAATGAAGCAAATGAATGTCAACGAACCGATCTATGGTTATGTATTTGATTACATGCTGATCGATAACGGCGGAAAGGTTCGTTTGAATGAGTTAATACATCCCAAAGTGGAAGCGGAAATTGCTTTTATGATTGGTGAAGATATTGAAGGGCCTGGTGTAACAGGAGCCGATGTCCTTGCTAAAACGGATTACGTCATACCAGCACTTGAAATTATCGACAGCCGCTATGAAAATTTTAATTTCACTTTGCCTGATGTCATCGCCGACAATGCGTCCACTTCAAGGGTCGTATTCGGAACATCGCCGAAGAAACCAGGGCAGTTTGAATTGGATTTAGTCGGAGCGGTCCTTTCAATCAATGGCGAATTAAAGGAGTTGGGAGCCGGCGCGGCCGTCCTCGGCCATCCTGCTGAATCGATTGCAATGCTTGCAAACATGCTGTCCCGAAAAGGAGAAAAAGTGCGCAAAGGCGATGTGATTTTATCAGGAGCGATAACAGGCGCTGTGATGCTGCAAAACGGTGACGTTGTCAGCGGAAAATTTGATGGACTAGGGGAAGTTTCTTTCACCGTCATCGAATAGATAAAGAAGGGGGAAGGATTGGATGCCGATTATTAATATTCAGATCCAGGAAGGGCGACCAAGAGAGAAAATCTCCGAAATCATTGAGAATGTGACAAACACTGTTTCCGAAACATTGGATGCGCCAAAAGAAAATATCAGGGTATTAGTAACCGAAATTCCCAAAACACACTGGGGAAAAGCTGGAAAGCCAATGTCAGAGCAATAGCTGACAACCTTCAAGGCTTCAATACAATATCAAAATGGCTGATTATGCCAACTGTGAAAAAATTAGCTTCATCTTTTTTTGTTGATTATTGTAAGCGTTTGCTTCTATCGATATTTATTTAAACGGGAGGTTATTATGACGATTGAGTTAAGCATGCTGGTGCCCCATGTTCCTAGTATTTGTCACGAAGACCAGGTTCCTGAGTTTCAAAAGGATATGGTTTCAGCCATGAAAGATGTTTCTAAAGAAATTTACAGGTTGAAGCCGGATGCGATTGTGCTTGTTTCTTGCCACTGGCCATCGACTTTCTTCCATTACGTTGACTGCACACCGGAGCATAATGGTATTTTAACAGCTATCGAAGCCCCCGACCTGATCAAGGATGTTCCTTATCATTACCCGGGCGATCCAGACCTTGCAGACGAATTGGTCAAAGCCGGGCAGGATGCCGGCCTTCAAGTCCAGGGAGTGAATGATCCTTATTATGTTTGGGATTACGGCAGTGTCGTACCATTGCGCTATCTTGTGCCACAGGAGGATATTCCCGTTATCAATTTATCGGTGACATTAGCTGCGAGTCTTGAGGAAACGTATAAATGGGGGCAAGTGATTGCCAAGGTTTTACGGAAAAGTGACAAAAAGATCGTTTTCGTTTCAAGCGGAGCCTTATCACATAATTTAGTTCGCGGGAGACATAACAAGCCGACCGTAGCCGAACATGCCCTCGATAAGCAGTTCGTTGAATTCGTGATGAACAAGGATTATCAAGCTGCGTATAACATGCTTCCAGAATATGCAAGGATGGCGAAAGTGGAATCAGGAGGGCGCCATCTTGCCATGTTATTCAGCATGGTTGAGGAAGGCTCCGAACCGGCTTATTTAGCGGATGGACAGTCGTCGGGAAGCTGGAATGCTCTCATTACTTTTGGAAATAAACAAGTCGCCCATAAGGAAGCGAATGTTGAGAGAGAGTATGTTAAGTAAAACGAAGGCATTAGCTGACAAAGTTATCCTAAAGCCTTTGGGTATGTATTGTTTTTTGAAAAAAGCTAAAAAAATCTCTTTTTGTTGCACATAGAGAAACAGAGACATTGTATAAGAATTTATCGTGTCATAACATGAATTAAAAATATAGAAGTTTACGATCGAACAGGGGTAAGAGGGAAGTACAAAACAATTTATAGTTTGAAAGCGCCAACAATAAACTGGAGGTGGAAAAAAATTTTTTCGGGGTGATGTAAAGTAGCAGACTGGGAACAAAGAAACACTCCCTGCAAGCTAAAGAAAAGGAGAGGATAGGTAATGTTAAGCAAAGAACAAAATGAAAGGTTGACTCAAGTTGGTCCTGGGAAGCCAACGGGAGAGCTGTTAAGAAGATATTGGCATCCGATTGCAGCAAGCTCGGACATCGAAAAAATTGGGACAATAAAGAAACTGAAGATTCTAGGAGAAGAGCTCGTATTGTTTCGTGATAAATCCAATACATTGGGACTGGTAGGCGACAAATGTGCCCACAGGGGAGTATCTCTTGAGTATGGTATTCCGGAAAAATGCGGGATTCGCTGTCAATATCACGGCTGGTTATATGATCGGGATGGACAGTGCACCGAACAACCGAATGAACCGGAAAACAGTACGTTTAAAAGCCGCATTAAAATTTCTGGATATAAAGTGGAAGAAATGGGCGGACTCGTATTTGCATATATGGGACCTGCCCCCGCTCCTGAACTACCAAAATGGGACCTGTTTGTTCAAGATAATGTCCTACGCACAATCGGTTACGCGGAGATTCCTTGCAACTGGCTGCAAATAATGGAGAATTCCATGGATCCTACTCACTTGGAATGGCTGCACGGCCATTACTTCCAGCATGTTTTTGAACAGCAGGGCCGGCCGCAGGATGAATGGAAAATAACGAAACACCATCTAAAAATAGGATTCAATGAATTTGAGTACGGAATTATTAAAAGACGTGTGTTAGAAGGACAAACCGAAGAAAATGAAGACTGGGCGGTTGGTCATCCGATTGTATTTCCAAATATGCTGCGTGTTGGCGATAGTGGGGCCCACTCCTTCCAAATCCGTGTTCCGATCGATGATGAACACACACTGCATTTTTGGTATACATGTTTTGTTCCAATGGAAGGGGTCAAAGTTCCGGACAATTACCCAATTTCGCTATACGAATGCCCTATCTTCGATGCGAACGGAAAATTTGTTAATGACTATATCGACGGACAGGACATGATGGCATGGGTTACTCAGGGCGCGATTGCGGACCGAACTACAGAGCGGCTCGGAACTTCCGATAAAGGTATTATTATGTTTCGGCAGATGCTGCAACGGGAATTGAAACAAATTGAAAATGGAGAAGATCCTAAATGTGTTATTCGTGATCCCCGGCAAAATGAAAATATTAAGCTACCACAAGAGGAAGATAAATTTAGTGAGGGCGGTTTATTGTCAGGAGTGGCCAAAGACTGGAATACACGATATGCCCCGAACCTTGATGAAATTATTGAACTTTGTAAAGGTGGAAAGGTTTCTTCTGGTCTTTAAGCAACGGGAAGTTCCTTCGTAGCTGGGGGGAACTTCTTCTCATTCTATTTGAAGGGGGATTCATAGATGGCTGAAAATAAAAACTATGAAATTAAGTTAAAGTACTGTCCGAATTGTGGGGAGTCACTTTTAAAATCAAAGAGCCTCTTAAATGAATACTGGATTTCCAGTGATATAGCTTATTTTTGTTGGTGCAGCGATTGTTCATGGAGAGGCGAAATTATCGAGATGGAGCGTGTCACTGCACCCGAGTTAGCCAGTCAATAAGGAAAGCAGGTGAGATAGATGTCTGATCCGCTATACGAACTTAGAGAAAAAGTAGCGCTCTCCTGTAGGATTTTAGCGATGGAAGGTCTGGTAGATGAAACACTGGGCCATGTTAGTGCGCGAATTCCAGATACAAATGAAATGTTTATCCGCTGCCGGGGAGAGCAGGAGGATGGGGTTAGATATACGACGGTCGAGGCAATAAGGCGAGTCAACTTTGACGGTCAGGGCGATGACCTTCAAGGGAAATATCAAATTCCAAAAGAACTGCCAATCCATGGCGAAATTATGAAGTCCCGGCCGGAAGTCGGGTGTGTGATCCACGCCCATCCACCTGCCGCTTTGATTTGCGGAATTTCGGATTTACCGCTGCGACCGATTTTTGGAGCCTTCAATATTCCTGCGATGCGGATGGCATTAGAGGGAATTCCGATTTTTCCGAGATCATATCTGGTAACACGGTCTGAACTAGCAACGCCGCTGATTGAAGAAATGGGAGAAAAAAATATTTGTTTAATGAAGGGCCATGGCATTACAGCAACAGGAGCAACAGTTGAAGAAGCTACTATCAATGCCTTGAACTTCAATACATTAGCAAAAGTAACGCTAGAAGTAAGCAAAACAGGCCGGGAAGCATCTGTGATCTCCGATGAGGATGTTGCCGAGCTGCCTGATTTAGGAACAAAGTTTAATGCGAAATGGGTTTGGCGATATTATGTGAGAAAATTAAGAGAGACTGAGAGAATAAAAGGTTGAAAGGAGATGTCAAATTGTCCTTGGAAAATGGAATTATTAATATTGGAATAGTAGGATTGGGCATTGCCGGGGCATCGATGGTCCCCGATATTTTAAGGCATCCAAAGGTCAGATTGACTGCTGCTGCAACGAGAAACAAAGAAAGACTTGAAAAAATCGCCTACGAATATAATGTGGAAACCTATTATACCATTGAGGATTTATGTAAAAGCACAAATGTTGATGCAGTTTACATTGCCACTCCTACCGAATTACATACCGAACATGTGCGCATTGCTGCGGAAGCGAAAAAGCATATCATCGTCGAAAAACCTTTATCGGTATCTTTAACCGATGCAGATAATATGATCGAAAATGCAGAAAGAAACGGTGTCCAGCTGATAGTAGGGCATTCCCACAGCTTTGAACCGCCCATTCAGAAAATGCGGGAGATTATAACCAGTGGTGAACTTGGAAGAGTCGTCATGATTCACAATTGGTATTTTAATGATTGGTTATATCGTCCAAGGACGCCTGAAGAATTAAAGACCGAACTTGGGGGCGGGGTCACCTACCGCCAGGGCTCGCACCAATTTGATATCATCCGCTTTTTAGGCGGGGGAATGATCAGGAGCATCCGAGCAGTAACTGGGATCTGGGACGATTCGCGGCCAACGGAAGGCAATCACTCCATTTTCCTTGAGTTTGAAAATGGTACTGCCGCAACTGCTGTCTATAATGGCTATGATCATTTTCATACAACGGAGCTAACCTTTGATATTGGAGAAGGAGGCCCGTTAACAAAATCAAATATCTACGCACAATCGCGCCGCCTCATAACAGAAACAAATTCGCCTGCTGATGAAGTGTCATTAAAAATAGCCTCTGGATATGGCGGAAGCCGCTCGAAAAACTATCAAGTCGCCGAAAAAAATCATCCGTTTTTTGGATTGACGATTGTCAGCTGTGAAAAGGGCGACATCCGGCAACACCCTGACGGCCTGCTTGTTTATGGAGAAAACGAAAAGTATGTCGTTCCTATTTCAAAAGAAGAGACAGGGCGCTTCAATGTCATCGACGAGCTCTGTACCGCTGTGATAGAAGGACAAAGGCCGGTACATGATGGATATTGGGCAAAAGCAAACTTGGAAGTGTGCATAAAAGCGATTCAATCATCAAAAGAACGCAAAGAATTGTATTTAGACTTTCAGGTGCCGGTAAAAGATAAAGTGAAAAATATTATTGGATAGATAATGAATCCGTTCTTGCTGATGACATTGATTTATTCATGAAAATCAAATCGATATATGATTTTATACCTTTTTGAAAGCAGACTTTCTTTTGTATAGTCTGATTTTTTTTAGCCAATTAATGTGTGTAAATTTTTTTTGCTTGTTGCACATAGCACAACAGGAAGGTTGTAGGTTCTATTTTTTTATATTATTTTGAATATATAAATATTTTGAATAATTAATTCGTAAAAAGAAAGCGAGGGAGGATTTTTGAAAAAGATATTAGGAAATTTATTTAGTACTGGAATGATTAGAGAGCCTGAAGGGTGGATCAGGAAACTTACCCTGTTATTGGTTTGCGCGATCACAATATTTCAATTTTATGTAGTCTTATTTTCAACCATGGATCCATTTCTGCACAATTCTATCTTCATCACATTTATGTTAGCGGTTACATTCATTGTTTTTTCCTTTAGTTCAGGCAAGTCGAGAAATAAAATTCCGCTCTATGACATCCTTATCTCTTTTACGTTAATGGGAATCGGCGTGTTTATGATCGTATATTCTGAACGCTTTCTCACCCGTTGGCCAATGGCGGACCCGTTAACTGTAATGGAAATGATTGTGGGTTCGATCATGCTGTTGATTGTCATTGAGGTAACAAGAAGAACTCTGGGAACCGGGATGCTCGTCATTGTAAGCGCTTTAATTATTTATGCTTTCTTTGGCCATCTCATCCCGGGTGTTTTTGGCCACCAGCAGTACACGTTGATGCAATTCGTCGACCAAATGGTGTTCACGGTAAACGGTGTTTATGGCTCAATTGCAACTGTAGCGGCAACGTATGTGTTTTTCTTTGTACTGTTCGGTAACTTGTTCAATGCTTCTGGTGGCGGGAATTTCTTTTATGCACTATCAAAAGCCGTGACCGGCCGGGTAGCGGGAGGCCCCGCCAAGGTAGCGGTGATTTCGAGCGGTTTGTACGGCTCCATTTCCGGAAGCCCGACAGCAGATGTCGCCACGACAGGATCGTTTACGATTCCTTCTATGAAAAAGGTTGGATATTCGGGAGTTTACGCTGGTGCGATTGAAGCAACTGCGGCGACTGGTGGAAGTATTCTTCCGCCAGTCATGGGGTCAGCAGCGTTTCTGATGGCAGAAATGACAGGCATTTCTTATGCATCAATAGCATGGGCTGCGCTGATACCGGGGCTCTTATACTATTTAGCGATTTTCGCACAAGTCCATTTCCAGGCGAAGAAGACAAAGATGGCCGGATACGATGATGAGACTTTACCAACCGTAAAAGGCGTCATGAAGTCGATGGGACAATTCATCATTCCGATTATCGTCCTCGTTGTTTTCCTTGAACAAGGATTCACACCGGTACTTGGAGCAATTGCTGCCTCCGTAGCAACGATCATTGTGAGTTATTTTAAAAAGGAAACCAGGTTAACCCCGAAGAAACTTTTTAACACGATGATAGAAACGACTACCCGAATATCTCCGTTGGTGGCCGTCTGTGCAGCTGCTGGAATCGTGGCAGGGGTAATTCAGGTGACGGGGCTTGGAGGGAAATTCTCAAGTCTGATCCATGCGGCTTCAGGCGGAAGTATATTTATGACGTTACTGGTAACCATGGTTGTTTGCGTCATCTTTGGAATGGGGATGCCTACTCCCGCTGCATATATTCTTACTGCGGTATTAGCGGCACCAATCATGATTGAAGTTGGGATTGATTTGCTGGAAGCCCATTTATTCATTTTATATTTTGCTTGCTTATCAGCCATTACACCGCCGGTCGCCGTTGCCGCATATGCGGCCGCCGCAATAGCCGATGCCAATCCAATAAAAATCGGCTTGCTGGCCTGCCGGTTGGGAGCTGTTGCGTTTATCATTCCATTTATGTTTATTTATGACCCGGCTCTCTTGTTGATTGGTTCCCCGGTTGAAATCATAATCGCTGTGATCAGCGCAATTATTGGGGTTCTTGCATTGGCGGCCGGATTTGAAGGATGGTTTGGTATACCGCTCAAAAAATATGAACAATTCATTGTGATTATCAGCGGTCTGCTTCTCATCTATCCACATTATGTCAGTAGCATCATTGGCTTGGCTGGCGTATGTTTCATGCTTGTGCCGAAATTCCCTGAGGTAGCGAAAGATTTTAAAAATAGCGGTCGAGTGAAAATTGACGGGGAAATAAGCCTCGATAAAAAACCAATTTCAAATTATTAAAAACGTTTCTTAAAAGCAGAAAGACAAGAATATGAAACATTGGGGGAAAAGGAATGAAAATAAGAACCTATCAGTCTATTTTTATTCTTCTATTTTTCGTGTTGTTTTTGGTAGGCTGTGGCGCTACACAAGATCCAGAAGCTAATTCTTCAAAGGCGAATGCTAGCGGCGGTGAGATGAAGGTAACTATTGCAGGAGGAGCCGCAGGGGGAGCCTGGAGCACTATTGGTGAAGGGATTGGAGAAACCTTTAAGCGGTCATATCCTGATTCATCGTTTACGTATCAGCCCGGACAGGATGGCGCCAATGTGATTACGGTAAATACCGGTCAGGCCGATTTTGGTATAGTCAGCTCTCCTTCTGTGAAATGGGCATATGAAGGAAAGCCTCCGTATCCATCGAAAATAGAAAATTTACGTACCGTAGCCTTTCTTCATAAGATGCCTTATCACTTTGTGGTAACTGAAAGTTCAAACATTCAATCAATCGATCAGATTGTTAAAGAAAAAATTCCTTTTGTAGTGGCTGTGGCTACCAAAGATTCGACGATGGAAATGACGAACCGTGTTGTCTTTGAAAGCTATGGAACCAGCTATAAAGAAATTGAAAAGAATGGAGGTAAGATTCAGTATATAGCAATACCCTATGACCAAATTAAAGATAACAAGATGGATGGAACTTTGACTCCCTTTCCCTTACCGACAGGGAGCCTGGTGGAATTGAATACTAACAAACCAATCAAGTTACTGCCTCTTTCTGATACAGCTATTAAATTGTTGGCAGAAAAAGTAGGGGCAAAACCTTTTACGATTATGGCTGGTGCCTATCCATTTGTCAAAGAAGATATCGCTACTGCGTCGGTTGATACTGTTTTAATTGCGAGCGCAGATGTACCTGAAGACGTTGTATATAAAATGACCAAAGCCATGTATGAACAATTGGATTACCTTTATACCGTTCATCAATCCTTTGAGGCTATAACAAAAGAAACGATAGCAGATGTTGCAGGAGCTCCATTACATCCGGGTGCTGAAAAATTCTATAAAGAAATCGGTATTCTGAAATAGAGTAAAACAATAGCGATTATAAGACCTTAAGACCAATTGATCGCTATCTATAGATCTACAAAGATGAGACCGAACTACCAATCGAAATTCATCCACACACATAATATAACATGGTAATTTTTGGAATGAAAAATTGGAAGATGGGGGATATTTTATGTCAGACATCTGGCAAGAAACAAATAAATTTTTTGTTGAACGTGGATTTGCTAGAAAAATAGGATTTGGAAAACGACCTGCTGTAATAGTAATTGATATTATTGGAGCATTTACAAATCCCGATTTACCGCTTGGCACAAATTTAGAGCAAGTTATTAATGAAACTAAGAAAGTATTGAATGTGTCTCGACAAGCAGATATTCCCATCTTCTTTAGTACCCTAAGCTATGACGATAAGGACCTGAAAGATGCGGGTGTATGGGCGCTTAAACAGGGGGGGTTAGTGACTTTACGGTCAGGTACACCTGAAGCAGAAGTAGAGCCACGTTTAGAACGAAGGTTAAGCGAGCCTTTAATTGTGAAAAAATATGCTTCAGTCTTTTTTGGAACAGATTTATTTACAAGGTTAAATACGTTAGGAATTGATACATTGATTTTAACAGGATGTACGACGAGTGGGTGTGTTCGAGCTACAGCTGTTGATGGACTCCAGTATGGCTTTCGGGTGATAGTAGCCGAAGAAGCTGTTGGGGATCGGGCTGATATGGCACATAAACAAAGTCTTTTTGACTTAAATGCAAAGTATGCTGATGTTGTTTCTGTAACAGAAGTGCTACATTTCCTTTCTAGTTTAAAAATACCAATAAATGAGGAGAAAAAGGTATGAAAAAGAGAATCTATCAAATTTTCACCATTATTTTGTCTATCACATTTTTGTTAGCAGGTTGTGGAGGAAGCTCCGAACAGACAAAATCATCTAAAGCAAATGCTTCGTCCGGAGGTGAGCTGAAAGTAACGATTGCCGGAGGCGCTGCGGGTGGCTTATGGAGTACAATCGGTGAAGGTCTCGGGGAAGCCTTGAAGCGAACACATAAGAGTGCGTCGTTCACATATCAGCCTGGGCAGGACGGTGCCAACATCATTACAGTAACCACCGGTCAGGCCGACTTCGGAATAGTCAGTTCTTCAGCAGCAAAATGGGCCTAC
This sequence comes from Bacillus canaveralius, assembly GCF_002860125.1. Lineage (GTDB taxonomy): Bacteria > Bacillota > Bacilli > Bacillales > Cytobacillaceae > Bacillus_BJ > Bacillus_BJ canaveralius. The sequence goes on from NZ_PGVA01000022.1 coordinate 18,394, forward strand.
AAAGGGGAAGGCCCATATCCATCCAAAGTGGATAAAGTGCGGACCGTCGCTTTTCTACATCAAATGCCATACCACTTTACGGTTAGTGAGGATTCGGGAATAAATTCAATTGAACAAATCGCGGAGGAAAAATTCCCGTTGATAGTGGCTGTTAATACGAAAGACTCGCCGATGGAGATTTCAAACCAGATTGTTTTTGAAAGCTATGGTATCAGCTATGAACAAATTGAAAAGAATGGTGGCAGTATCCAATACCTGGCGATCAGTAAAGCGAATGACCAGATTAAAGATAACAAAATGCATGGATCAATATCACCCCTGCCAACCCCTGCGGGGAATTTGATGGAGTTAAATTCTAGCAAGCCAATTAAATTACTTCCTCTTTCTGATGCGGCAATCAAAGCAATGGAAGAAAAAGTTGAGGCAAGACCATATACGATTAAGGCAGGCACGTATCCATTTGTAAAACAAGATATCCCTACTGCAGCCGTTGATACGATTTTAATTACAAGTGCGGATATTCCGGAAGACGTAGTATATAAAATGACGAAAGCGATGTATGAACAAATGGATTATTTGTATACCGTCCATCAATCCTTTGAGGCTGTAACTAAAGAGACGATAGCGGAAGTAACCGGGGCTCCATTGCATCCTGGTGCTGAAAAGTTCTATAAAGAAATCGGAATCTTGAAATAGAGTGAGAGGGATAGCAATAATAAGCTTCTATTATCGCTATCCTTTTTCTCTTTTGAATTAAAGGGGAGGAGCGAAGAAATGAATGGAGCTCAAGCTGTAATTGAAACACTAAAGCGTGAAGGGGTCAAATATGTTTTCGGTTTACCGGGAACAACGATCATGCATTTGATAGATGCTCTGTACGATGAAAAGGAAATTCGCTATATAACCGTCCGCCATGAACAGGTCGCCGCGTTTATGGCGGATGGCTATGCAAGAGCAACAGGAGAAATTGGTGTCTGCATGGCGTCAAGGGGTCCTGGTGCTGCCAATCTAACGATCGGAATCCATAATGCATATGCTGAGTCGGTACCTGTGCTGGCCTTGCTTGGCCAGGTATCGGATCAAATCTACTATCAGGATGCATTTGAAGAAATGGACCTTGTAAAATTTTTTGAACCAATCACGAAATGGGCGCTGGAAATTCACCAGACAGAGAGGATACCAGAATTGCTGCAGCGAGGGATCACAACAGCCTTATCAGGAAGGCCGAGGCCAGTTGCGGTTTCACTCCCGCTTGATGCGCAGATAAAGGAAGGGGAGTTTTCCTTTCGCACAGTGTTTCGCAGTAAACATCGTGTTGTTGACTTGCAAGGAGTCAAGCAGGCAGCTGAACTGTTAAAGAATGCGAAAAACCCGGTCATTATTGCGGGAGGCGGTGTAGTTCTGTCCGGCGGAACCAGAGATTTGGTTCAGCTGGCAGAACAGCTCGCGATTCCAGTGATTACTACCTGGAGAAAGCCAAATGTGTTTCCAAATGACCATCATCTTTATTTTGGGAATGTTGGGCCAGGGTGTCCTTCGGTTTGCTGGAAGCTGATTGATGAGGCAGATGTAGTGTTGGCTGTCGGAATGCATTTCTCTGAATTCTCAACGAATAGATGGACGGCGCTCAATGAACAGACACGACTGATTCATATTGATATTGATGAAGCAGAGCTGGGCAAGATTTATATACCGGAAGTGGCGCTATTGGGCGATGCAAGAGAAACTGTTCAAGAGATCATAAAGGAGTTAGCTGGTTATGATGAAATAGCAGAACATCGAGAATCATTTCAAAAAAATTTGCCTCAATATAAAGAAGAAACTAAGCTGCCAGAGCAAGTGCGTGATCGGCCAGTCCTTTCTACAGCTGTCATGGGATCAATAAACCGCATGCTAGAAAACTACGATGCAATTGTCGTTGAAGATGCTGCTACGTTTGGGCCGTGGCTGACAAGATACGGCCGTTTCAAGCCGGGTAATTTTTATGCAGCGGCCGGTGGATCGATGGGCTGGGGGTTCCCGGCATCAATGGGAATCAAGCTCGCAAATCCTGATAAAGTTGTCACCAATGTAACCGGGGACGGGGCATTTTGGATGGTCGCCCAGGATCTGGAGACGGCGGTGCGCGAAAATATCCCTGTCATTAATATTGTATTAAATAACTTTTGCTACGGGAATACGCGTGACCGGCAAAAAACAGCCCATCAAGGAAGGTACATTGGAATACGCTACAACAACATTGATTTTGCGCAGTTTGCCCGCCTATTAGGTGCTTATGGTGAAAGGGTGGAGTCAGCGGACGACTTGGACGGAGCGATCGAAAGAGCAATAGCATCAGGTAAACCAGCAATCATCGATATCATTCAGGACCAGTGGGAAGGACTGCCACCCGGAGCAATACCAGCCATTTCGAAGTAGGAGGGGAAACAGATGAACAAAGTGAAAGATCGGACAGTTAACAAGGACTGGATAGCGATAAAAGACCGGCTGCTACAACAACAATATCGCATGCTTATCGGCGGCGAATTAGTTTACTCAAAAGGTGGGGAAACATATGAAACGTTCAGCCCTTCTACTGGAGAACGGCTTGCATCGGCGCCATTTGCCCAAAAGGAAGATGTTTATTTAGCGGTTGAGTCAGCGAAAATAGCTTTTCAATCATGGAGAAAAATTTCTCCTTTACAACGTGCGAAAATATTGAAGCAACTGGTTGAAGAATTTAAGAAACGCGCAGATGAATATGCTGTGCTTGATGCAGTCGATGGTGGAAATCCGGTTTCTGCGATGGTTTCGGATGTTTTCCTTGCAGCAGATATGATGGAGTACGCAATCAACATGGCAACTGAATTGAAGGGTGAGACGATTCCCTCGTCCGGAGTCAACTGGCATTTAACGAGACGGGAACCTTACGGGGTGATTGGACGAATCATCCCGTATAATCATCCGATCATGTTTACGGCAGCGAAAATTGCCGCACCACTGATTGCCGGAAATACGGTCGTGTTAAAAGCACCAGATCAATGCCCGCTTTCGTCGCTTTTGTTTGGGGAACTTTGTCAAGAAATGCTTCCGCCCGGAGTAGTCAATATTGTAAGCGGTGACGGCGCAACAACAGGGGATGCACTGGTGCGCCATCCCGATGTAAAGCGGATTGCTTTAATCGGGAGTATAGAAACCGGAAAGGCAATTTTAAAATCTTCGGCGGATGTGGCAATCAAACACCTATCTTTGGAGCTGGGTGGAAAAAATGCAATGATTGTTTATCCTGATGCAGATGTGGACAAAGCGGTAGAAGGTGCAGTGCGCGGCATGAATTTTCTATGGTGCCAGGGCCAGTCATGCGGATCCACTTCGCGCTTATTTTTACATGAAGCGATTCATGATGAATTCATAGGGAAACTGATTCAACAAGTACAAAAGATAAAGATAGGACTCCCGATCGAGCCTGATACGGAAATGGGCTGCCTGGTCTCACAATCCCAATATGATAAGGTTATAGGTTATATTCATTCGGGAATAGTTGATGGTGCAGTGTTGAGAGCAGGGGGAGGTAAACCGGCAGGTGATAGATTTGTGGAAGGGTACTTTGTAGCGCCGACCATCTTCACCAATGTGACTGAGAAAATGAAAATTTTCAGAGAAGAAATCTTCGGCCCGGTTTTATCGGTTATCCGTTGGAATGATGAAGAAGATGTGATCCGGCAGGCAAACGCCCTTCCTTTCGGGCTGACTGCATCGATCTGGACGAACCACCTGCCGACGGCATTGGATACTGTGGACCGGATAGCAGCAGGCTTTGTTTGGGTGAATGGGAGCTCTCAGCATTTTACAGGGGTTCCATACCAAGGCTACAAGGATAGTGGAATTGGCTCTGAAGAAGGCCTGGACGAGATTCTCAGTTATACCCAGGTAAAGAGCGTTAATTTTATGATGGAATAAGGAATCGGAGGTAGAATATCGTGATAAATAAATTCGTAAACTCTCCGCATATCCTGTTGGTTTTCAGTGCTTTATTTTGGGGAGGAAATGCCGTTGCCGGCAAATATTTAGCGGCTTCGATTCCTCCCGTCACGATATCCTTTATCCGTTTAGCGATTTCAGGGTTCATAATATTCCCCTTGTTTTTCGTAATTTTACGAAAGGAATGGAAAACTGCGAGAACCCACTTGAAACAATTAACGCTGTTGGCTCTGACTGGGATAATCGGATTTAATCTTTTAAGTTATTGGGCACTCAATTTTACCTCTGCCATCAACGGAAGCTTGCTCAACAGCACCAGTCCTTTGTTCATTTTTCTATTATCCTACGTACTTACGAAGGAAAGGATAAAAATCAAGTACATCCTGTCTGTGTTGCTTTCAATAGGAGGAGTCATTTTTATCATTACACAAGGATCGCTAGATAGATTGATTTCTTTTCGGTTTAACCTCGGTGACCTGATTATGATACTGGCAGTGATAATGTGGGCCATTTATTCGCTTCTTTTAAAGAAAATTTCATTGGAAATCTCGCCTTTCGGCGTTTTTGGCTATAGCCTCGGTATTGGGTTTATGTTAATGATTCCTATTGTGTTTGTTGAACTATCGATAATTCCCCTCGGATATATAAGCTCACCGGAATGGGCTGCCCTGCTTTATTTAGGAATTTTCCCCTCCGTATGCTCGTTTTTGTTATGGAATCGTGCAGTGGTGTTGATTGGGGCGGCGAAGGCCTCTGTCTTTTTAAATCTAATCCCCGTGTTTGGATCGGTTGCGGCTTTTTTTATGCTAGGTGAAGTGATTACTGTTGCCCATGTGGTTGGCGGCAGCTTGGTATTTGCGGGTATTTATTTTTCTTCCTATACAAAAAAATCCTCATCAATACTACAGGAGAAAGAAGGGTAAAGAGCTTCAGGATGATTCTGCAGGAATTTATAAGGAAGAAGGGATGAACATATGGGTGAATTGCTGGCGATTGCTGCGATGCTCTTGTTTTCTACGAATATTATATTAACAAAGGTAGCTGCTGCGCGGCTGAATCTTCATTTTGGATTTTTAATTTCCGTTGGCATGAATATCATTTTTGGATTATTGTTATTTGCTGTTCAAATGCTTTTCTTTGAACAAGGCAATATTGATTGGAATACAAAAGGGTTTTTATTTTTTTTATCGGCTGGAGTCTTTAGTACATATTTGGGGCGCTGGTTTTTCTTTGAAACGATCGATAAATTGGGGCCAACAAGAGCAAGTGCCTTCCAGGTGAGCAATCCGTTATTTACCGCGCTTATCGCCTGGTTGTTTCTCGGCGAAAGGTTACACTTGATCGATGTATTGGCAATATGCATTGTTCTTCTAGGGCTGTTTCTTGTTTCATACGTTTCACAGAGAACGGTGAAAAGTCAACTTGCCGCCGGCAGAGAACAAATTGAGGTTCAATCGATCAGAAGTCTTTCACTCAAATGGATCCTGACATCGAGTATTTTGTTAGCTTTTTTTAGTTCCCTTTCATATGCAGTGGGCAATGTCGTCAGAGGAGTAGCCATCCAAAACTGGAATCAGCCGATACTTGGCGGAGTATTGGGCGCTATATTGGGTTTTTTGATGCATGCAGTTACCAATAAAAATACCCGCCATTTTTGGAGAGATTTAAAAACTTCGGATTCCAGGGGCGTTTTACTTTATACGATCAGTGGAATCATTACCATCACAGCTCAAATCGCAGTAATAGCTTCAATGCGCTATATCCCCATTTCGATCGCCAACCTTATTACATTATCAACGCCAGTTGTTGTAACACCGGTAAGTTACTTCATGTTCAAGAACCAGGAAGGCATCACTTACAGGACGATAATTGGGATCCTATTGGTCATGGGGGGGATATTTGTTATTTTGCTGTAGAGTATTTAGGTGCCTGACCCCCGCTGCGTTAATGCTTTAAAGCAGCGCGGGTCAGGCCCTTTTTTTAGTCCCTCCATTTCTTTATTTTTTTAACTAGTGTTGAATGGTCAATGCTCAGCTCTGCGGCTGCTTTTCTTAAAGAAGGATGCTTCTTTATCGTGTCATAGACGATTCGCTGTTCATAATTTTCGACTTTTTGTTTGAGTGTTAATGGCTTTTCAAAATCTGCCTGGCTATAAACATGCACGGGCAGATGATGTGGCTCGATGAGATTTGCTGGAATAGAAACAATCATATTTTCCATCAGATTCCGGAGTTCTCTTACGTTGCCGGGCCAATGGTAAGACTGAAGGATTTTTTTGGACTCTTCAGACAAGCGCTTTTCAATGCGGAACTGTTGGCAGAAATACGAAAAATAATGATCAACCAATAAAAGAATATCTTCCTGCCGTTCGACAAGAGGAGGAATATGAATTTCGACTACCTGGAGCCGATAATATAGATCTTCGCGAAAATCTCCTTTTTCAATAAGTTTATTTAAGTCTTTATTGGTGGCCGAAATGATTCGGATATCAAGTTTTCTTGGTGTTATTCCACCAAGTCTTAAAATTTGTTTTTCCTGGATGACTCTAAGCATCTTCACCTGGATCGTGAGCGGCATTTCACCAATTTCATCAAACATGACGGTTCCGCCATCGGCAAGTTCAAGCAGGCCGATTTTCCCATCCTTATTCGCCCCGGTAAATGCGCCTTTTTCATAACCGAATAGTTCCGATTCCAAAAGCTGCTCAGGAATAGCACCGCAATTCACTTTGATGAAAGGTTCATTTTTTCGAGTGCTGTAATGGTGTATCAAATTAGCGAACACCTCTTTTCCCCCCCCGGAGGGCCCGGATAAAAGAATGCTGGTTGGATAGGGAGCGACCTGTTTCACCTTGTCATGGACCTCGCTCATTTTTTCGCTTTGGAAGACGACATGTTGATCAGAGTCATGTATCTTCACGGAAAAGCGGTGATCATGATATTGTGAAAAGGTTTTGGCTCTTAATAATTCATGCTTGATATCGTTCAGTTGCGTAATATCTCTGACGCTCGTTACAACTAACTCAATTTCACCAGAATCATTCAGAACCGGGTTCCCGGTTACAATGACATCTTTTTTGCCGCCGATTTTTTGTATGATTGAGATTTTCTGCTTCTTTTCCAGCACGAGCAGGGACACAGACTGATCGATATAGCCGTTCAACATTAATTTCTTCATATGCCTGCCGATCAGGTCTTTACGGTCAAAGCCGGTCATATCCTCGTAAGCTTTATTGACATAAATCGTAATGCCTTCACTGTTCACGACATAAATTCCATCGGTTGAAAACTCCAAAACCGCTTCCCACTGTTTCAGCAAATTCCGGTATTGTTCAATTTCGGAGATATCCTGAATGACACTTATTCCGCCAATAAGATTGCCGTCTTCATATAAAGGAGTACGATTGACCATGCACTGCTTTCCGTTAATGACGATCTTTTCACCAATAAAGCTGTCGCCGTTTTTTAAAACTTTCATAATTTTTTGATTTGGAACAAGTTTTTCAATGCTTCGGCCTTCCCAACTTTGAGCCTCGAGTTGAAACAAAGCTCTCGCAGAGGAATTCATAAACCTGATGGTTCCGTGATCATCAACGACGAGGACACTATTATGCATCGATGAAAGAATGTTTTCCCACGGAATGGAATGAAGCAAGCTTTGCGTTTCCATTTAAACACCCCTCTGGTGAATATTTTCCAGAAAACAGTGAATATTATCACCACTTTAATTCTAGAAGATTATCAATGATTCCTTTATTTTTGGTGAATTTTTTCAACAGCCAGGGATGAACAATCACTTTAGTTTTCAGTAATGATCACATTGGCATAATTATTGCATTAATAAATGATGACAAATATTAAGGAGGGGATAACTTGAATGCGACGACAAAAGGGCTATTTATTAATGGAGAATGGATCGTAAAGGATCGTACATATCCGCTTTATTCTCCATACCGCGGCGCTTTACTTGCAAATATAAGCAAGGCTGATACTGCTGATGTAAATGTTGCGATTGAAGGGGCTTATGAGGCTTTTCAGCAAATGAAGGAGATGCCTGCACATCAAAGGTCTGCCATTCTATACCGCGTCGTTGAATTGATGCGTGAGCGAAAAGAGGAATTGGCTACTATCATTGCTCAGGAAGCAGGCAAACCAATCAAGACAGCACGCGGAGAAATTGACAGGACAATCGTTACGTACCAATTTGCCGCTGAAGAGGCGAAGCGGATTTACGGTGAGACCATTCCGATGGACGCTGCACCGGGTGGTGAAAATCGGCTGGGGATGACATGGCGGGAACCACTCGGGGTAGTAGCAGCAATCACACCTTTTAACTTCCCGTTTAACCTTGTAGCCCATAAACTCGGACCGGCCTTTGCAGCCGGGAACACGGTCGTTTTAAAGCCTGCTAATCAAACTCCTTTAAGCGCATTGAAAATGGCCGAAATTTTTGATGAAGCCGGCCTGCCAAAAGGTGCTCTGCAGATCGTGACTGGAAGTGGTGCCGAGATTGGGGATCCTCTGGTCACGGATAATCGGGTAAAAAAGGTAACTTTTACAGGCAGTGCGGAGGTTGGAAAAGACATCAAGGCGAAAGCTGGATTGAAAAAAGTAACGCTAGAGCTGGGTTCCAATTCGGCGGTCATTGTCCAGCCAAACGTTCCACTTGAACGGGTCATCTCAAGATGTGTGGAAGGTGCTTTTGTTTATTCAGGACAGGTATGTATTTCATTGCAACGGATTTATGTTCACGAAGATATTTATGAAGATTTTTGTAAGCGTTTTACTGAACAATCGAAAACTTTAAAAATCGGCGATCCTTTAGATGAGAATACGAATATCAGCGCGATGATCCACAGCAAGGAAATTGACCGGATTGAAACTTGGGTCAAGGAGGCAGAAGAAGGAGGTGCCAAAGTAGCGCTCGGAGGAAGCAGACAAAATACGGTATTTGAGCCAACAATCTTACTTGATGTCAACGGAAAAATGAAAGTTGCCTGCAAGGAAGTTTTTGCACCAGTTGTGTCGATCATGCCGTATAAAGATTTGGATGAAGCGATTGGTTTTGTCAATGATTCAGTCTATGGTTTGAATGTTGGAGTTTATTCCACAAATATCGATGAAGCGTTTTATGCCGCAAGAAAGATTGAGTCCGGTGCTATTATCATCAATGATATTCCGACGTTCAGGGTCGACCATATGCCGTACGGCGGTGTAAAGGAGAGCGGTTATGGGCGTGAAGGAATTAAGTACGCCGTTGAGGAAATGACGGAATTAAAATTTGTTTCTGTAAAAACATTTTTATAAGGGGGAATCTACGAATGTGCAACACTATTAAACAACATCCAAAGCTGTACGTAATGGATAATGGAAGAATGCAAATGGATAAGAACTGGTTGATTGCCATGCACAATCCGGCGACGCTCAAAAAACCGAACGCGCAAACTGAATTTGTCGAGTTTCCTATTTATACAGTGCTTATTGACCATCCTGCCGGAAAAATCCTATTCGACACTGCCTGCAATCCGGAGTCGATGGGGCCACAAGGACGATGGACTGAGGCGACCCAGCAGACGTTTCCATGGACGGCAAATGAGGAATGTTACCTGCACAACCGGCTCGAGCAATTGCGGGTCAGACCGGAAGACATTAAATTTGTAGTTGCCTCCCATCTCCATTTGGACCATGCTGGCTGCCTGGAAATGTTTACGAATGCTACCATTATCGTTCATGAAGATGAACTGAACGGTACGCTCCAATCGTATGCACGTAATCAAAAAGAAGGTGCCTACATTTGGGGGGATATTGATGCATGGATCAAGAACAACTTGCAATGGAGGACCGTGAAACGAGACGAGGACAATCTCGTTCTGGCAGACGGAGTGAAGGTTTTGAACTTTGGAAGCGGGCATGCGTGGGGAATGATCGGGCTTCACGTCCAGCTGCCGGAAATGGGTGGCATCATTCTGGCATCGGACGCCATTTACACAGCAGAAAGCTACGGACCGCCAATCAAGCCGCCGGGGATCATTTATGACTCACTCGGTTATGCAAAAACAGTGGAAAAGATACGCAGGATTTCGTCGGAAACTAAATCACAGGTATGGTTCGGGCACGATTCGGAACAATTCAGGAATTTTCGCAAATCAACAGAGGGTTATTACGAATAAGGAAGGAGGGCCTAATATGGCTTTTTCAAAGCTCGTATTTACACCATTAAGTTACACCGGATGGGGTTCTTTAGAGCAGCTCATTCCGGAGGTCGAAAAATACGGGGCCAAGCGCATTTTACTGGTGACAGATCCCGTACTTAAGCAAATAGGCTTGACTGACCGTATAACCGGTCCATTGAAGCAAAAAGGATTTGATGTTGATATTTATACTGATATCGAGCCGGAACCCCCTCTTGAAGTGGGCGAAAAACTCGTCAAATATACAAGGGAGGGGGGATTCGACCTCGTCATTGGACTGGGAGGCGGAAGTGCGCTCGACCTTGCCAAGCTTGCCGCTGTTCTATCGGAACATGAAGGTTTGGTAGCAGACTACCTAAATCTTTCAGGCACAAAGCAAGTTTCCAAAAAAGGGTTGTCGAAAATCCTGATTCCGACTACATCGGGTACCGGTTCAGAAGTGACAAATATAGCGGTTCTGTCTTTGGAAACCACGAAAGATGTGGTCACCCATGATTATTTGCTGGCAGATTCAGCGATTGTCGATCCGGAGTTGACGGTTACGATGCCAGCAAATGTAACGGCCGCAACGGGTGTTGACGCACTAACCCATGCAATTGAGGCATATGTGTCTGTCAACGGCAATCCCACAACGGACGGTTTGGCCCTCCAGGCGATTCGTTTGATTAGCCGCTCGATCAGGAAAGCGGTGGCCGACGGGCAAAATAAACAAGCACGCATCGATATGAGTGATGGAAGCTATATTGCCGGACTTGCCTTTTTCAATGCCGGGGTTGCAGGTGTCCACGCACTTGCGTATCCCCTCGGAGGCCAGTTCCATATTCCGCATGGCGAATCTAATGCTGTCCTTCTGCCATATGTGATGGGGTATATAAGAAGCAGCTGCACGAAACGGATGGCTGATATTCTGAACGCTTTAGGAGGAAATTCAGCTTATTTATCCGATGAAGAGGCTTCATACAAATGTGTAGAGGAGCTTGAAAAACTGGTAGCAGACGTAGGAATCCCGCAAATATTACAGGGATTTGGAATTCCGGAAAGTGCGCTTGAAAAATTGACCGAAGATGGAGTAAAGCAGAAGCGGCTATTGGCCAGGAGTCCTTTGCCTTTAGACAAGGAGGATATTTTCAAAATCTATCAGTCTGCATATGTCGGTAAAGTGACAGAGCCATCAAGTAATAAAATTTTACAATAAGTACTTTTTGAATGAACCTGTTTTGGTACAAAAGATACAGGGTCAGCAAAACGAATATTTATTAGGAAAAAACGCCCTCTTGGCGTTTTTTTGATTAAACCGATTCTTTGTCTCACGCGCTGTTATCTGTCCATATAGAGTACAAATTTATCACCATTAACAATCATGTATAATGGAAAAAGGGTCACGTTGGTTATAACGGTGCGCTCCAATTTTATGGTCGTTGCAAGGCAAGTTATCTGATGCCAGAAGAGGCTAATGATTCAGGTGTTTCACCGAGTACTAAAAGACTGATTTTTGCGTAACCGGTGTTACTGAATTCAGAAAAAGTTTTTTGTAATACTGGGAAATCATCGTCATCTTTTAATTTTTGCAACTCTTTCTTATACAAGCGCAGTACAGAGCCATATACATAATTTGGGACGGCTTGGCCAGGATCCTCACCCATAACTAAACTTCCCATGTAATGATATTTAAAATGCAATGCACGCGTAAGATTAACGATATCCAACAGTTTTCCAAAAAGGTTTGGATGGTCCTTTTTTAACTTCTCCAGGGCTTGTTTGGTGGTTGTTAGCTCATCAATACTGCATAAAGTTAGCATCAAATTCATCCTCCTATTTTTTGTCCCATGGTTTTTCCAGTGAAATATACTCAGCTAATTCTTTACTTTTTTGTCTTCTGAATTTACGCATTTCTGCTCTGTCTTTACCTGTGTTGAAGAGGAATTCTTCTTCTTCTGTTTCTGGTAAGACATGTGGAACTTCAACAGGCCGCTTATTATCATCTAAAGCTACAAATGTCAAAAATGCCGTAGCAGCGATCCGACGCTCGCCATTCATCATATCTTCGGCAATAACTTTGCAAAAAATCTCCATGGAGCTTTTTCCTGTGTATGTGACAAACGATTCCACACAGACTGAATCAGTTTGATGAATAGGGCATAAGAAATCGATTGAATCCGTGGATGCAGTTACACATTCTTTAACCCTGGAATGCCTGCGGGCTGATAAAGTTGCGGCATCATCGAGCTTTTTCATCAAGACGCCGCCAAACAATGTATTGTAGTTATTTAAGTCGCAAGATAATACTTGCGCGGTATTGACAATACGGCTTTCGCTCACTTTTTTTGCTTTCATTAAATAGCTTCCTTTCATCCGGATTCTAGCTGAATAAACACTATATCCACTTTGTTAAAAGGTTTTTCTTGCTTGTCAAAAGTTTACGCCGCATTGTTCGGTTAGTAAAATTGTTATATTTTATGATTAGTATAGATGTTATCTATGTAAACACTTACACGTATGCAATATGTATATAGATTAGTTGAATGAAAAAAACGGCTCTATAAAAAGAACCGTTTTTAGCAAAGAATATTTTTATTACACGTTTATCGATAACCGAGTTTAAGCTGAGCTTTCATGAACTGCAGCCATTCTTTCGCAGCAAAGGATAAATATTGATTTTTACCCCATATAATCGCCAGATTCCAACTGATTGATGGATTCACTACTTTGACTGACTTTACATTTTTATTTAGATCCTTGCAAACACTTTCCGGCAGCAGGGAAACTCCAAATTTGTTTGCGACCATTTCTTCAATAAAAAATCGTTGTGAGCTTTCCGAAATAACGTGTGGATTGAAGCCTGCATTGTTGCAAGAATAAACAATTCGGTCGTTTAGGACAAAGTCCTTATTAAACAATATGAACGATTCCTTCGCCAATTCAGCTAAATTTACTTCCTCTCGTTCTGCTAATGGATGCGATGGATGAAGGATAAGCCTTAGGTCTTCTTCCATAAAAGAGAAATGGTCAAAGATGTCGTTTTTAGTCGGAAGAACAATCACACCAACATCGAGAAGATTGTTTCCTACCGCTTCTTCGATTTTCTTTGAACCATCCTCAACCAATTGAAAAGTGATCTGAGGATATCTTTCGTGAAAAATGCCAACTATTTTAAGAAAATACTGGGCATCAAATATTGGTGGCAAACCGATGCGAATATGCCCCTTTTTTAGTCCTGTCAGATTGTCTAATTCTATTTCTAAATTCTTAAACGCTTTGTCAATTAATCGCGCTTGCTCCAAAATAATGCGTCCTGCATCAGTTAAGACCAATTGCTTTCGAGATCGGTCAAAAAGAGCAACTCCCAGCTCTATCTCCAGATTTTTAATCATTTTACTAATGGTTGGTTGCGTGATGAATAAATGATTCGCCGCACGTGAGAAACTATTAAAATTTGAAACCTCAATAAAATATTGTAAATGCTTGATATCCAATATCGTACACCTGCTTGTGAGAATTATGGGGATAAAAGCTGGAAAGATAGATTATTAATATATTATTTTATCATGAAGCCACAGTTTTCTATAGGTTGAAAAATTGAAGGAACTGTTTACCTTGTCGAACAATCAGGTGTCTTTTTAATATTTAATGCTAACCGCACAAAAAAGGGAGGTGAATGATCACCCCCCATCTTTGTAAATTTCTATGTTTTTATCGTAAAGTTTTTAATGCTCCACTCCATGCGATCACTTGGTCAAGCATAAGATTGACATTATTCAGGTGTAAATCAGCAGGTTTGAATTCAGCGAAGTTTTCAAAATCTGTAAATAAAGACAATGTTGGGTGTACACGAACGTCCGCAACAAGTAATTCTCCTAAGATTCCGCGTAAATGTTCAGCTGCACGTGCACCACCTGTGGAACCGTAGCTTACGATACCGGCTGCTTTATTGTGCCATTCATCCCGTGCTGAATCAAGTGCATTTTTTAATGCTCCTGTAATGCTGTGATTGTATTCTGGGACAATAAATACGAATCCATCCAAGTTTGCAAGCTTTTCTGGCCATGCTTTTAATCCAGGTTCTTCACCAGTACCTTCGCCTACAAATGGTAATTTGAAGTCCGCAATATCTACGATTTCATAATTTGCATCGCCACGTTTGTCAGCAATCTCCTTTACCCAGTTGCCAACTTGAGGGCTGACACGTCCTTGACGTGTGCTTCCTAAAATAATTCCGATATTTAATTTTTCCATTGCTATTTCCTCCTTGGTGGTTGATGTACCAATTAATTTGCTCAAAAACCCCACGCCATACACCTCTTTATAATTCAACATTTCTTTGAAACTCAAAATATTATAATTATCTCGAATTAAAATATTTTGAATTCGAGATAATATTATACCACTAAAATTACTTTGTCAAAAAATTAAATTAAAACCTTTTAAAAAGCAGGTAACTCTTACGGACGTGTGGCAGTTTTTATTTACTGAGGTTGGTGACTGTACATGAAAGTATTTGAAGAATAAATCTATATTTTGGGAAAATAAATCATAAGGCATTTATCAAAAACGAAAAAATCCATGCCAACAGTTTAAGATAGTGAAACAAGTAAAAATTATTATTTTGAGACGGGAAACAGTTGGTTAGGCTTGGAATTGTTGTATAGGCTCTATAATGTATAAATTAAGCTTTTTAACGGACAGGCTTGAAAAAAAGTATGAAGGACCTGCCAGATTGGAACGCAAAGTGCTCCATAACGCAGGTCCGCGTAAAATAGGAATGTTTATGAGAGAGCAAATTCTTTTACTTGCTCCTCAGGCATAAAACCTACCAAGCGATTTGTTTCTTTTCCGTTTTTAATTTGAACAAGGGTTGGAATGCTCATGATACCAAACCTGCTAGCCAGATCAGGTGCTTGATCCACATCAACATAAAAGAAATCCACGTCTGTTTCCTGTTCAGCAACCGCAGAGACCACCGGCCTCAATTGTCGGCAGCCCGGTCACCAATCCGCCCCAAACTCCAGAATAACTGGTTTGTCCGCATTTTCCACAAGTGCTTCGTAATCAGCGTTTTGTATTGCCTTGACCATCATGATTCACCTCTTCTTTAATCTGAAATCGTTGATCAAACTGTAATATAACCAAGAACATCTAAGAGCAGCCCAATTCAGCTGACATTATCAAAGTACCCATTCGTTTGTGGGAATCAAACGTCAACGATTCCCTTTCTAATTATTGACTTGTTTGCTACCTTACATACAAAAGAAGTTGGCAAATCAAATGCGAATCGACACGACTCAATGTCAAACATGCGATTAAGAGTTCACAATCTGACAAACACCGGCAAATGGAAGAAACTATCCGGCATACAGCCACTCACCAGGGAATAGAGGAGCAAAAAGGTAGTAAGGAGTGATTATGTATGTACGGGACCTTAGAATTAAAACTCATCATTGCTTAGCTTTTCCAAGATCCTATTCATTTTTTTCCAATTAAGTTGTGTTATGATTCTATATAACACCGATAGGGGAAGGATGAATAAGATGTCTTTGGAAAGTGTAAAAGCCCATTTTACTCAGTGGAATCGTGAAGATAATGTGATGGAGTTTGAAACATCGAGCGCTACGGTTGAGCAGGCAGCTGACACAATTGGTGTCATTCCTGCTCGTATTGCAAAAACATTATCCTTCAGGGGACAAGAAGAGAAACCCATCTTGATCGTCGCTGCCGGAGATGCAAAAATCGATAACAAGAAATTTCGTCATGCATTTGGCTTCAAAGCACGTATGCTCACGCCTGATGAAGTATTGGATCAAACCGGACACGCGATCGGCGGGGTTTGTCCGTTTGGTTTGAAAAATGAACTGGATGTCTACTTGGATGTCTCAATGAAACGCTTCAAGACTCTTTTTCCGGCCTGCGGCAGCACCAATTCTGCGATAGAACTGACTATTGATGAGTTGTTTCAATATTCATTTGCAAAGGAATGGGTAGATGTTTGTAAAGGTTGGGATGAAGCTGAGTTAAGGGAACAGGTAGCTCTGTAATCAAATATGATTGCCGAGTTACTGATGGAGGCGGTTCCGCAAGACACCTTAACTACAACTTCACTGTGTTTCCACCTTTACCGGACGATATGTCAGGATTTGACCTCGTTTTTAGAGAATATAGCACTCCCTTTAAGGACAAACCTACAGGACTTGGAAAGATGGTCACTTTGCATATTGACTGCGGCTTCGAGTTTTCCCAAACAGTCAAGGGAACTGCTGAGGTGTTTTACTTTGAAGGAACACAGCAGTTTCACAGGGGGCTGAAATATGTTAATGATTTTTTCGTCGAAGATGATGATATCATTGAACTCCTGGTAAAGCATGAAGGGAAGAAGCTGAAACTTACGGCTACAATTCTCTAGGAACTTGCATCCGGTTTTTATACCTTTAAGTTTAGAAAGTGCCAATACTCATGACAAGGAGGGGAAGCGCAATGGGAATTGTTGTTGTTGAAATTTGTGATGGCAGTCTGATTACGGAAATTCCCCTGGAAGAAATTTTGGAAACAGGATACCCGGAAGTTGCGGTAATTGAAAACAGCTGCCTTTCCTTCTGCGGAATGTGTGCCAAAAGGCCGTATGCAATCGTAAACGGCAAGCGGATATTTGCAAAAACTGCCGAGGAATGCCTGGAGCTGATTAAACAGCACATTGAGGCAGAATTGGCTGTTTATGCATAAATAAAGGACGATGAAATGAAATACATTACCGTATTGAAGGATTGCTTGTTGTTTCCGAAAAAGGCAGCTGTAGTGCGGTTGAACAAATTAGATATGAAAAGTACGATTCTTTACTTTTTCATACTCATGATCGTTATGCTGCTTCCTGTGGAAACGGACTTGCTTTTTCATGCAAATCAGGGAAATCAAAGTCTTTATATCACCCAGGTGCTTATCTTATATCCGTTTTTTATGTTTTTTTACGGATTAGCGGGACTCACCTTTCTGGCAGGGTGCGGCCTGGTACTTAGCAGACTTTTGCAAAGAAAGTTAAAATTTCAGCTGCTTTGGAAAATGACCATATTTGCTTTAACAAAGCCAATGATTGCCGCGGCCCTTGCCCATTTTTTTATTGGGTCTAATCCCGCTGTTGCATTTATTGTTTTTATCATGCTGTGTGTTAACATGGTCAGAATGATCAGTGTTTATCCGAAAAGCATGGAGAGAAGCGGCGGCAAATGGAGATAGATAAATTTTTAAAACAAAAATAAAAAAAAGATCATCAAGAAAAAGGAGTGGCAGATTTGGCAGAACAAATTTTACAAAGAAATGTTAAAGATCATTGGTATGTGAAATATGAGCAAGTTGGTTTTCCTTCTATCCAAAAGGGATGGATCCTGCCTGTCGACCGCTGGGCAGACTTTGATCCGTTTGTTTTAATGGCCGAGGACTGGTTTAAGCGCGGAACGTTTTCCGATCACCCGCACAGAGGGTTCCAGACTGTTACATATGTAGTGGATGGGCGACTGGAGCATATTGATAATGCCGGCGGGCGAGACATTCTTGAGCCAGGTGATGTGCAGTATATGAATGCCGGCTGGGCAGCAAGGCATGCGGAAGAAGGCGTGGATAACGATATTGCGCATACCTTGCAGCTGTGGCTAAACCTGCCGAAGCACCTGAAGAATACGGAAACGACCTACCAGAATATTTACAGCGAGGATGCACCCACGGTAAACTTCGAGGGTGGTTCTGTAAAAGTATTCTCAGGGGATATTGCCGGTGTAAAGGGCCCGCTGAATTCCCTTGTCCCAATCACTCTGTCTGAAATTTCCCTGGATAACGGGGTAACCTATGTCCACAAGCTGCCTGAAACTCACAATGCTTTCGTTTATGTGCTATCAGGAGATATGGACTTTGGGGGCAACCAGGTGAATTTAAAAAAACATGGCGTTGGCACGTTAACCTTTAACGATGGCGGGAATGAGAATAATACAAGCGAGCTTGTCATTAAATCAAACAGCAGGCGTTCCAAGGTGCTTGTCTATTCCGGCACCCCGATTAAGGAAGAGATCGTTCCGTACGGCCCGTTTGTTATGAACACCATGGAAGAAATCAAGCAGGCTTATCGCGACTTCCGGCTTGGAAAGTTTGGGCCACCGGCTGTTTAAGGACTCCTGCTAGTTTAGCATGCAGCAAGGAAAAGTCCCTGTTTGTGATGCAAAATGAGGTTTGAGGAAAAATTCGGACCGCCACTAAATATTTTTGACAAGGATGAGATTACGTGGATGTACTGGAAGCAATCAAGACGCGGCGAAGCTTTGGGCTTGTAAAGGATGAGGCTGTACCGGAAGCGGACATTGAGCGAATTTTAGAAGCTGGTACTTGGGCTCCAAACCACCACCGGACAGAGCCATGGCGATTTTTTGTTATGACGGGTGAGGGCCGCAAACAGCTGGGGGATGTTCTCCTCAAAATTACCCGGAATAACGGTGAAACAGATTCGAAAAAGCTGGAGAAAGTCCAAGAGAAGCCATTTCGGGCTCCTGCAATCATCGCGGTAGCTGTTGAGCCAAGCGACAACCCAAAAGCGATTGACGTCGAAGAATATGGAGCGGTATACGCCTGCATTCAAAACATGCTGCTGGCGGCACATAGCCTTGGTCTTGCCGGGGTATGGAGAACGGGAAAGCCAACATATGACCCGCTGATGAAACAGTTTTTTGGCCTGTCTGAGAAAGGCGAAGTCCTTGGATTCCTTTATCTTGGCTATCCGTTAGCGAGCCCGCCCGAAGGTAAGCGCAAACCATTTATGCCAGTCACAAAGTGGATCAAATAGGCTGCGAGGGACCGGGGTTCCCAGTCTAGCCATTATCGGCGTTATTATAAAAACCCGCACTGCAGTCTCGATTTAATTAAACATGCGTGAAAAGTTGCTGCATCAACTACCAGCTGTGGCAATGAACCCGATGTGCATGAAAGAGCACGGCTAAAACGGCTTTCAATATTTAAAACTAGCCGCGTAAAAAAACGAGGAGCATACCGCAGTATGCTCCTCAGTTTATTTTAAATAAAAATTTGCAGTGGCTGTCGCCATCTGTCTGGCAGCAGGTTCTATTGATCTGTTCCGTGCCGAGGATGTTTTTAAACAGCTCGGTCTCACAGCGGCAAGCGACCTTGAAATCCCTTGCGACAGAGAAGATTGGGCAGTTATATTCGGTCAATTCGAAGGTGTTTTCATCAACTTGGGCCAGCTCAGCCATATAGCCTTTTTCGTTTTGAATGTCAGCCAGTTCGTTAAGCTTCTCAAATGCAGTGGTTTTATCCCCGATCCTGCTGCTGTATTCGCGGGTGAGGCGGTCCTCCCTTTTTTTAAATAAAAGCTCAACTGACTCTTCGCCATGGATTTCTTTTATGTCATGAAGGAATTCAACACTAATGCCTTCATAATTTTTGGGGAAATGTCCTTGGGCCTTACTGGATAGCATGTACGATTGGAGCGGCCTTCCCTTCGGCTGCTTGATTGCCTTTGAGGCAATCAGGGCCTCCTTTTCAAGGCTGATGAGGTGCTTTCGTACTGCCATATGGGTAATTTGGAGACGATCCGTTAAATCATTGACCGTCAAGGATTCTTCCTTTTTGAGCAAATCAAGAATTTTCTCTTTCGTGCTCTTTGGAATAGGATTCATATTATTACCTCCGTTGTGGAGAGAAAATTTAAGATTACATATTAATTATACCATAAAGTATAAATTATTGACATCGCAGACAAACCATTTGATTTTCAGGATGGCATCTTATATTATTTAACTGTACTTATTATACCAATAGGTATAAAAATATAATTCTTAGGGGGATTACATAATAACAATTTATTCACTGCCAGCTTTAAATTATGATTTCAACGCATTGGAGCCTCATATTGACAAGACGACAATGGAAATCCACTATGGCAAACACCATCAAACATATGTAAACAATCTGAATGCTGCGCTTGAAGGCAAGCCTGAACTCCAGGGAAAATCTCTTGAAGAACTGCTTGCGAACCTTGATGCTGTTCCGGAGGCGGTTAGAACTGTTGTAAGGAACAATGGCGGCGGGCACCTGAACCACAGCCTGTTCTGGGAAGTGATTGCTCCTGCTAAAGAAAACAATGCGTCTTCAGGCAAACTGCAAGCAGCGATCAACGAAGCATTCGGCAGCTTTGACAACTTCAAAAAAGAATTCTCTGCAGCTGCCGCAACACGTTTTGGTTCTGGATGGGCATGGCTGGTTGCCGGTGAGAACGGCAAGCTTGAAGTAACAAGCACGCCAAACCAGGACAACCCGGTTATGGAAGGGAAGACTGCCATACTTGGCCTCGACGTTTGGGAGCATGCCTACTATCTGAACTACCAAAACAGAAGACCTGATTATATTGCAAGCTTCTTTAACATCATCAACTGGGATGCTGTAACAGAAAAGTTCGAGACTGCACAAAAATAATTGATTTTTTGAATGAGGTGCCTTTTTGGCACCTTATTCATTAGTGGAATGAAAAAGGAGCAGCCTTATGAGTACACATAATGAATTCGATATTACCATCATTGGCGGCGGGCCGGCCGGTTTATTTTCGGCTTTCTATGCCGGCATGCGGAGTATGTCTGTTAAAATAATCGACAGTCTTGGCCAGCTGGGCGGGCAGGTAGCCGAGCTTTATCCTGATAAATATATTTACGATATTGGCGGTTTTTCGAGAGTACTTGGAAAAGAGTTTATCCATAACCTGATTGACCAGGCCCGGTATGCTTCACCAGAAATATGCTTAAATGAGACGGTTTTGGAGGTTCAGAAACAAGAAGATGGCAGCTTCCGGTTAACGACCAATAAGGGAGAGCATTTTACAAAATCCATTCTTATCACTGGTGGAATAGGGGCCTTTGAACCGAGAAGATTAACCGCCCTGGGTGCTGATTTTTATGAAGGAAAAAATCTTCATTACTCCGTTAAAAATTTACATGACTTTAGGGATTCCAAAGTACTGGTATGCGGAGGTGGAGATTCTGCCCTTGACTGGTCATTGATGCTTGATGAAATTGCTGAAAAAGTGACGCTCTGCCATCGCAGAGAAGGCTTTAAAGCGCATGAAAGCAGTGTCGGGAATCTATACAAGTCAGGTGTCCGAAGTAAAAATACCGTATGTGGTAAAAGAGCTGGCCGGAGACAGTGAAAGGATTGAAAAGGTTGTCCTGGCTGACAAAGATGGAAACGAAGAAATAATTGAAGTAGACCACGTGATTGTGAATTACGGCAGCATCTCTTCGCTTGGCCCCATCAAGAGCTGGGGGCTGGAGATGGAGAAAAACTCCATTATCGTCAATTCCAAAATGGAAACGAATATTAAAGGGATTTATGCTGCAGGAGATATTGCGACTTATGAAGGCAAAGTAAAATTAATTGCGGTAGGCCTCGGTGAAGCACCGATTGCGATCAATAATGCGAAAAAAATATGTTGATCCGTCTTCAAGGGTCCAGCCGCTTCACAGCACAGTGTATTCAAATAGGAGGACAAGCAAATGAAACTTGTTGGGGTCTCAGGCTCGCTGATCGGTTCAAAAACATCAAAGGCCGTCCATGAAGTACTGTGGGCAGCTAAATCCATCGATTCATCCATCGATATCGAATTGGTTGATTTGAAAGATTATGAAGTAGAATTTGTAAAAGGTACACCGCTTAGCTATTACAACGAGGATACGGTGAAGGTAGTGAACACGGTTTTGTCTGCCGACTTCCTTGTCATCGGGACACCGATTTACCAGGCCTCCATTCCTGGAGCTTTAAAAAATCTGTTCGACCATCTTCCAATGGAAGCTTTTAAGTCAAAAGTGACCGGCATGGTGACAACGGGGGGCACCGACAAGCACTACCTCGTCATGGAATACCAGCTAAAACCAATCCTCACATACTTGAAAGGCGTAGTGCCGCTGGGAAATGTGTTCGTCCACAATTCCGATTTTGATGAACATAGTGAAATCGTCACTGCGGATGTGAACAGCCGCATTAAACAATTGGCTGAAGAAATGATTTTTCTGCAAAAAACCCTTTCCAATAGAGGATGAAAAAGAGAGCTGCGAAGCTGCAGCTCTCATCTATTTAAGACGTTCAGTTTCATTTTTGAAAGAATTCTTTTGACTTCGTAGATTTCATCCGCCGTTATGCCACAGGTAACCAGCCTGTTAAACTCTTCAGTCACTGGAATGATGGTGTCGCCCAGCTCTTTTCCTTCAAAGGTGCAGTTTTTTTATGTTATTCATAAGCGTTAAATCCGTTTGGTGAATAAAAATGCAGATATAGTCCGTCAGAGATAATATCACGCGTAGCCCCCCTATTATTTTAATGCCCGAATTAGATTGAAAATGGCGGGTGCTTGTCAATAACCACTTGCAAAATTGCCATAGATGGAGTTCATAAAATAAACCTGTAATATGTCCAATGCCAATGCGTAAATACAATGATTATCATATTTCATGTTTCCTTCAGTACACATGGATTGATGAGATTAGTTTGCAACGTCAGTAGAAAAGCTGACTGTTATATGTTATATTTCATTACGTTTGGTTTTTACCCAATTAAAATGGATAAGACTAACCGAGAAGCTAACTACGTACAAGACATAATGGAGATGATTAAATGAGTAAAGCAAAAGGTAAGGGCGGAACAGGCAGAGGAACAGGTAAGAAGGGGTGGACTCGCTGGCAAGCTAGTTCAAACAAAGCAAAGAGTGCCAAACCCTATAAAAGCAAAGGTGTTAAAAATCGTGAGGATACAAAGACGACCAGCGATCATATTGACGGTTTGGATAAACAGTGATTGCTTACTAACCAATAAATTACTCTCGTGGCTACTTAAAGATACGGCTATGTTTTAGCAGCTTTCATTATTGAAACTCACAGGGTTCAATTGCTTTACACTTAATAAAGTTTTATCTTCAAGATCGACTGCTGAACCATAGTATGAAGAGTTATAATTTCACAACTCTTTTGAGGGGCAAATTTTAATTAAGGTTATTGCAAACAAATGTAATATATGGTAATATACATAAGAACATTAGTTCTGTTATGGGTTAAAAATTAATAAAAAAGAGGTGTCCAGTATGATTTTAGGGCTTCATCCTTATTTAGTTTTGAATGGTAATGGGCAAGAAGCTGTAAAGTTTTATGAAAATGCTTTAGATGCGAAAGTCTTGGGACTTCAAACTTTTGGAGATATGCCTGAAAATCCAGACTACCCCACTCCAATTGAAGCAAAAGACCTTGTATTAAATGCACATTTGAAAGTTGGTAATACAGATCTAATGCTTTCTGATACATTTCCAGGTCAACCATATCAACTTGGATCACAAGTCACGATAGCGATTACCATAACCGAAGTAGAAAAATCAAAAGAAGTATTCGAAAAACTACAAGAAGGTGGCCAAGTAATTATGCCGCTTCAAGAAACATTCTGGAGCCCATCATATGGCCAAGTAACAGACAAATTCGGTGTAACCTGGCAAATTTCTACACAGGTTGTTGATAACAAATAGCTTGAGTATCAATTTTGCTATCCCAATATTTCAATAAAGTGAGAGCTGCTTGCTTCGGCAGCTCTTTTAATCAATTCACATTCTCAAAATCAACGGCAGGATTGGCACTATAACGGAAAGAAACAATGCAGAGGTAGTCATTGCCACGCTGCCCATTGCCCCTTCTTCTTCACCCCAAAGCAGTGAACGGTTTGCCCCAAGCATTTGTGCTGATGTGCCCATGGCCAATCCTTTGGCGGCTTTGCTGCGTATTCCCAATCGCTTTAATAATTTTGGACCAATGGTTAAGGAAACGAGACCTGAAAAAATCACAAAGAATACCGTAGTTGTGGTATAACCTCCCAGCTCATTTGATAAGGTTAGAGCGATTGGAAGTGTGACAGATCGGGGGATTAAAGACGCCAGTAACTGTTGCTTTAAATGGAATATTTGCGCCAACCCAATGACAGAGATGATCCCCAGCACCGTACCGCAAACAACTCCTGAACAGATTTTATTAAAGTTCTTTTTTAGGAACGACCATTGTTTGTATAGCGGAACAGCTAGAGAGACGACCGCAAGTTCCAAAAGCTTATTAAAAACGAGGCTTCCTTGCTGATAAGTGTCCCCACGGATATGACAGGCAAACAATAAAATAATCAAGATCACAGGTGCAGTGTATAACGGATTTAGCCAATCTTTTTTATATTTACGATACAATTGGAAGCCTAATAGGTAGCATAATAGGGTGAAGACAATGCATAACAATCCGGTAAAAGTAATCATTGTCCATTTCTCCTTTTTGTTTTTTCATACCATTCTACGAAGAAAGCTGTGCCCAATAAACAGCACATGCTGCTCACAACTAGAATAAGGACGATGTTCCAACGCATGATTTGTTGCAAACTTGGGGATAAAAAGAGATTGACAATGGGTGGAATAAACAGTAGTGTCAGATGCTTTAACTGAAATGAAGCTGCGCTTTCTACCCAATCGAGTCGAATAATACCGGTTAACAGGAAAACGAACAGTAATATCATGCCCACGACACTACCCGGTAACTGAATGCGAAAGACAGCGACTATACTATAGCCAAGCAGCAAGAATCCTGAAATAACCAAAAGCTGAAGAAGCCAACTTAGCCTCACGTTCTGCCCTCCATCCTGTAAAAAGATATGTTAATAGCTTAAAGCACTTGAAGATTCATTTCCTTAAAATTGTTATAAAATCTAACATGGTTTTTAAAAATATCATGCAATTATTGAAAGGAAATCTTACAACTGAATATAGAACATTGGTTATAACGCTTGGCGGGAACTTGTTCATTGGGTGTGTTTAGGATGTATTTTAAGGGAACGATAGTCATTCTCTTGGAAAGCTGTGAATCAAACACCAACTCGTTCCCGCTAAGGATGCGATTTATCGCTTTTTAAAGGTGCCAACATTTAATTGGCATAAATTTCTATCGTCCCTTTCATTGGAAGTGATTCAGCGTTTTCAAAAACTAACTTCATCAAAAAGGGTGTCAGTTTTTATCCTAGATGACTCCGTTTATTCACGTAATTGCAGTAAAAACGTGGAATTACTATCACGCATTAATGACCTTATGATTCATATGTTCGTCAAAGGTTTCTCATTTAATGTTTCTTTAAGCACAAGATAATTTAACCAGTCAATTAGCACAATGGTTTGAATCTCTACCCAGCTATATTAAGGGCTCATTAAGTTTTTCTATGTGCGAAAGTTGAGTGAGTAAAAAAACATAAAGGTGCAATTTTTTTATTCTCTCCTTCCTGATTTATTTAGATAAGTCCCATGTGCCTGATACAGTATACATAAAAACACCTTAATCGTATTGTGAATGTTATACGACTAAGGTGTTTTTTTAACTATGTTGTGTCTGCGCTATGTCTCTTACTTATTTCATGTTGGTTCTGCAAGAGTTCCTTGTAATCAACTGTGTATCTACAAACACTTTTATTTTATCGGTTTCATTGTTTTCAATTACTGTGATAAGTCTTTCAACAGCTAGACGAGCAATTTTATCTTTTTTCACATTGATAGTGGTTAATTCGGGAGTAACGACTTGCGACTCAAAGATATTGTCAAAACCAATGATCGAAACATCCTCTGGAACTTTAACTCCTAACTCTGTAAAGGATTTCATTACGCTGATGGCCATATAATCAGCTTCACAAAATAAGGCCGTTGGTAGTTGATGAATTCGGTGTTTAATGCTGTCTTTAAATGTTTCTTGGGATGAGATCACTGTGGGTGATAGTGAAAAGTAGTCATCCGCAGCAATGTTCAATCCATTTTCAGCAATTGCCTGCATGAAACCCTTTTTTCTCATATCAAAGTTATACATTCTTGTATTGGATTGAACATACCCTATTTTTTCATGACCAAGTTCGACTAAATATTTACCTGCCTCATATGCTCCATAAACATTATTCATCACAACGAAGTTAACGTCTAAGGTTTCGAAACAAGTATCTAAAACAACTAACTTGGGCTGAATCGTAGAAATTAACTTTATTTGGTCATGGGTTAAGTTGGTCCCTAGTAATAGTATTCCTGCAGATTTTTGTTCTTTTTCCAATCTTGTGATCTCCTCATGAAGGTTCTCTATTTTCACTGAAGAAACCATTAGGGAATAACCGTTGGCCCCAATTTGCCTGTCGATGTTGTTAATTAACTCCATAAAAAAAGGAAGTGTTTCATACTGATCAGTAACTATTCCTTCATTAATACAAGCTACAAACCTTAAAACTTTTGTGTTTTTTTGAAAGTATTGATCAGCTTTAACTATAGGCCTCGGGATATAGCCATGCTCCTCGGCGATTCTTAATATTTTTTTACGAGTATCTTCACTCACTCCATTTTTACCATTCAATGCTAAAGAAACAGCAGATCTGGAAACCTGTGCTATTTTTGCAATATCATCTATCTTCATAAAAATTGTACACCTACTTATCAGAATGAATATATTTAAGAACTATTAAATATTATAGCATATAACTAATTTGTTTAGTGAAAGTTTAGTTATAAAGCTACATTTTGTAAAACCCCAATAAATTGAATAAGAATGGTGAAAGTAAATAAATAATTGCAGGAAAACAATAATAGTTTCAAAAAAGCACAACTAAATATTTTTATATAAAATGTTGACGTATACTACGGCGGTTGCTATGATACAATCAAGAACCCAGGATTAAACTAAAAAAATTTAGTGATATTCTCAAAAAACACTTATGTATCCGCTTCATTTATATATTTTTAGAATATTAGCTTATATACGTGCTGTGAAGAGGAGATGATGATACTCATTTCAATTTTTATTTTCCATAACAGAGGTTGTTTGAAGAACTGTAAATGATTAATAAGTTTGTTTC
This sequence comes from Bacillus canaveralius, assembly GCF_002860125.1. Taxonomy (GTDB): domain Bacteria; phylum Bacillota; class Bacilli; order Bacillales; family Cytobacillaceae; genus Bacillus_BJ; species Bacillus_BJ canaveralius. The sequence goes on from NZ_PGVA01000022.1 coordinate 45,452, forward strand.
GGTGTGTGGATTTCTAAATTAGGAGTGTGTTCAAGTGGAAAAGTTCAGATTGGGTTATGCACCTACAAGGAGATTTGTCTTTAGCAAAGAGGACGCATTAAAATATAAAAATTTAATTAGAGAAAAAATCGAAGGCTTCGGGCTCGATATTGAAATTATTGATTTGGAAGGTATTAATGATGAGGGTCTTTTGCACAATCGGCTTGAAGAACCCGCAATTATCAAACGATTTAGGGATGCAGAAGTGGATGCGTTATTTTTTCCACATTGTAATTTTGGAACAGAAGACATTGTTGCACGTGTAGCTAAAGCGATTGGAAAACCTGTTTTGCTTTGGGGTCCGCGAGATGAAGCGCCACTTGAAGATGGAATGCGCCTACGAGATACTCAATGCGGTATTTTTGCAACAGGGAAAGTATTAAGAAGATTTAACGTCAAATTCTCTTATATCACGAACTGCAGACTAGATGACCCAATCTTTGAAAGAGGTTTTAAGAACTTCATAGGTGCAGCGAATGTGGTTAAACATTTTTCTAATCTGCGAATCTTGCAAATTTCCACACGACCATCAGATTTTTGGTCAGTAATATGTAATGAAGGTGAATTGCTAGAGACGTTTGGAATACAAATACATCCGATTACCCTTGAGGAATTGAAAAAAGCAACGTTGAAAATTGAGCAAACAGAATCCACAGAGCTAGTCGAGGCAATTCAGTACATAAAGGAGAAACTTGACTGGAGTGCAGTAACTGAAAATGACGTTCGACGAATTGCTTCATTAAAAGTGGCTATGAAACAGTTGGCAGCAGATACGAGAAGCACTGCGATTGCTATCCAATGCTGGTCTACCCTTCAGGATATTATCGGTATTATGCCATGCTTGGCAAACGCTATCCTAACAGATGAACAAATCCCTGTAACATGTGAAACTGATATTCATGGGGCAATAACTTCAATTATGGTTCAAGCAGCCACATTGAACTCAGTACCAACTTTCTTTGCCGATATAACAATCCGCCATCCTGAAAATCCAAATGGTGAACTATTATTCCATTGCGGAAACTTTCCTGTATCTCTAAGTGAAGAAGATAGACCGAAACTAAATAAACACTTCCTGTTTGATGATCATTCTCCAGGAACCCATGAAGGCAAAATTAAGGGCGGGGAAATGACTCTTGCACGATTTGATGGTGATCATGGTGAATATTCTATTTTCTTGGGAAAAGCGAAAGGGATTGAAGGACCATTCACTAGAGGTTCTTATGTATGGGTGGAAGTAAATGATTGGCCGCTATGGGAGGAAAAGCTCGTAAAAGGTCCTTATATACACCATTCCGTGGGGATTCACGCAAACGTAATTCCTGTCCTTTTTGAAGCGTGTGAATATATTCCTGGGCTGACACCAGATCCGGTCGACCCAACCGTAGAAGAAATCAAAGCATGGCTGCGTGGTAGTGATCTTAATAAATAATAGAATAAGATTTTGACAGAAATAATCACGACCATGAAATTGCATTGTAAAAGATTTAAGAAGTTTTCTCAAGATCTTGCGAAAAAATCGACAATTAGGCTAATAAGGAGGGTAAAATCATGGATGAAATTACTCGATTAAAAAGAAAAGCTGCAGAGATTCGAATGGAACTTTTGACAATGATTTATGAAGCTCGTACCGGTCATACGGGTGGCTCTTTATCCAACACTGATATATTGACAGTTCTTTATTATAAAATCATGAACATTGACCCGAAAAATCCAAAGTGGGAAGACCGTGATCGTTATGTGCAAAGCAAGGGTCATTCGGTTGAATCTTACTGGGCTATATTGGCAGATAGAGGTTTTTTTCCAAAGGAAGAGTTAAAAACTTTCTCTCAGTTCAAATCTAGACTGATCGGCCACCCAAACAATAAAGTACCTGGTGTAGAAATGAATACTGGAGCGTTGGGGCATGGACTGCCTATAGCTGTTGGTATGGCGCTGGCGGCTAAGATGGATGGTAAATCGTATAAGGTTTACACCCTCATGGGGGACGGAGAGCAAGCCGAGGGTTCTGTCTGGGAAGGTGCAATGTCCGCTTCACAATATAAGCTTGATAATCTGGTAGCTGTCATTGACCGGAACAGGCTTCAAATAACCGGTAGTACCGAGGATGTTATGGGGCTTGAACCGTTGGCAGACAAATGGAGAAGCTTCGGATGGGAAGTTGTTGAAGTAGATGGTAACGATATTTCGCAATTAGTAGAAGTATTCACGAATACCCCCAAGGTTGCAGGCAAGCCAACGATAATTATTGCAAACACAGTGAAAGGAAAAGGGATATCGTTTGCTGAGAATGTAGGGGCATGGCATCATCGCGTACCGACCAAAGAGGAGTATGAGTTAGCTATGCAAGAACTTTCTAAACAACTGGAGGTCTTAGTATGAGAAATGTCGTTCTAAAAGCTAAAACCGGCAATAAGATTGCCAATCGGCAAGTCATTAGTGACACGTTATTGCAATTGGGAAAAGCGGATCGAGATATTCTTGTTCTTACCAGTGATTCAAGAGGCTCCGCCTCCATGGTCCAATTCGGTAAAGAATTGCCGCATCAAATTGTTGAAGTGGGCATTGCTGAACAAAACATCGTTGGAATAGCTGCAGGATTAGCACACTCCAACAAAAAACCATTTGTTGCTTCTCCTGCTTGTTTCTTAAGCATGAGAAGTATTGAACAAGTAAAAGTTGATGTAGCCTATTCGCAAACAAACGTAAAATTAATTGGTATTAGTGGCGGGGTTAGTTATGGAGCATTAGGCATGTCACATCACTCTTTACAGGATATAGCCGTAACCCGTGCAATACCGGGCTTGGATGTAATGCTGCCTGCTGATCGACATGAAGCCAAAAAAATGATTGAAGCATTAGTCGAGTATGACCGACCTGTATATGTTCGAATTGGACGTAATCCAGTAGAGGATTCATATCAGTCAGAGGATTATGATTTTCAAATTGGAAGGGCAGTTACCATGAGAGATGGTAATGATCTAACTATCATTGCAAGTGGTGAAACTGTCCGTGTTGCGCTGGATTCCGCAGAAGCCTTAGACCAAGAGGGGATTAGCTGCCGAGTGATTAATATGCACACAATTAAGCCGCTGGATGAGGATACAATCATCAAAGCAGCAAAGGAAACGGGCAGAATTATTACTATAGAAGAGCATAGTATCCACGGTGGACTGGGAGCTGCTGTTGCTGAAGTTGTGATACAACATCATCCAGTGCGAATGAAAATCCTAGGTATCCCAGATGAACCTGCAGTTACAGGAAATACAGCCCAAGTCTTTGATTATTACGGGTTAAGTGTTGAGAATGTTAAAAAAATTGCTAATCTGTTACTTGCTAATTGAGCAGATTGAGGTGGCCGATGGAGACAACAGTTCATATCTTAGCCATTGATCAAAGCACATCCGGAACAAAGGTTTTGCTCGTCAATTCAGACGGTGTGATTACACATCAAAAAAACTTAACTCATAATCAATATTATCCACAGCCTGGTTGGGCTGAACATGACCCGATTGAAATCTATGACAATGTAAAATCATTAATAACCGAAGTTTGTGTATCTGCCGACGTTCTATCCAATTTGTTAAAGGTCGTAGCTATTACAAATCAGAGGGAAACAATCGTTGTATGGGATAAAGAAACGGGCCTTCCAGTGCATAATGCCATAGTATGGCAATGCCGTCGTACATCTGATATGTGTAAAGAATTGAAAGACAAAGGATTTGAAACTATCATCCGGGCCAAAACTGGTTTAACTCTTGATCCCTATTTTTCGGCTTCTAAGGTCAAATGGCTAATGGACCATATTGAAGGTGTAAAACAAAAGGCACAAGATGGCAAATTATTACTTGGAACCATTGACAGTTGGCTCATATGGAAACTGACGAAAGGAAAGGTTCATTCAACCGATTACACGAATGCAAGCCGGACCCTGTTATTTAATATTCATTCTCTTCAGTGGGATGATGAACTGCTTGAAATATTCCAAATTCCAAGATCCATGCTTCCGGAAGTAAAAGATTCCAATGCGATTTTTGGCATGACAGAAGATGAAGACTTACCATTTTCACACATACCAATTTCAGGGGTAATTGGTGATTCACAAGGAGCTTTATTTGGTCAAAAGTGTTTTGAACAGGGTATGGCTAAAGCGACATATGGTACAGGAACCTCTGTTTTAATGCACACTGAAAATCTGATTCAGGCAGATAACGGATTAGTTACTTCAATTGCATGGGCGATTAATGGAGAAGTTAGTTATGCCCTTGAAGGAATCATTCATAGCACAGGCGATACAATTAAATGGATGAAGGAAGACCTAAAGTTAATTGATGATCTCAATGGGATAGAAAATTTAGCGGGATCCATTCCTGATAATCAAGGAGTGTACCTTATACCTGCATTTGTTGGCCTAGGTGTGCCCTATTGGAACCCATATGCTAGAGCGGCGGTTATGGGGATAAGTCGAAACACAGGCAGAGCACATTTTGTTCGGGCTGCATTAGAAAGTATTGCATACCAGGTAAAGGATGCGGTTGAACTGATGCAATCAGAATCTAATATCTATATGAAACAGCTAAAAGTTGACGGAGGAGCAACCAAAAATAACTTTCTTATGCAGTTTCAATCAGATATGTTGGGAATCGACTTAGTCGTTTCAAATGTGTCTGAATTATCAGCACTAGGTGCAGCATACATGGCGGGTTTGGGTGTTCACATTTGGAATTCCACAGCAGAGATAAACAATCTTAATAAGGAAATAGAATTGTACAGACCAAAAATGAGTAATGACGTGAAGAATCAAAATTACAAAGGATGGAAGCAGGCAGTAAATAGCGTCCTCGTGCAAACAAAAAACGCCTAATTACTAGGCTGTGGTGAAAAAATTACAGAAGGAGCATTCACTTGCTAATTATATCTAGTGTATGCTCTTTACTTGTCTAAATATTGAGAGGGAATATCTACTGCTTGAATCGCGATTCGCATTTGAACTTAGAGGGTAACTAATAGTTCATCCAATGCAGCATTTTTTAATAAGGTTTAGTATGAGTAAAATGTTTGTAGGAGAATTATTTCCCTTCTCATCCAGATAATGGCGTAGCCGT
>NZ_PGVA01000023.1 GCF_002860125.1 Bacillus canaveralius
TTACCAGTGGGGAGATTATGGGTCACCACACCCTTCCGTACCGGGAAACCGCTTCTCTGCACGGTTCACGAAAAAAGTGAACATGGATGCGGGCACCTATGTGTTTAAAGCGAATGCAGATGATGGTGTAAGGGTGTATCTTGATAACCAGCTGGTTATCGATGCCTGGCCAAATGTTGGTTTTAATCAGCGAAGCCAATCGGTCAACGTAGCTGCGGGAGAACATACCATTCGGGTTGAGTATCTTGAAGATGCGGCTCGGGCATACTTAAACTTTGACTTCCAGCCTATTGCTCAATTCAGTGAAAAGACGGGGAAATCTGTTTTTTATAACTGGGGGTCAGGCAGCCCGAGAAGTGGCATTCCATCAGATTTTTTCTCGGCCATCTTTGACCAAAGCAACAGCTTTTCAGCAGGAGACTATTTCATCCAGGCGCTTGCTGACGACGGTGTCAAGGTGGAAGTGGATGGGAACATGCTGATCGATCGCTGGAGCCATTATACCGGAAAAGCGGATCGCACTCTCTGGCTTGGGGTAACGGAAGGTCAGCACACCGTTAAAACTCATTATCTTGAGAATGTTTTTGGAGCGGCTATTCTATCGGATATCGTTCCGCTTGATTCCTGGCTGGCCTATTACTATCCAAACAAAGAGCTTTCCGGGATGCCGGCAGCATCAAAGATCATTTCTCCGACGGGGAGCCTGAAGACACTGTATCAAGACTTTGGTACTGGAAGCCCTGCCCCAGGAGTGGGAAGCGACAATTTCTCTGCGAAATATACGACGGCCAAGCGGGTAACGGCAGGAGAATACATACTCCGTGCTAAAGCGGATGATGGTATTCGAGTTTATGTTGATGGGAAATTGTATGTAGATCGCTGGACGAACAGCGGTTTCCGGGAGGACTCTATCAAGATTAACATTGCGGACCGGCCTGGTGTTCCAGAAGGGGAAAAGGATATTCACTGGATCGACGTCGAGTATTACGATTTGGCAGCTGAGGGCAAGGTTGAGGTTGGACTCGAACCTTTCCATGAAGCAGTGAAGGACCAGTGGGTGGGAGAAATATTCCCGAACCAGAATTTCCAGGGCACTCCATATATTATCGGTGGAAGCAACTCCCTCAGTCCTATTGCGAAGATAGATTACCAGTGGGGGAATGCAGGGTCACCTCATTCTTTAGTAGCCGGAGACAATTTCTCCGCAAGGTTTACGAAAAAACTCAACATGGAAGCGGGCACCTACGCATTTAGGGCAAATGCCGATGATGGAATCCGGGTTAAACTTGACAACCAAGTCATTATTGATAACTGGAGCTTTGCACCTCAAGGGGCAGGTATATATCTACCGGGAGGGGAACACACTCTCACTGTAGAATATATAGAGATATCTGGTAACGCATTTGCAAAACTTGATATAGAAAAGCTTAGCCCAAATAAGATCTTTTATCAGTTTGGCAAGAATGTCCAGTATAACTGGGGGTTAAGCGGACCTGCTACCTTCCCGACAGATCATTTTGAAGCTGTTTTTGATCAATCACAAAATGTTCAAGCGGGTGATCATTTTATACAAACATTTGCAGACGACGGAGTGCAGGTTGAGATAGATGGGCAAATGTTCATTAACCGCTGGACCGATTATACTGGTACAGCTGACAGAGCTTTATGGCTTGGTGCTTCAAGCGGTTCTCACACTATTAAAACTCGCTACTATGATAATGTTCTTGAAGCTGGAGTATTTTCACATATAGTGCCTTTTGATAAGTGGCTTGCATATTATTACCCGAATAAAACTTTAAATGGGTTCCCTGTTGCTGCCAAGGTTCTGGAGCCTGTTGGTGACTCTAAGAGATTATCAGAAAGTCATCAGGCAAGCAGTCCAGTACCAGAAGTAGGAGCCGATAATTTTTCTGTCCGTTATACAACTGCAAAACGATTAGATGCTGGGTATTATTCTCTGCGTACTCGGGCAGATGATGGTATCAGGGTTTATGTAGACGGGGTTCTCGTTCTTGATCGTTGGACTGGCGGAGTTAAGGAAGATAGTATTAGATTGAAAATCACCGACCGCCCTAATGTTGCTGTTTCCGAGAAAAATGTCCACTGGATCGACGTCGAATATTACGATGACATAGCTGCAGGACATATCGAATTATCTATTGATAAACAGCCGGGTCCAATTTATCTAACAACCCATTACAACTACACTTTCAGTCAGGCTGTAGATAAACAAATGAGTGTAGTACCACAAACGGATCTACATTCTAAGTACCTTCGTTCAGATTCTTTAGTAAAAGACGATAAGGGAACTTGGAGAGTAAACGGGAGTGGGTGGAATGTCAGGAATGGCCCAGGAACTTCCTATAATATAGTAGGTACTATGGTTCATTGGGCACCTGCGAGTATTTTAAGAACTGTTCCGGTAACTGGCGACCTTAATTGGTATCAAATTGCTGCTTGGATGATCCCTTTAAGAAACGATGTAGAATACTATATGAATCCTGCAAACTTTGCTAAGGAATCTACTCAATACTTCCAATTCCTAAAACTTTCAGAAAGTGCAGGCTTGGATGTAAATGAAGTAAATAGTAAGATTCTGAACGGAAAAGGAATTTTACAAGGCAAAGCAAGTGCTTTCGCTGAAGCAGGAAGAACTTATGGCATAAATGAAGTGTACTTAATTAGTCATGCATTATTGGAAACGGGTGACGGAAAATCTGAGCTTGCTACAGGAGTCCGTGTAACAAAGGTAGATGGTAAAGATGTGGAACCGAAGACTGTCTACAATATGTATGGAATTAAAGCACTAGACTCCTGCCCACTTGAATGTGGTTCTGAATATGCATATAAGATGGGATGGACTACTCCTGAATTAGCGATTAAAGGCGGGGCAAAATTTATTGCCGAACAATATATCGACGTAGGACAGGATACGCTTTATAAAATGAGATGGAATCCAAGCGCTCCAGGAACCCATCAATATGCTACAGATATAGGCTGGGCCGTAAAACAGGTATACAGAATAAAATCCTTATACGACCTACTGTCTAACTACACATTGATCTTTGACGAACCTGTTTATAAATAATATGGAAGTCCCCACGTGGGGACTTCTTTTTTTGTGTTTTCGGCACTTTCAATTCAACAGTCTCCTAATAATGCAGATATGATGAAGAATTAAATATTCCTCTCAAAAAGCTCGAGCAGCCAACGGAGTACTGCTAAATAGATAAGGCTAATGACCTTATAATCTATCCTGCAGTCGTATATTTATTTACAAACTATTAATTGGTTACAACCATTAGCCCGGTTATTGACTAAAAAAGCTATGAAGGACCAACCCCTTCATAGCTTTATATGTCTTGTTCTCTATTTAGGCTTCTCATGTTTGCTTTTGCCATTTCCAGACTTTTATCCCTTTCCTCCATAGGAATACAGCCATTAATAGCGTAGCAACAATTTCGGTAATCAGCGCTATCCAGGCAGTTCCATATTCTCTAAAAGTGGGGATCAGAATAAACATGAGCAAGACGCTTAGTGTACTAGCTGCAATGTAAACGAAAGACAACTGCTTTTTATAATCAAAAGTTACCATTGTAAGTGTACTGAATATATTGGCCCATCCGATAATTAGTGGCAAAGGTGATAATATTTGCATTAGCGGAACAGAAGCAGCGTATTCCGGACCTAAAAAAAGATTTACTAAATCATTGGCGAATAGTCCAATAATAATCGATAGAGTTCCCATGCTAAATGTTACTAGATAGAATAACCGATTAAGTATCCATAACCCTCTCTGTTGCGACTCGTGTAAAGCTTTGCTGAGAAATGGATACACAGTTTGTACGAGGGGAGCAACCACACTTGTTAGAGCCCTGATTACTCTTTCAGCACTTGAAAAATACCCGACAACAGTATTGCTGGCGAAGAACCCTAATATAAATGTGTTACTGGTTGTATAAAGACTGGTCATAATAGTAGAAATAAATATATCCCTGCCTTCTTTTAGCTGAAACAGAATTTCAGCTTTAGATGGCCACGCGAAGCGGATTTTATAGCGGAATAGGACCATGTAAAATCCTATAAGCCCAATCATCATGTAGCCCAGCGAGTTAAAAATAGGAACGTATAAAAACTGGGAGCTGTCTTTTACAAATACAAATATACTGATTGTAAAAATTGTTTTGGACAATATGTTTAAGATGGATATCACTTTCATATGTTCCATTCCTTGAAAGAACCATACTGGAAAAAGAACATTTCCTATTACCATTCCAAACGTATAATAGTATATGATTCCGTCCGATTGGAATTTGGGAACAAATTGTACCAATATGAATAAAACCAGTAGACATAGAAGCAGTAATACTATTTTTACAACCATAACGCTGGAGAAAATAACAGAAACTTTCTTATTATTTTCCCGGTTTAATGCTATTTCTTTTGTGGCGACCAGATTGAATCCATAATCAGTAAAGATCATAAAATATTGAATTAAAGCCTGGGCAAAACTTATTAATCCAAACTTTGCCGGACCAAGAACCAATAGTAAATATGGGAGTGTAATTAAGGGTAAGATGAAATTTAGGCCTTGTACACTGGCTAGAGATAAAAAGTTCGTTATAAGACGTTTTTTTGTTGACATAATACTTTAGGTTACTCCTTTATGATGGTAACATTGTGTCAGACAGTGTTTCTTTATTATATCTTAATCTCTTGATACGTCAAAAACCCCATTATACTATACTACAATATAGTATTAGAATCCCAGGAAGAATTTTATGGGATTAATATTGATTAATTAATATTTATCCTGGCAATTGTGGCAAATGAAAGTACTAACTATAAGTAGTATCTTAAAAAAATAAAAGCCCTATAAAGAATGAATAATTAAATTCTTTCTTTATAAGACTAAAAGTTAATTATTACATTAGCTTGTTGAAATTCAGCTGATGCCAGGCGCAACCGTTTTTTTATCTAATTCTAAATGCTCTCGTAATTGATCAGAGAGTGCTTGTCTTGTAATATCGTCAACATGGAAGTACCAAACACCATTATTTAATGTTATTCCTTTTCCTTCTATTTCTAATTTCTCAATGGTTTCAGCAGCAATTTTGTAATCTGATTGAATCCCTATTATATCTTTTAGCGTTAAATTCGTTACGATATTTTCTTGCAGTGCCTCAAGTATTTGATCATAGTTTGTTAACGAAGATAACGATTTTCCTTCAGCAATCACTTTGGAGATAACTTCTTTTTGTCTTTCTTGACGGCCGAAATCTCCGAGGGGATCCTCTTTTCTCATCCGAGCGTATTGGAGAGCTTCTTCCCCATCTAATGTTTGTTTTCCTTCTTGAAGATAAACACCATCTAATTCAAATTCATATTGATTGTCTACCTCTATACCACCAACTGCATCGACTATATCCTTAAAGCCTTGCATATTGACCTCTGTATAATAGTCAATTGGCACGTTTAAAAAATTTTCAATTGAACTAATTGTCATTTCAATCCCGCCATATGCATAGGCGTGATTCATTTTGTCAACTCTATGTTTATTTGGGTTATCTGGATTGATTAGTTTTGCACGTGTGTCACGCGGAATACTTAAAAGCTTAGTGGACTTGGTTTCAGGGTTAATAGTCATTACTATCATTGTATCAGTTCGCCCTGCATCTCCTTCTCGTTCGTCAACACCAACTAAAAGAATAGAGATAGGGTCTTTTTCCTTGAATTCTACTTTATCTTCTCTTTTTTCTGAAACCTCTCGTGATATCGGGTTGTGCATTTTATCAACTGCACTTACCATGTCTGTATAAAAGTTATAAGCAAATACACCAGTGCCTAATAAACATAAAGTAAATAACAATAGAAAGATTCGTACCCATCTTCTTGGTCTCCGTTTTCTTCGTCCAGATCTTGTTTCCATTTATAATATCCCTTCTTAGGTAGTTTCATAATTTAAGTCTTAATCAAAATTATAAGGGCGGAGCACGACAAGATGCAACAACAAATTATTTCTAAGTCTACAAATTACGACAGTATGATGTTATAATATCTGTTTGTAAGTGAAAAAAACTTAATATTGGTAATAAGTACTCCTTTACCAAATGTATTAATTTGTTATCATTTTCTATATTGAAAAGAAAATAATAAGAAAAGAAAAATAGAAGGTTTTTTGATTTTAATAAGGAAAGAGTGTGCTAAACATGAGTAATGCGATATGTGCGATTAGCATTGTGACATACAACAGTAAGCATATTTTTGATGTTCTCGATAATTTAAAAAAAGAGTTCGCTGAGGATGAACGCTTTCGATTTGTTATTTTTGATAATAATTCGAATGAAGACTATATAAAACATTTAAAGGAATATGAAGATTTTGCAGATATTAATTTCTACCATGAGAACAATGGCTTCGGATTCGGGCATAATTACAATTTGTTAAACGCGGACGAGAAGTACTTTGTTATATTTAATCCGGATATTATTTTAACAAAAGAAACTTTAACAAAAATGCTCGACCAAATGGAACAGGATAAAACTATATCATTACTAGTTCCCAAAGTGATAAATACTGATGGGACAACCCAGTATTTGATAAGAAATAGAGTTTCTGTGTTGGATTATGCTTTAAGATTTATTCCTTTTAAATTTGTTAAAAATATATTCTCTAAGCGTCTGGCCTCTTATGAATGTAGAACCCTTCCTGATGATCGAAACGTGGACATCCGTATAGGGTCAGGTTGTTTCATGTGCATACGCGCAGAGATTTATAAAGAAATCAAAGGTTTCGATGACAGGTATTTTATGTATTTTGAGGATTATGATCTTTGCCTGGAATTAGAAAAACGTAAAAAAAGGGTCGTATATACTCCCTTATCAATTGTTACTCATTATTATGAAAGAGGGGCTCATAAAAGTTCAAAATTATTTAGGATTTTCATGAAGTCCATGTATAAATTTTTCGATAAATGGGGTTGGAAGTTTTACTAAAAAAACCACGGGAAGAATAGCTTAGAGAGAAAAGATATTTGTAGGGAGAGGACTTCATGAGTAAGTTTGAGAAAATTTTGTTGACCGTTTTTTTCATAGAACTTTTTATAGGCGGGGGCGGAAGGTTGATTGACTTTGGAGTCCTTTCAATTCGTCAAGTACTGTTTTTGCTCTTAATAGTAACATTTGCTTTTCGAATTATTAACGAAAAAGCGTATTTTAATAAATATGTAAATACTTTTTTCTGGCTCACGCCTATAACAATTAGCATTTATGCATTACTAAGCTGGTTTTTTGTTAGTGCTTTGATTGGTTATATGAATGGACATCCAATTTCGATAGTTGCTGCTGACATATTGAGAGTATCTTTCTTCGTTTTATACTTTCCCTTAGCTTATTATATATCAGATGAGAGATTTTCTAAAAACAAGATCATGACTATATTAAAATATAGCGCGTTGACCGTCGCTATATTTACCATAGTGGTTTCACTATTAGGCAAAACAATTTTTAGCAATAATTTTGCCCCATTTTATAACTTCATGAACTGGATAATGAATGATGATTTATTCTTTAGACCGAGTAACAGTGTTTTTTACAAGAGCCACTTATTCGTATTAATTGGTTTGATCATTTCTCTGAATGCAATTTTAGCAAAAAGCTATACAAAAATCGACGTTATCAATGTAGTGTTATGCTCCATTTCGATTATATGGTCCGAAACTAGGGGGTTTTTAATAGCCTTTATGGTAAGTGTGTTCATGATCATTCTTCTAGATACTAAAGTAATTATTGACCCAATAAAGGGATTTTTAAACAAAATCAGAATAGTAACGCGCTCAAAGCAATTCCTAAAAAAATGTACGATTTTAATTCTGATTGTGATATCTATTCCATTATTATATGAACATATGACGATAGGGAGATTTGAGGAAGAAGTCACGAAGACTGAACCTACGGATTCCAATGAATACACTAATGGTGAACATGCTAATAGTAACAAAGAGCAGCCTGAAACACAGATAAATGATGTTAGTGTTAATACTCGAATGGAATTTATTATTGATTCCAAGAAGATTCTTTTTGACAATCCGGCAAATATTATTTTCGGCACTGGCTATGGGAAGGAAATAGCGGGAAGAGAACACGGAATTGAAATGAGTATGTTAGATATTTTAGTGGAGCAAGGACTCATTGGACTAGGAATTTGGGTATTGTTGTGCTTACTTGTTTTCTTCAATTATTATCGTGCTTACAAATCGGGAAAAAAACTTAGCACGGTGGACATATCTCTAATTGCTGCATTTATGGGAATGTTATTGCTGACCAATATAAACCCTTTCATTAATAATCCCATAGGGATCAGCTTTTTCTTAATTATGTTAATCATTTCGCAAAATAAGAAAGAAAATGTCTTAAAAACTAATTAAGATATGGGGAAATCTTATGAAAATGACAATTGTAGTGGTTGTCTACAATCAAAAAATAGAAGAATGTAAAACCTTCCAAACATTAAAATTAAACATGTTTGATAAGGTAGAGCGTTTGATAGACGTAGAATTTCTTTTATACGATAATAGTCAGCAAAAACAACAATTTTATGCTAATGACTATAAAGGAATAAGTATCAGCTACATTCATGACCCGCGAAATGCTGGGATTGCTGCTGCTTATAATTATGCGTGGTCCGTTGCAAAAGAAAGAGGAAATGAATGGCTTCTGCTATTAGATCATGATACTGAAATTACAAATGAATACGTTGATCATATAATGAATTTGCAGGAAACGGAAAGTGTGGTTGCGGCGGTAGTTCCAAAGATCAAGTATGATAATAAGATGATATCTCCTGTCTACAGCAATACTTTGAGACCACTTTTATCAGACAAACCGTCCGAGGGCATCCAGAACCAGCCAATAATGGCTATTAATTCAGGATCTCTTCTGCGTGTGAGTTTCTTAAATGAGATAGGTGGATTTAATAACGACTTCCCGCTGGATTATCTGGACCATTGGCTGTTTTATGAGATATATGCAAAAGGTCATAAGGTACGGGTGTTAGATGTCTCTTTAGAACATGATTTATCTGTTATGGATTACAGCAACGTATCCGGAAAACGATATTTAAGTATCCTAAATTCTGAGTTTAACTTTTATAAAAATTATAAAAGCGACTTGTATAAATCATATAAAAAACAATTGCTGAAACGATTATTAAAACAAATCCTCTTTGTGAAAAATAAAAATATAGCCTTTTATACATTCTGCCGTCTTTTTGATGTAGAAAGGATGTGGATGAAATGAAGTTATCCGTTTGTATAGCGACGTATAATGGGGCCCTGTTTGTGATTCGACAATTGGATTCAGTTGTAAAGCAACTTAATGTAACTGACCAACTCATTGTTGTTGATGATGGGTCTACAGACAATACGGTTGAGTTAATCAAACAAAAGTATGGTGACAGGATAGAGGTTCATGTAAATGAACATAATCTTGGTGTGATTAAAAGCTTTGAAAAGGCGATCTCGCTGGCAAAGGGTGATATTCTTTTTCTTTGTGACCAGGATGATATTTGGGAAGATGACAAAGTAGAGAAAGTTGTAAAAGCATTTTCTGAACAGGATGCATGGCTTGTCGTTCATGATGCCTATGTCGTAGATGGGAATTTGGAAATCATTAATCCTTCCTGGAACAGATATAACGGAAACAACGTAAATCAAGGGATTATCGGGAATGTTTTAAAGAATGGCTTCACTGGTGCCCTTATGGCGTTTAAAAAGGAATTAGTACCGGCTATTTTGCCTGTTCCGTCGACAATTGAAATGCACGATCAGTGGATTGCTCTTGTTTGTTTAAAGGAAAAGCGAAAGATAGTCTACATCGGGGAGCCCCTATTGAAATACGTCCGTCATGGCAGTAATGTTACAGGGATGAAAAAACGCCCATTTTCGGCAAAACTAAAAGGCAGAATTGGTACTGTAACCGCGATTGTTCGCTATGAGCGACAGTTGTGATTATTATTTTTTTGTAACAAAGGCTGAGAGTGTTTGTCTTTTATAAACTTTCTTCATTATAATGGGGAAGGATGTATCACAGAATTGCTTTAATAGGTTTTTATTTTTTGAGGAGGTTGGCTAAATGAAAGGAATTATTCTTGCAGGTGGAAGTGGAACCAGACTTTATCCTTTGACAAAAGTAGTGTCAAAGCAATTGTTACCAGTATACGACAAACCTATGATATATTATCCATTGTCTGTTTTAATGCTATCAGGTATTAAAGATATTTTAATTATTTCAACTCCGGAAGATACTCCGCGCTTTGAACAAATTTTAGGTGATGGTTCTGACTTAGGAATGAATTTTTCCTATAAAGTTCAGCCGCATCCAGGTGGGTTAGCGCAGGCGTTTATTCTTGGGGAAGAATTTATTGGAAATGATCGTGTTGCATTAGTATTAGGGGACAACATTTTTTACGGACACGGTTTAACAGATTTACTAAAAAAGGCTGCTGCTCGTGAAACAGGTGGTTCGGTATTCGGTTATTATGTCAATGACCCGGAACGCTTTGGAGTGGTTGAATTTGATCAAAACGGAAAAGCTGTTTCAATTGAAGAGAAACCTAAAGTACCTAAGTCAAACTATGCGGTTACAGGCTTATACTTTTACGATAATCGAGTTGTAGAAATAGCCAAAAACATCAAGCCCTCCGATCGCGGTGAGCTGGAAATTACAGATGTAAACAAAGCTTACTTGGATTTAGGCGAGCTTAACGTTGAACTGCTTGGACGTGGTTACGCCTGGTTGGATACTGGAACCCATGCATCATTATTAGAGGCATCACAGTTTATTGAAACGGTAGAGAAACGCCAAGCCTTAAAAATTGCTTGTCTCGAAGAAATTGCTTATAAAATGGGTTACATCACAAAAGATAAACTATTGGAGCTTGCAGAACCACTTATGAAAAACCAATACGGCCAGTATTTAGCCAAAGTGGCGGCACAAGGAATTTAATGCTGAAGCGGGGTATATAAATGAATGTTATCGAAACGAAACTGCAAGGTGTAAAGATCTTAGAACCGAAGGTGTTTGGTGACCATCGCGGCTACTTTATGGAAAGCTATAATAAAAACCTGTTTGAACAATTAGGGTTAAAATATGATTTTGTTCAAGATAATCAGTCACTATCTGCTCCAGTTGGAACATTAAGAGGGCTACATTTTCAACTAAATCCGAGAGCGCAAACGAAAGTTGTTCGGTGTATGTCTGGGGCTATTTATGATGTCGCGGTTGATATTCGAAAAGGGTCACCTACATACGGGCAATGGGTAGGCGTGATTTTAAGCGAACATAACAAACGCCAACTTTTAGTACCTAAAGGGTTTGCCCATGGTTTTTGCACGCTTGTGCCGGATACGACAGTTGCTTATAAGGTGGATGAGTATTATTCACCTGAACACGACGGAGGCATCTTATGGAACGATCCTGCTTTAGGAATAGATTGGCCAACAAATAACCCAATTCTGTCTGATAAAGATACAAAGCACCCGGTTTTATCTGAAGCTGCAAATCTTAACTTTGTATTTGAGAAATAGGAGGACACCACGATGAAATTGTTAGTAACAGGCGGAGCAGGTTTTATTGGAAGCAACTTTGTCCGCTACATGATAAATAAATATCCCGAGTATCAAATTGTTAACCTAGATTTATTAACGTATGCGGGAAATTTGGAGAATTTAAAAGATGTGGAAGACAAACCAAATTATAAATTCGTCAAAGGCGATTTAGCTGATCGCGAATTTATTAATGGATTGTTCGAGAAAGAAAAATTCGACTATATATTAAACTTTGCAGCGGAATCCCATGTGGACAGAAGTATCACAAATCCAGAGATTTTCGTTAAGACAAACATTGAAGGTACGCAAAACCTCTTGCATGCTGCGAAAAATATTGGTGTAAAGAAATACTTGCAAGTTTCTACAGACGAAGTGTACGGGACATTAGGAAAAGAAGGATATTTTACAGAAGAAACTCCATTAGCGCCAAACAGTCCGTACAGTGCAAGTAAAGCGGGTGCTGATTTGCTTGTCCGCGCTTATCATGAAACATTTGGTTTGCCTGTAAATATTACGCGCTGTTCGAATAACTATGGACCGTACCACTTCCCGGAAAAACTGATTCCATTGATTATTATTAATGCATTGAATGATAAAGATCTTCCGGTATACGGGGATGGATTAAACGTTCGTGATTGGCTCCATGTAGAAGATCACTGTCAGGCAATTGACCTTGTTCTTCACGAAGGACGTAACGGTGAAGTGTACAATGTTGGTGGAAACAATGAGCGGACAAACATAGAGATCGTGAAAACAATCTTAAACCATTTAGGCAAACCGGATTCACTGATTAAATATGTAACTGACCGTCCTGGACATGACCGCCGCTATGCGATTGATGCAACAAAGCTTCGTACTGAGCTTGGCTGGGAACCGAAATATAATTTTGATACAGGTATTGCACAAACGATTGAATGGTATTTAAATAATCAGGAATGGTGGAAGCACATTATTTCTGGTGAGTACCAGGATTACTTTAAATCACAATACGGTGAGAGATTAGAGGTTGAGTAATGATTGTAGTCGTAACTGGGGTACAGGGTCAGCTGGGCTATGATGTCGTTAAGGAGTTAGAAAAGAAAAACCATCAAGTGTACGGTACTGACAGGAGCCAATTAGATATTACGAGTGAAGCCGATGTCAATGCCTTTATAGATGAAGTGAAACCTGATGCAATCATTCATTGTGCCGCATATACGAATGTGGATCGCGCTGAGGAAGATAAAGAGACGGCCTATAATGTAAATGCTCTAGGCACGCAGTTTCTTGCACAGGCAGCGAAAAAAGCGGGAGCAAAAATGCTTCTTGTCAGCACGGACTATGTATTTGACGGTACAGCTGACAAACCATATGAGACCGATCATCCAACAAAGCCGTTGGGTGTATATGGAGAGACAAAATTAGCCGGTGAACAGCTCTTAACAGAAATTTTAGACGAGTATTTTATCGTTCGTACAGCATGGGTCTTCGGTATCAATGGGCATAACTTTGTAAAAACTATGCTTCGCCTCGGTGAGGAACGCGGCGAAGTGGGGGTCGTGCATGATCAGGTAGGATCTCCAACTTATACACCAGATCTAGCAAAATTTTTGGTAGAGTTGATAGAAACAACAAAGTATGGTGTTTATCATGCCACAAATAGCGGTGAGTGTTCGTGGTATGATTTTGCAGTTGAGATTTTTAAGCAAGCTGGTATGGATGTTAAAGTAAATCCATTAACAACCGACCAATTTCCTCGTCCAGCTTCCCGCCCAAAATATTCAATTTTAAGCAAAAAGAAGATTGAAGAACAAGGGTTAAAGATGTTACCGGATTGGAAGAAGGCATTATCTGAGTACCTGCAAGAACTTAAACTATAAGATACAATAATAACAGGGGTAACCATAGGCTGACTGGTACCCCTTTTTTTGATTTGGAAATTTGCGGAATATTTTCACTTTTTGCGTGTGTTTTTCGTTTGATTTTCAACAAAAATATGTATCGTTTCTTCAAACTGTAGTGATATTAAGACAAAAAATTAAATATTTAAGGATGAAACCTTTTAAAAAAATTAATCGTCTTATTTAGCGAAACAGACAGGAGTTCGATCTGTTAATTTGTGTGTTGAAAGGCTATTTTTTGGTGATGGGAAATTTAGGACCATATATAATAGGTGTTTGATAATTACCCTTCTTTTTTAGAGATATTCAGTAGCGCCATAATAAATATCATTACCAATTTGTGAATTCCTAAAAAAATGTTCCTCTGAAGAAGAAACCTGTGCTATAATTCTTTAGGGAATTAGTTTAAACTCCAATTACGTCCTTTATTCATTTTTGTATATATAACTGATACTTATTTTTTCTTTAAATAGAGGAAAAGATATAAGCACGGAGGGGCTTTATGTTATATTTGACTTTGTTGATATGTTTCTTAGCCGCAATGCTCCTTACACCGATTATAAAAAAATTAGCATTTAAAATAGGTGCCACAGATCGGCCAAACCAAAGAAAAGTTCATCAAAAAATAATGCCAAGGCTTGGTGGATTAGCGATTTTTATTAGCTTTTTAATCGGTATCACGATTATCAAGCCAAATGCAAATTTCCCACTGCCACTTGGTATTGACATTGACGTTAATAATTTGCATTTATCCATAGTGATAGGGAGTTTAATCATCATCTTAACAGGTGTTTTTGATGATATTAAAGAGATCTCACCTAAAGTAAAATTACTTGGACAAATTATTGCCTCTTTTATCGTAGTAGGTATGGGTGGTTTAAGAGTAGAGTTCGTGAACTTGCCATTTGGTGGAGAATTGGATTTTGGATACCTTAGCATTCCTATGACAATGCTCTGGATCATAGGGATCACCAATGCCATCAACTTAATTGATGGACTCGATGGCTTAGCAGCCGGTGTTTCTTCCATCGCTTTGTTTACGATTGGAGCTATGGCTATGGTTATGGGCAACCCTTATGTTGGCGTCATGGCATTTATTGTTGCTGTAAGTACACTTGGTTTCCTGCTATTTAACTTTCATCCGGCTAAAATCTTTATGGGTGATACTGGAGCATTATTTTTAGGATTCATAATTGCTGTGTTATCGCTTTTAGGCTTTAAGAACGTTACTTTTATCTCTC
Organism: Bacillus canaveralius; assembly: GCF_002860125.1. Lineage (GTDB taxonomy): Bacteria > Bacillota > Bacilli > Bacillales > Cytobacillaceae > Bacillus_BJ > Bacillus_BJ canaveralius. Next base: position 14,727 of record NZ_PGVA01000023.1, read on the forward strand.
TTGTTATACCAGTGATTATTCTGGGTGTTCCAATATCTGATACATTATTTGCGATAATCCGAAGATTCGTAAATAAACAGCCATTATCCGCACCTGATAAGTCCCACTTACATCACTGCTTAATCAAAATTGGTTACTCTCATCAACAATCTGTGTTGTTAATATACGCAATGAGTGCTGTTTTCGGTCTAGCTGCTTTTATTTTTTCGCAAGCTACACTGTGGGGTTCACTCATTATCTTGCTGGCAATCATTATAACAGTAGAAGTTATTGTTGAAAAAATTGGCTTGATCAGAGAAGATTACAAACCTCTTCTCAAATTTATTAAGGGTCTTAAACCAGTAAATTTAAGAAACAAATTATAAATGATTAAAGGGTTGACTCTAAATTTGAGCCAACCCTTTATTGCTGTAATACGTATTTTTCTCTTTTAAATGACGTAAAGGTAGAATAGAGAGTGAATAATTAACGGTTGGAATCAAAATAAGCAGGAAGAAGATCAGACTTCACTTTCCAGATACATTAATTGTCCTTCAGTTATTTGGTTCTTAGCATTTGTTAATTCAATCATCCACTCTGTAAAAGTCTCTTTTTGTGTTTCTTCCACATAAGTTTCTATTTCAACACTTTCTAAATAATGAATCTCCTTAATACTATAAACCGACGATCGCAACTCATTCTCAACCTTGCCGAGCAACGTATAATCGATTGTTGTGTGCATAACACGCATCAGCGTCCTTTCGACTATTCCGGTTGCTTCGATTCCTTCTGAGGTCGATTTTCCGTAAGCGCGGATCAGTCCGCCTGCACCGAGCTTTATTCCGCCAAAATAGCGGGTAATCACGACAACGGTGTCCTTAAGGTGCTTTTTTTTCAAAACTTCGAGGATCGGAACGCCGGCAGTTCCACTCGGTTCGCCGTCATCATTTGCTTTTTGGATTTGGTCGTTTTCGCCGATCAGGTAAGCTGAACAGTTGTGGGGTGCATTCCAATGCTGTTTTTTAATTTTTTGAATGAATTCCTGGGCTTCCGCTTCTGTTTTTGCTCTGGACACAGAAGCAATAAATCTTGATTTTTGAATAGTAATTTCGTGTTCTCCATAGCCTTTAACGGTATAGTATCGGTGCAGCATCTTTGGCAGCCCCTTTTTTCTTAAATTTCATTTTTTACTATGATAACAAAGTTTTCTTCGTTCTATTATATTCGACAGCGTTTTTCATCAGATTATTAACGGATTGTAATGAAACTTTAATATACCGTTAGTAGGGAAATGGTATAATTAAATATCCTGAAATAATTTGGCGAATGTTAGTAAAAATGGAATGTGTTTTCTCTGTATGTTTATCGTCTTTTAAAATAGGATATAAGACATAGAATCATAAATCAAATCTATGCCTTTTGACCGAATTTTCTGCGTATTGCTGTTGTTTTACTTGCTAAAAGATAGTATATCTATTTGTTTAACGATAAAATAATGACATGCCCCGGAAGGGTTTTAAACGCTCCTGGAGGAATATTTATGGCGATAAAAAAAATGGATACGAAAACTCTCGATTACATCCTGGAGAAAATGGTAGAAACTGTGGGCAGCAGCAAGAATGAGATTTTTCGAATCGGAGAGCAGTGCCGTCAAGAATATGAATCTCTTGCCGATGAATTAAAAGATGTGAAACAGCAGGTCGGACTAATTATTGCAGCAGGTGATAAGCTCGACGTTCAAGCCCGGTTTGCCAGGAAGCGCCTTTCAGAAGTCAGTATGCATTTTAAGGACTATACAGAGAGAGAGGTCCGGGAGGCATATGAAAAAGCTCATCAGCTGCAAATGGAGCTGACAATGAACCGCCAGCATGAAAAACAGCTGCGGGACAGGCGGGATGATATTGAACGAAGGCTGCTTGGCCTGACTGCGACAATTGAAAGAGCCGAGCATTTAGTTTCGCAAATTACAGTTGTCATGAATTATTTATTGTCTGACTTAAAACAAATGGGTGAAATGCTGGAAGACGCGAAATTAAAGCAGGATTTTGGCTTGAGGATCATTGAAGCGCAGGAAGAAGAACGTAAACGTTTATCAAGAGAGATTCATGATGGACCTGCTCAAATGCTTGCCAATGTCATGATGCGTTCGGATTTAATTGAGCGTGTTTATAAAGAGAGAAGCGCAGAGGAAGCAATTAAGGAGATTAGAAGTTTAAAACAGATGGTCCGCTCGGCATTATATGAGGTTAGGAGAATTATTTACGATTTGCGCCCGATGGCTCTTGATGACCTGGGGCTGGTGCCGACCCTCAGTAAATACTTGCAGACGATCGAAGAATATCATAAAAACAAAAAAATTACGTTTTCAAATGTGGGCGAGAATAAGAGACTGCCAACGAAATATGAAGTTGCTTTGTTTCGTTTGGTGCAGGAATCTGTGCAGAATGCTCTTAAACATGCCGATGCAACAGAAATTTCTGTAAAAATGGAGATTAGAAGGTCGAATATTTCAGTTGTGATCAAAGACGATGGGAAAGGCTTTGATAAAACTATAAAAAAGCCGGAGTCATTTGGTATATTAGGAATGAAGGAAAGAGTCGAACTCCTTGATGGTTCAATCTCAATCCATTCCAAACCGGGCGCCGGTACCATTGTTATTGTGCAAGTACCATTAACACTATCATAATAGAGAATTTATTTTCCGGAAGTATAGGGAGGCGAGAAGATGACTACCAAGATTGTCATTATTGATGACCACCAGTTATTTAGAGAAGGGGTTAAACGTATATTGGACTTTGAAAATTCATTCGAAGTTCTTGCAGAGGGCGATGATGGCAGCGAAGCGATTGAGCTCGTTGAACAGAATCAGCCTGATGTTGTCATTATGGATATTAACATGCCGCGTATTAACGGAGTTGAGGCAACCCGGCAGTTAATTGATAAATACCCCGATACAAGGGTAATTATTTTGTCGATTCACGATGACGAAAATTATGTGACGCATGCTTTGAAATCTGGTGCGAGCGGCTACCTATTAAAAGAAATGGATGCAGACGCATTAGTAGAGGCAGTAAAAGTAGTAGCGGATGGGGGCTCTTACCTTCACCCAAGGGTAACGCACAACCTCGTAAAAGAGTATCGCAGGTTAGTGGCAGAACAATCGGGCAATGGGGACCAATACATACAACATGCAGACATACGTCGCCCGCTGCATTTGCTAACACGTCGTGAATGTGAAGTTCTTCAGCTTCTGGCTGATGGAAAAAGTAATCGTGGAATTGGCGAATCTTTATTTATCAGTGAAAAGACCGTTAAAAACCATGTAAGCAATATTCTTCAAAAAATGAATGTAAATGACCGTACTCAAGCAGTCGTGGTCGCAATTAAGAACGGCTGGGTGGAAGTAAAATAAAGTTGAAAGGAGGCTGACTCTCAACAATTGGAGTTAGTCTCCTTTTTTAGTTTAGTGAATGAATTGCATAAAGCAATTCGTTAAGTGAAAAACGAACACTTACTTAATGTTAAGATAGTATTATTGGTTTCCTAAGGCATATTCCTGTATATCTAGACAACATCATTCGTTTTTCGGTTTAGCTTGTCACATTGTGAAATTGACTCTAGTAGCTTCAGTTTAATTTTGTATAATGCATTTCAAAAGAGTTTCATATAAAATGGAAAATAGAACAAAGTAGAATAAATATAAGGATGGTATTTTTATATGAAAACAGCAGTTGTAACGGATAGTACGGCGTACATCCCGAAGGACCTGCGAGAGAAATTGAACATTCATATGATCCCCCTGAGCGTTATTTTTGGCGATGAAACCTACCAGGAAGAAGTTGAGATTAGTGCATCAGATTTTTATGAGGAAGTGAAGCATAAAGAGCTGCCTACTACTTCCCAGCCGTCGATTGGTGAATTTACGGCATTATATGAAAAACTGGCAAATGAGTTTGATGCGGTAATCAGCATCCATCTTTCGAGCGGGGTAAGCGGAACTTTCCAGGGTGCAGTTTCAGCTGGCAGTATGGTGGATGGCATTAAAGCATATCCGTTTGATTCGGAAATCAGCTGCATGGTCCAGGGCTTCTACGCGATCGAGGCAGCTGAAATGGCGCAACAGGGGATATCCGCCACGGACATCATCGCTCGTTTGCAAGAAATGAAGCAGTCAACCCGCGCTTACTTCATGGTTGATGATTTGTCCCATTTGCAGCGCGGCGGCCGTCTGTCAAGTGCCCAGGCGTTAATTGGCAGCTTGCTGCAGGTAAAACCGCTCCTTCACTTTGTTGATAAAAAGATTGTCCCATTTGAAAAAATCCGCACACGTAAAAAAGCGATGAAACGGATCATCGAGCTGCTTGGGGAGGATGTCAAGAGCGGAGAGCCGTTCCGCGCCGTTATTATCCATGCAAATCGAGAAGAAGAGGCGGTGGAGTGGAAGGCAGAGCTTGAAGCCGCTTATCCAAACGTCGAGTTTATGCTCAGCTATTTCGGTCCGGTTATCGGCACCCATCTTGGCGAAGGTGCTATGGGTCTAGGCTGGGTCAAAAAATAATATAAACGTTAGCGTTGTTTTGTCTTAGACAAAACAACGCTTTTTTCGTAAGAAGAAGGATCCGTCCCTAGTTAATTTTTGTTCATATTCTTGCCGGAATTTATTAAGTTACTAAATTATCCATGTGCTATAATGATGAAAAAAAGGAGGTGAAATCTAATGGAAGAGTTAATTAAACAACTTATAGTGCAAATGAACAACCGCTTTGATGGAGTAGACAAAGAAATAGGCTCAATCAAAACCGAAGTCGGAGAGGTCAAAGCAGAGCAAGTGAAAATGCGAGAAGAAATTGCTTTTTATTACGGAAGTATGATGAGAGAAATTGAGAATTCTCGAACCGAAGCACGAAGCCAGTTTAAGCATTTAGCGGCTGTAGTCGACCGGGAGCGTGAGGTCATTGAACTGCTTAGCAAGAAAATCGATTTATGAAGTGACAATGAAATAGCCACCTTTATAATCTGCAAAAATTAAAGGAGCTGATCGATTGCGATTTGCTTTGTTGGATTCAAAATTTGTTCCACAACCGCTTCTCAATTCTTCTATGACAACATCCCCGATTTCCCACCATGAAGATTTACCCCGCCAACCTATAAACACCTCTTTCAGTTTTAATGCAGACATACAAGCGATGCTGGCAGGCAAGCAGCTCCTGCTGGACGAACTCCCCTTTCCGCTACATTTAATCCAGGATCACTATGAAGCAGGCTATCTCATCTATCAAAAAGGAATTACTATGACAAAAAACAGCGCCAAGTGCATGAGGTGCGGAAACAGCGACACCCGATTATTTGCGACGTTTCCGTGCGCTCGATGTGGGGAAGAATGCCTGTATTGCCGCAAGTGCATTATGATGGGAAGGATTACTGCCTGTACGCCTTTAATTAGCTGGACAGGGCCTGACCCAAACTTTGAGAGTGATCAATCCGCCTTATCATGGACCGGAGCATTGTCAGAAGGCCAATCGGCAGCATCCACCAAAGTTGTTGAAGCGGTAAACAGAAACGAAGAATTGCTCGTTTGGGCGGTATGCGGTGCCGGCAAGACCGAGGTCTTGTTTGCGGGGATTAACGAAGCCCTAATACAAGGTAAGCGAGTCTGTGTTGCAACCCCAAGAACCGATGTTGTTCTAGAACTAACGCCCCGATTTAAAAAGGTTTTTCCCAGTATCGAAATTGCTTCCCTTTTTGGAGGGAGTGAGGATCGGCACCTCCAATCCCAATTAACGATTTCAACTACTCACCAACTCCTGCGTTTCTACAACGCATTTGATACGATGATTTTGGACGAGGTTGACGCTTTTCCATATTCCGTTGATGAAACTTTGCAGCATGTTGTGACGCAGTCCGGAAAACCAGCTTCCTCGATGATTTATCTTACCGCGACTCCCAATGAAACATGGCAAGCCCAGTGCCTTGCTGGAAAAAGAGCATTTGTGACGATTCCGGCCCGATACCACCGCCATCCTCTGCCTGTACCTGAATTTTCCTGGTGCGGCAACTGGAAAAAGCTTATGAACAAAGGCCGGCTTCCGGAAAACGTCCTGTTCTGGCTCAAGAATCGTCTCGACTCGAAAAAGCAAGCACTGTTGTTTTTCCCCAGCATTGACTCCATGGAAAAAATCCTTCCCATTCTCCGCAAGCTTAACGCAAATATACAGGCTGTTCATGCTGAAGATCCGCAGCGAAAAGAAAAGGTTCAGGCAATGAGGGATGGACGAGTTCCGATATTGCTCACGACCACGATTCTTGAACGAGGCGTCACATTTCCGAATGTTGATGTAGCAGTTCTTGGAGCTGAAGAAAGGATTTTTACAGAAAGCGCACTTGTGCAAATTGCTGGCCGGGTTGGCCGCAGTGCAGAATTCCCGGATGGGAACATCACTTTTTTCCATTACGGAAAAACAGAAGAAATGGTCAAAGCCAGAAAGCAAATTATCAAAATGAACAAAGAAGCTGTTGAGAAAGGGTTGATAAGGTGACACGCTTTTTCCAAAATGATCAATGCTTATTTTGCCTGGAAGAAATTCAGCCGAAAATCAGCTGGTGCGATTTGTTCTCGCAAAGTGTCGAAACGACTTTATGTGAAGCATGCACATCAAAGCTTAAACAAATCAGCGGAGCGGGCTGCAGAATTTGCAGCAGGCCCTTTGAAGGGTTGAGTCCAGACTTTCGAAAAGATGACCTTTGCTTTGATTGTTTTCGGTGGGAAGAGGATCCGGAGTGGAAGCACCAGCTTGACCGGAACATATCGATATTCGTGTATAACGATTTTATAAAAGATATGATCGCCCGCTTTAAATTCAGGGGAGATTACATACTTTCGAAAGCTTTCGCAGGCTATATCGAAACAAGACTGAATTCATTTCACACCCACCTTCTCGTCCCAATCCCTTTAAGTGAAGAAAGGCTCTATGACCGGGGCTTTAATCAGGCGGAGGCGCTTATCAACGAAGCTGGCCTTAGCCCATCAAATTGTCTCAGCCGCATCCATACTGAAAAACAATCGAAAAAATCCCGATCTGAAAGAATCCATCTCCCCCAAGTATTTCAAGTATTAGAACCCGATCAAGTCGCCAGTAAACAAATTATCCTTATTGATGATATTTATACAACCGGTTCAACCCTTCGCCATGCTGCTAAACAGCTTAAAGCGGCCGGAGCGGCATCAGTTTTATCCTTAACACTGGCGCGCGGTTAAAATTGTTCCGTTAATTTTCATATCTTTCCTCTTATCTACACGATATAATGAAGAAAACAACATTCGACAAGGGGGAAGTCGAAATGGCTGAACTGACCAACTGTCCCAGTTGTGATGAGCTATTTGTTAAAAGCCAATTCCGCGATCTATGCCAGAAATGCTGGAAAGAAGAAGAGCAAGCCTTCGAGGCTGTCTATCAATTTGTCCGCAAGCGTGAAAACCGGGCAGCGACGATTTACCAAGTAGTGGAAAACACTGGTGTGGAAGAGGAATTGATTTTAAAATTTATTAAAAGCGGGAGGCTGAAGGTGACGCAGTTCCCAAACCTTGGATACCCGTGTGATAAATGCGGAACGATTATCCGCCAGGGAAAATTATGCGGCCATTGCGCGGAGCAGCTTAAAAAGCAATTAGACATCCATGAGTATGAAGAAGAGCGCAGGCTTGAAATAGAAAAGCGGGGAAAAGGTACATATTTTGCGGCTGAAGATAATTTGAGAAGGCGCAATTGATCAAGCTGTATGGACACCCATACAGCTTTTTTAATAGGGAAAAAGATGTATTTTTTTATTATCCATACATAACCATTAAAAAATCGCAATTGTTAACCGATAATAGAGATATAATATGGTCGGTCTGAAAGCGAGGTTAAGAAAACCATGAAGATCAATAACATGGGTCCATCTGGATTAAATCCTTATAAACGCCAGATGAACAAGTTCGAGAATGCAGACAAAACAGCCAGTAAGGCATCCGATAAATTAGAGATCTCCTCCACTGCGAAGGAGATGCAGCAATCATCACATATCTCTGCCCAGCGCGAGGCGAAAGTAGAAGAGCTGAGGATTCAAGTTGAGAACGGCAACTACAAAGTAAATCCGCGCGACGTTGCTAAAAGCCTGATTAACTATTATTTTAAAAATTAAATCAATCGTTTGATTAAAAAAGGGGAGGGTCACAAATGTCTAGTGAAGCACTATTATCATCGATGGATAAACTCATAAAGCTACATAAAAGCCTGTTTGATCTGGCTGTCAAAAAGACAAATACAGTCAAAGAAGGTGACATGGACACCCTCAATCAAATTCTTAAAGATGAACAAAGCCATATCGCAGCAATTGATAAAATCGAAAGAGAACGTCAACAAGCAGCGTTAATGATCGTAACCACAGTGGAAATACCGACGGTTACTGACTGCATAAATGTGTTGGATAACACAGAAAAAGATAGATTGATTGAGAAAGCAAACGAACTAACTGAAATGGTTTTTAATTTAAAAGAGCAGAATTACTTGAATCAACAATTAGTTTACAGTTCCATGCAATTTGTCAATTTCTCTTTAAATCTGTTGAGACCGCAGCCAGAATCGATTAACTATAGTTCACCTGCCAACAATACAAAAAAGATCAATTCACAAGGAATGTTTAATTCTAAAGCGTAACATATCGGAGGTACAAAGATGCGTTCATCTTTTATGGGATTGGAAACCGCCCGTCGCGGGATGTTTACCCAACAAAGTGCTTTATATACCACTGGACACAATATTTCGAATGCGAATACACCAGGGTTTTCAAGACAGCGAATTAATTTTACGGAGAGTAATCCATTTCCGGCTGCCGGATTTAATAAACCTATGATTCCCGGCCAGATGGGAACAGGGGTGGAAGCTGGCTCAATCCAAAGGATACGCGATGATTTTCTTGATTTGCGGTATCGCGGGCAAAATAGCAAATTAGGCTACTTTGGAACTAAATCCGATGCCCTTGCACGTATGGAAGACATTATGAATGAACCCACAAAAGAAGGTTTATCATCTGCCATGGATGCATTTTGGAACTCGTTGCAAACGCTCGGTACATATCCGAATGAAAGTGGTGCAAGAGAAAGCGTATTGGCTCAAGCCAATTCTTTAGCAGATACATTTAATTACCTGTCAGGTTCCCTTGAGTCGATCCGCAGTGATTTAGCTCAGAGCATTGACGTCTCCGTTGCTGAGATCAACTCGATCGCTGAACAAATAAACAAAATCAACAAGGACATTAGCAAAGTAGAACCGCATGGGGATTTGCCAAACGACTTGTATGATAAACGGGACCGCTTAATTGACGATCTATCCAAATTAGTGAATATAAAGGTAACCAAGCAGCCTAATGGCGGACTTGCTAAACCAATCGCAGAGGGTACATATAAAATTGAAATAGTAAATGATGCAGGTGTAAGTTTGGGAACTCTCGTAGATAATACTACAACCGAGGGTGATCCAAATCTAGTCACTCACAAAATGACCGGTGGTTATCTTGAATACCTCAAAGTTGGCAACAATGATCCTGTAAATGCAGAAGATTTTGCAGCAGGCTCATTAAAAGCAGATATAGAATCCAATGGTTATATTGATGGGAATGGGGATAAAGTTGGCGAGTATCCGCAAATGATCGATGAGCTTGATAAGCTTGCATTTGCGTTTGTCAAAGAATTTAACATAATCCATGCCAACGGTGATGACCTTAACGGTAACAACGGCGTAAATTTTTTTACTGATCTATCCGACTACAAAGATGCAGCAAACAAAATGTCGGTAGCGATAACAGACCCAAATCAGATTGCGGCAGCCGCAGATGGAACAAAGGGGGGTAATGGGAAAAACGCCTATGATCTTTCTGATGTGATGAGAAAAGATTTTAGCGATTTCGTTGCTTTAATACCTGATCCCGCTGGTTCCGGTGCTGATATCAATCTCAAGGATTATATTCAAAATGATTTAAAAATGAGCGGTAATATTAAATCATTTTATGGCGGCGTGATTACTGGCTTAGGTGTTCAAGCCAGAGAAGCAAATGTCTTGGCAAGTAATACAGAAACATTAATTCAATCTGTTGAATTTCAGCGGCAATCAGTCTCCGGAGTTTCTCTGGACGAAGAAATGACAAATTTAATTAAATTTCAACATGCTTATAATGCTTCCGCGCGGAACATTACCGTCATCGACGAAATGCTTGATAAAATTATTAATGGCATGGGAACAGTCGGAAGGTAGGGGATATAAAAATGCGGGTTACACAATCTATGCTTTCTAATAACACGCTTCGTAACTTAAGTAATAGCTATCAAAGATTAGGTAAATACCAGGAACAGCTAAGCTCCCAGAATAAAATCTCAAGACCTTCCGACGACCCGGTTATAGTCTTTAAAGGTATTTCCTACAGGAGCAGCGTAAATGATGTTGAGCAATATCAGAAAAATATTGCTGAAGTTAATGTTTGGCTTGAGAATACTGAAGATGCACTGGAAAAAGCGGGATCTTCGATTCACCGGGTCAGTGAGCTCATCATACAAGCGAATACTGGTTCAGTAACTGATGAGGACAGGCAGAAAATCGAAGATGAAATTGAAGAGATCAAGCAGCAGATAATATCAGTAGCGAATACAAAGTTATCTGGCAAGTACATTTTTAATGGTTCTGATATATATAACCAACCGGTAAACTATAATGGAACAGCAATTACTACAGCTTACAATAATGACTCTATTAAGATAGAAGTATCTGCAGGGATTAAATTAAATGCAAACTATTTGGGCTCTAACATTTTCAAGCATGATCCTGCGAGTACTACTGACAAAGGTTTGCTTGGTGATCTTGAAGCATTACAGGCGGATTTGAAGAACGGGAACGACCCTGATTTAGGTCAGTACATTACTAATTTTCAGAAGCATCTAGAAAATATTAATTCTACTAGATCAAGTATCGGGGCAACTATGAACAGAGTAGAATTAATTGAAACACGTTTAGATTCTCAAGAAATCATTGCAAACAAAATGGTTTCTCAAAACGAGGATATCGAAGTGGAAGAAGTTATTTTACAGCTTCAAACTCAAGAAAGTGTTCATAGAGCAGCCCTGAGTGTTGGTTCACGTATCATGCAGCCAACTCTAATGGATTTCCTAAGATAACACATAAAGCTATCTATATATAGATAGCTTTTCTTTGTAGGGGGAGAAACCGTGCGAGTACCGCAAATCCAGATTGAATCGCAAGCAGGGAGGGTAGGGTTAAATACTCAAAAGCCGACCCAAAGAATAGATCAACCCCCTGCTGATATGATAATTGAACAACCGCCTGCTGAGTTGTTTATTAATCGTCAACCTTCTAGATTAACAATAGATCAAACTTTGGCACGCGAGAATCTTGATCTGAAATCGTATAGGAGAAGAACTCAAGATAATGCGATGTTAGGTGTACAAGGAATAAAGAACTATGTCCAAAAAACCGTGCGTGACGGCAATGAACTTATGAGGATAGAAAATGGCGGAGATCCAATAGCCGCCCAAGCGAAACGAGCATTAATTGATGAAACTACATTTAGTACGGGTGATACACCAGCGCAATTCAGTGTGAAGGTAGAATACACCCCAGCTAAGGTTCATGTAGAATGGGAGCGTCATGAGCCGGTTATGGAAGTCCAAATAAACAAACCGGTTCACGCATATATACCTGGTGCTACTGATGTATATATGCGGCAAAACCCATCGTTAAAGATAGATTTTACAATATAAAGAAATGTGGTGAGATAAGTGAAAGTGAAAACACGTTATCTTGGGGAACTGGAAGTGGATAAAGATGATGTTATTACTTTTCCTAACGGAGTCCCCGGTTTTCCTGATGACAAGGGCTATATTCTCATTCCTTTGGAAGAAAAGTCGCCATTCAGTCTCCTTCAATCTGTCCAGACAGAGCAATTAGGATTTGTAATAGCTGATCCATTTTCCTTCTATAAAGATTATGAATTTGATCTTCCGGACTCGTTTGTCACTCAGTTTAAGATCGATGATAAAACTGACATCAATATTTTTTCGATTGTAACTGTAGAGCAGTCGATAGAAACGTCGACTCTCAATCTTCAGGCACCTATTATTATTAATGATAGGACGAGACAAGGTAAACAAGTAATACTGGATTCGGAGAAATATCATACAAAGCATCCTCTGAAAAATAAACAAGCAGGACAGGAGGGTTAGGCATGCTTGTCCTCTCGCGAAAAAAGAACGAAAGCTTAGTGATTGGTGAAAATATTGAAATAAAAATCCTCGAGATAAACGGCGATCAAATTAAAATTGGGATCAAAGCACCGAAAGAAATTGACATTCTGCGCAAGGAAATAGTAATTAAAACTGAAAAAGAAAACTCTACAGCACTTAAAAGCAATTTCGATATAAATAAATTTTTATAAAAAATCAAAAACTATTAAATAATTGCCGATTTATGTCGATATATTAACTAGTTACATAGTAAACAGTCGGCCGGCTAAATTCTATGTCAAATAAACCACATGGATGTGGACATTTCAAACTCAAGGAGGAAATACAAAATGAGAATTAATCACAATATCTCAGCGATGAACACTCATCGTCAATTGACTTTCAACAACAGCAACGCTGCTAAATCCATGGAGAAATTATCTTCTGGATACCGTATCAACCGTGGAGCTGACGATGCTGCCGGTCTTGCAATCTCTGAAAAAATGCGTAACCAAATCCGTGGATTAGACCAAGCATCTAAAAACTCACAAGATGCAATCTCTTTAATCCAAACAGCTGAAGGTGCATTGAACGAAACTCACTCAATGTTACAGCGTATGGCTGAATTGACAACACAAGCTGCTAACGAAACTATTACAAAATCTGATGCTGATAAAATTCAAGCTGAGATTACACAATTGACAAACCAAATCGACAGCATCGCTGGCCAAACTAAGTTTAATACTAAAGCATTATTGAACAGTGATTCAGCCATACTTACTTTCCAAGTAGGTGCTAATGGTGCAGAGACAATCTCTCTAAGCCTGAAAGATGCTACTGCAACTGGTCTTGGAGTTAATACTCTTACTGCATTAGATGGTACAAACGCCGTTGCTAGTGCAAACTTGATCAAAATTCAAGATGCCATCAATGAAGTTTCTGAAGCTCGTTCAAACTTCGGTTCAGTTCAAAACCGTTTAGAGCATACAATCAACAACCTAGGTACAACTTCTGAGAACCTGCAAGCTGCAGAATCTCGTATCCGTGACGTAGATATGGCTCAAGAAATGATGAACATGACTAAGAACAACATTCTGACTCAAGCTGCTCAAGCTATGCTTGCTCAAGCTAACCAACAACCACAAGGTGTTCTTCAGTTACTAGGGTAATACGAGTTAAAAAACCTCCGTTCAATTTGAACGGAGGTTTTTTTATTACCATAATAAACCTGTGAAACAGAAGGTGTTATATGATTAAGATAATGAATTTTTTGTCGATAAAAAGAGTATGAAATAAAAGTGATGGGTGATAAGATGCGAACTATTTCTCTATGCATAATAGTTAAAGATGAAGAACGTTTTCTTGAACGCTGCTTAAACAGCGTCGCAAAACATATAAATGAAGTCATACTCGTTGATACGGGCTCTACTGATAGAACACTTGAAATAGCGGAGAATTATAATGCTAAGATTTCTCACTATGAGTGGATAAATGATTTTGCGGCAGCACGTAATAACAGCATTAAACAGGCTACAAGCGATTATATCCTCGTTCTTGATGCAGATGAATATTTGGATGAAGATACCGATCTCCAGACGGTGTTAATTACAGAAAAGGATCATTATACAATCCGTATTAAAAACTACCTATCCAGTGGAGGAGCTATTTTCCATCCGGCTGTTCGGTTATTTAAAAATCATCGTGGACTACAATATCAAGGACGAATCCATGAGCATTTGAATGTGGAAGATAAAAGTCTTGGTTTATCTCATGAGTTCGCAGATGTACTCATACATCATGACGGTTATAAAGATGAGGTGGTCCAGGAGAAGGAGAAGCATAAAAGAAATATTGCAATCTTACTTGAAGAGGTGGAGAAAAATCCATCTGGGTATAATTTATATAATTTAGGAACTCAATATAGGGCAAATCATCAGGATGAAGAGGCAATTACTTATTATAAGAGAGCTTTTGAGCTTTCAAAAGACCGTTTATATATCCAAAGCTTGCTTTATAATATGATCGACTCAATAAGAAGGCTGGGCAGACATGACGAAGCTTCAAATGTGGTCAATGCTGCAATTGAAAGCTTTCCAAACCATACAGATTTTCACTTTTTAAAAGGCAGAATTTTTGAAGAGCTTGATTTCAACAATGATGCTGTTCAAGCGTATGAACATTGTATTCGTTTAGGTGAAGTTGAATTATTTCAAACGTTGGAAGGGGTGGGCAGTTTTCTTGCTTATGTGCGTCTAGGAGCTATAGCGGTGGAAAAGGGACAGTATGTACTTGCATTTGAAATGGCTTTAAAAGCTCTTGAGAGTAACAAATACCATATGCCTGCTTTACGCTTATATCTTGAAATGATGAAGAAAACAAATATACCTCTAAAAACGATGGAGGAGCATCTTAGAAACATCTTTTCAGTGGCAAACGTGACTGATCTTAAACATTTAATAGTAGTACTAACAGTTATCAAAAGCCCATTGCTCCAGCAATATATTGATTTATATAAATTAAAACTAGATCCAAGCGTTTCTATGATAGCAAGGTTATATAACCGGCAGTATGCAGAAGCAGTAGAAATAGCTACTAAGATGGATGATATTAAAGAAAGTGAAACCAATGACCTTTTTTTATTGGCATACATATCCAATTCAGAAGATTTAGCAGGAGCCGCCAGGAAGCCATTAAATTTTAGTATTAAAGAATGGAAGCAATTAAAAAGCTTTTTGCAAAGCAAACCCGAGGATCTTGGCAATATTTCTGAACCGGTCGCAAATATCATCGTTTTTATCGCGGAACAGCTTCTGAACTTACAAGAAGAAGATCTTTTCAATCAGTGCATCAGCACAATTCAACAAGGTCCTGCAACGTTAACAATAAAATTTTGCCATATGCTTATCGAAAATAGATATTCAAACATCGCAATGGATTTGTTATTGGCAGAATATGATAAAAATAAACAGAATATAGAATGGTTAGAGTTACTTGGCGATGCTTGCACACAAGAAAATCAGGATAAAGATGCTCTTTCTGTTTACAATCGTGCATTGCAGTTAAAACCTGAATATCGAATATATGAGAAAGTGTATGAAATTTATATAAAATTAAATGAGCACAAAGAAGCTGGATTAATAAAAAATGAAATAGCAAAGCTTTTTCCTTTTGTGGAATGGGCTAAAGCATAGAGGAAAATGACATGAAAACTAGTATAATCATCCTTACTCACAATCAAATAGAGTATACACAGCATTGCATTAAGAGCATTAGAAACTATACCTCAAACCTGGATTATGAAGTTATTGTTATTGACAACCAGTCAACTGATGGAACCGTAGACTGGCTGAAACAACAAACGGACTTAATAGTTCATTATAATTTAGAGAATGTTGGATTCCCAAAAGGATGTAACCAAGGAATAAATATGGCGAGCGGAGAAAATATCCTTTTGCTAAATAATGATGTAATTGTAACAGAGAACTGGTTAGACAATCTCCTGGCCGCTTTATATAGTGACGAAAAGATCGGGGCTGTTGGTCCTGTAACCAATTCAGCGGCCTATTATACTTCAATTCCAGTAACGTATACAACTATCGACGAAATGCACATATTTTCTAAAGGCTTTAATGTTAGCAATCCAAATCTGTGGGAAGAACGCTTAAAATTAATTGGCTTTTGCCTATTATTTAAGAGGACAGCCTTAGACGAAGTTGGAGTTTTGGATGAACGATTTACACCGGGGAACTTTGAAGATGACGATATCTCTATTAGATTGAGAAAAAGTGGATATACTCTTTTATTGTGTCAGGATACTTTTATCCACCATTACGGGAGTGTGTCCTGGAAGGAGAACCTTAACAATTATTCTTCCATACTTTCAACAAATGAACAGCTTTTTATGAACAAATGGGGAACAAATTCATCGTCATATTTAATCGATCTGGATCTAATTGAAGCCATTAATGTAACTACAAATGAGCCATTAAATGTTTTACATATTGGCTGCAGAAGCGGTGGGACACTGCTGAAAATAAAAAATTCATATAAAAGTGCTAATCTGTATGGTATTGAAAAATCTATTTTTGAAGCCAATGAGGCTAAGCTCGTTGCTAAAGTGAATGTTGATGAGCCGTCGAATGCTTTAAGTGAGTATCCAGATAATTTTTTTGATGTCATCCTAATGTCTGACTCGGAGAAATTTGAAGAAATAGAAGTTTTAGTTCCGGACATCAAGAAAAAGTTAAAAGATAATGGTGTCTATATTACCAAGTTGAGTAACATTAGTTTTTATCCAAATATCAAAAATATTTTATCCGGAGGTAAACCGTTATACGGCAATCGTTTCTTTTCTTATCAAGAAGTATTTGATTTATTCAGCGATGAAGAAGCTGACTTTGATATCACTTTATTAAAATCGGAACTAAATGAACGTGCAAGAACAGAGATAAAGGTTTATTCAGAATTTGGGGATGCCAATACGCAAATTCTTATGGAAACAGCCCAGTTTCTTGTCAGAGTAAAGACACAAAATCATGTTAAGCAACTTATCAAAGATATTTTCGAAGGCTATGCTACAGAAGCTAATCTGCAGGTAATAAATTCAAAAAGTGTAGAAGAGCTCATCAATAGTTTTGATGATAATGAGAATACGGTGAATTTCTTAAATCTGTTAGCAATTAAGAATTTAGAATTGCAGAAATATGAATTTGTACTTCCTTACTTAAATGCCGCCCATCATATTGATAAGAATGACGCAGATACAATTTATAACTTGGCCTACGTTTTAAACCTTTTTGGGGACAACAGGAAAGCGATGGAGTATCTTGAGAAATTGACTAACATGGATGAGGAAATCCAATCGCTGTATCAAGTATTATATGAAAAAACCGCTGGCTTAAAGAACATTGTTCGTAGAATAGAGTTTTCAATCGAAGTAGATGAATCGGTACAGGAAGTATTAATTTCGATCCGTGATGGGAAAATTTCTGAAGATGATCTTATGAATGTAATAAATAATGACATTATCAATAAACAATCAGTATTAAATATCTTGGCTGTTTCCTTCTATAAAGAAAAGAATATCGAATTATGTCTTTCGTTACTGGAAAAATCATATAAGTTAGACCCGAAAGATGAGGATACTTTGTTTAATTTAGGGCACATCTTGTGGACATTAAAAGAAAACAGGCTGGCTTTACATTATTTTAGTCAAATAGAAAACCGTGATTTAGAAATTGCCAGTGCTATTGAGGATATTCAAAAGGAGTTACAAACCACATGAACAACAATAAGGTTTGCTTTATTTATTGTGTTAACAATCAATCATTGCTTGAAGAGTCGCTTAAGTATATATACTCCTTGGACATCCCTGAAGGATTTGAAATAGATGTCATTACAATAGAGGATTCACCGGCAATGGCAGCAGGATATAATCGAGCCATGCAAGATTCTGATGCTAAATATAAAGTGTACCTTCATCAGGATGTGATAATTGTAAACCAAAACTTGATAACGGATATTATCAAATTGTTTACTGCTAATCCTAAGTTAGGAATGCTGGGCGTTGCAGGCAGTAAGTATATACCTGGCAATGGCATATGGTGGGAGAGTAAATTTACATATGGAAAAGTTTATGATAGCCATAGCGGTAATATGGAATTGCTTCAATTTAATGAAGTTACAAAAGATTATCAATCTGTTCATGCGTTAGATGGGTTAATTTTAATAACCCAGTTTGATATTCCTTGGAGGGAAGATTTGTTTGGTGGATGGCATTTTTATGATCTATCACAATGTATGGAGTTTATTAAACAAGGTTACGAAGTAGGAATACCTCCACAAGACCGTCCGTGGTGTCTACATGATTGTGGAATCGTTAATACTGAAAACGGCTTTGATTTATACGCAAATATTTATCTAAATGAGTATAAAAATGAGATCAAGGAAACGTATCCACTGGTTAGTATCTTAATCCCTACTTATAATCGACCAGAATTTTTTGAACAGGCTATAATAAGCGCAATAAAGCAATCATATCTGAATATAGAAATTATTGTATGTGATGACAGTACGAATGATGATACTAAAGAAATTGTAGATAGATATGTAAAAGAATACGAACACATCACTTATATAAAAAATCAGCAAAATCTAGGTCAATTTGAAAACGATTTAAAATTGATGAGTCTTGCAAAAGGGGAATACATAAATTTCCTAATGGATGATGACTTATTTCATCCAGAAAAAATAAAAAAAATGATGAGATATTTTTTACAAGATTCCGAGGTGAATATAGTAACCTCTCACCGACAAATAATTAATGAAAATGGAAAATTTGCAAACGATATAAAGAGCACCCAACGATTATTTAAAGAAGACCAAATTTTAGATGGCCTTGAATTTGGTAGTTTTATTTTAAAAGAACTAAGCAATTTTATAGGCGAACCCACTACAGTCTTATTTAAGAAGTCAAAACTTCTTGAGCCATTTGGAACTTATGGTGGAAGAAGATATTTATGTAATGTAGATTTGGCTTCTTGGTTCAATTTATTAGAAACTGGAAAAGTAGTTTATATTAATGAGACATTAAGTTATTTTAGAATTCACTCAGGTCAACAGCAGCAAAATTTTGACATGTATATAAACGGATTGCTGGATTATATCCATCAAATTCTTATTGCAAAGGAGAGGGGGTTTCTTAAAACAGATGAGGATTACTCACTCTCGTTAGAAAAATGCATAAATTACGCGGACAACATCATGACTGACCAAATAATAACTGAATATACGGGAGATAGACTACCTGAGGTACAGAGTTACCTTGACTATATGAAACTGCAGTTTAAAGAATTAAAACAAAAAAAGAAAAAAGAATCTCCGTTAGTTAGTATATTAATTCCCGCCTACAATCGGCCTGAATTGCTTGAAATCGCCTTGAAAAGCGTATTAGATCAAACTTACCCAAATATAGAGATTATCATAAGTGATGATAGCACGAATGATGAAGTCAAAGACATGTTAGCACCTTATTTACAAAGACATAATCATATAAAATATAAAAAAAATGAAATACCAATGGTAGAGAAAAACTTCTCACAATGTGTAAAAATGGCTTCGGGTGAATTTATTAATTATCTGATGGACGATGATGTATTTCATCCTAAGAAAATCGAAATAATGGCGCAATATTTAATCGAAAATCAAAATATTTCACTAGTCACTTCCCATAGACAATTAATTGATGAACAAGGTCACTTTCTACCGGATAAAACTGAAACAAAAGTTTTATTTAAAAATACTACGATATTACCAGGTAGAACTTTGGGTGATTTTTGCTTGAAAAATATGTGTAATTTCATTGGTGAACCTACAACTGTTCTGTTCCGAAGAAAAGATATTGCTAATGATTTCGGTATTTTTGAAAACAAACAATATTCTGTCATAAATGACTTAGCAACTTGGATATCATTATTGGCAAAAGGGGATGCAGTATACATTCCCGAGTCTTTAAGTTATTTTAGACAACACTCTGGGCAAAACCAAGAATCGATGAGATTTCTTAAAGATGCCATTCCACAGTGGCTTAGTTTATTAATTGATTCGAGAAAAAGCGGGTTCTTAAATAATGAAATAGAGTATAAGAAATCTTTGGTTAAGTATATTGATATTATTAAACATGTAATTTCACACGGTCATCGACAGCAAAAATTAGAGCTTTTAGATACCGAAGATATCAATGCGTCCTTGTCTCTATTTTTAAAAGAGCTTACATGCAATGATTCGCATTTCTGTCCATACTGTAAGCAGCGATTTCAAAGTTTTATCCCATGGTCAGATGATTATGATTTTGAAAACTATGATTGGGAAATGTGGAATAAGCGAACCGCTATTTGTCCTAATTGTCATTCGTTGGATAGAGAGAGGTTATATAAAATTTTTATTGAGAAAGAAACCAATATCAATAGTAAGGATCTTGCCGTCCTGCATATCGCACCAGAAAAAAATTTACGAGATTGGTTAAGTGCTAAACCCAATCTTGCCTACGTGGCAGGAGATCTTTTTCCAAGTGATAAAGATATGATCAAACTTGATATAACTGACATTGGCTATAATAATCAGCATTTCGATGTAGTTTTATGCAGTCACGTACTTGAACATGTACCAGATGATATGAAAGGCTTGAAGGAACTATACAGAGTGTTAAAAACAGGGGGGTGGGGGATTATTCAGGTTCCCATTGCCCTAAACATAAATATGACATTAGAAGATCCAACAATTACGACTCCAGAAGATAGAAAAAGAATCTTCGGCCAAGATGATCATGTACGAATATATTCAAAAAGTGATTTTGTAAATAGACTAAAACTAGTTGGATTTAGAGTTGAAGAATACAAACCGATTGAGTGTTTCGGAATAGATATAACAAGCGCAATAGGTTTATCTGAAAAAGATACTCTATACATCGTTTACAAGGCTTAGTTAATATAACAGCTCTCGAAGCTTAGAGGGCTCGTAAAAGGTTACATTCAAAAGCCTTTCAAAAAATACGAGCCTATCATTATGTTTTAATAAAAATTTCATGGGGGGCTCTCATATTGGGATTTTATTCTGAGGAAGAACTAAAAAAGATTGGTTTTAAACATATCGGTGTAAATGTCAAAATTAGTGATAAGAGCAGTATTTACTTTCCGGAAACTATTTCGATTGGCAATAATGTAAGAATAGACGATTTTTGTATATTGACAGGAGGAACGAGCGGAATAAATATTGGTTCATATATTCACATAGCAGCTTTTTCTGCTATATTTGGTAGTGGTGGAGGCGTCACGCTAAAAGATTTTTCCTGTTTATCTTCGAGAGTCACATTATATAGTTTATCAGATGATTACTCTGGCCACAGTTTGACCAATCCGACTGTACCAAAGGAATTTTTAGGTGTAGAAAAAGGACATATACTAATAGAAAAACATGTTGTTATAGGTACAAATTCAACAGTTTTACCGGGTGTTACAATAGGGGAAGGTAGCGCTATTGGTGCCCACAGTTTAGTTAAAGAGTCGTTGGATCCGTGGGGTATATATGCAGGAACACCGGTAAGAAAAATAAAAAACCGAAAAAAAGAAATACTTCGTTTAGAAAAAGAACTGAAGCAATGAATAACTGTCTATGTAAGGCAGGTTCTAAAATTATCGGAGATACTATTGGGCAGGTCGGCACAAGTAATATAAGTGAAAATACGATAATTTTCTTACTTCATATGATGTGTATTTTACAGGACAACAACTAAACATTAAAACTGGACTACATATGTAATCGTTGAAATTAAGTTTTTAACAATAATAATTGGAGTAAAAATAATGATTGAAATACCCTTTCTAAAACCGAAAGTTATACCTTATGAAAAATATGTAAACTATTTAAAATATATAGACGAAAGCAAAATCTACAGTAATTATGGACCGTTAAATAGAATGTTTGAAGACCGCATTTTATTAGAGTACTTCAATGGCATAGGTGCCGTTACAACAGTGAATAACGCTACAACGGGATTAATATTAGCAATAAATGAATTGAAAAGACCAAGAGGAAAGTATGCTTTAATGCCAAGTTTTACTTTTTCAGCAACACCCCTCGCTGCAATGTGGTGCGGGCTTGAACCATATTTTATAGATATAGATGAAAACACGTGGGAAATGGATAGAGATCACTTAAGTAGTGCTCTAAACAGGCTTGGAGATGAAGTTGCAATTGTCATTCCATATGCTACTTTCGGCAATAACATTGATCTTTCTTACTACAGTCTCATACACCAACAAGGAATCCCTGTAGTAATAGATGCAGCACCTGGTTTTGGGGCAAGTGATCAAGGGACACAATTTGGCCAGGATTTTTCCGGAGCTGTTGTATATAGCTTTCATGCTACAAAACCGTTTGGCATTGGAGAAGGTGGCTTGGTTTATAGTAGCGATGAAGAAATAATCCACAAAGTTAGGGCATCTGGCAATTTTGGATATTTAGGAACAAGAGAATCAAAAAGTATGGGACTAAACTCAAAACTTCCTGAATTATTTGCGGCTATTGGATTGGCGACATTGGATCATTTAAGTGAGAAAATAGCGAGTAGATTACGGGTTATTGAAAGCTACCAAAAAGAACTTGAAGCTCATAATTTAATAAGTTTAGGCTGGAAAACCCAACAAACAACCGGGCAAATTCCCCACCAATTTTTTTCGGTGTTATGCCCCGTGGGTGAATATAATGATTACTACATTAAAAAGCTGGGGGAGAAGAAAATTCAAGCATTAAAATATTTTTCCCCTGCTTGCCATGAACAAGAGCAGTTTATTAAATTTTTTCATTCAGATTTGACAATAACCGAAGGAATTTCTAAACGAATTCTTTCTTTGCCGTTCTGGGAGGGTATGGAGCAAGATACTATTTCACGGATTATTAAAACTCTAATTTCATAATTTACAAACGCGGAACAAAATGTAGTCGTTATGTCTATTTTTCACTGTGTTTATCAAACAAGCATATTAAAATTTAACATTCATTATTTTTATCCGATGTAATAAATAGATAATCATTAGGGGGATAAAAATATGGTCTCTGTCGATTCGATTTCACGATCAACAATAGGAGAAATAACTGTCGAACCAAAAAGTTCACTCCCAATGCTTCCGCAAGAGAAAGAATCTAACACCGTAGAACAGCAGCAGCTTGAGAACTTGAACGATAATAATATTAAAGAAGAAGAGTTAGATAAAGCTGTAAAAGATTTGAATAACTTTTTAGATACTTCACATACACATCTAAAATATGTTTTCCACGACAAGCTAGAGAGATATTATGTTACTTTAATTGACGATGAAACGAAAGAAACTGTAAAGGAAATCCCAGCAAAGAAACTATTGGATGTCTATGCTTCCATGAGAGAATATTTGGGCTTGTTTGTTGATGATAAAATTTAAGGGGAGGTTTTAATCTATGTTTACCAACCAAATGAGGATTACCGGGTTTGCGTCAGGCCTTGATACAACCTCAATGATCAGGGATTTGATGACGGCGGAAAGAGCCCCGTTGGATAAGCTATTTCAACAAAAAGAATGGCTGCAATGGCAGCGGGATGCTTATCGAGATGTAAATCTGGAGATTGCTACTTTTAGAAACAAAGCAGACAAATTAAGATTTTCCTCTGGCTTTAACGGTTTTAGTGCATCTTCTTCCGATACTTCGAGGGCATTAGTTGCTGCACAAAGCAATGCCGTAGCCGGCTCGTACAATCTGACTATTAACAGTTTGGCGGAGGTCGCAAAAATAAAGACGGTTAACGCTATAATTAAATCTGATGGAACTGCTGCACAAGCAACGGATAAGATACTTGCTGCTGGCCAGACAGCTTCTTTTACAATTGAATCCTTAAATGGACAGGCTTCTATAACAATTACTGAAGACGATACATACTCGTCTTTGGCAAGCAAAATCAGTTCCGCAACTGATGCAACTACTGGTATTTCACTAGGCGTGCGTGCCTCTTTTGATGCTACGACATCACGATTTGTCCTATCCTCAAAGGAAATGGGTGGAAATCAAAAAATTGTTCTGACTGATACATCGGCGGCTGGTTCTACCAATGTAGCAGGATTAATCACTAATGGTGGCTCAGCAGCGCAGTCGTCCGGCACAGCCACCGTGGCAGCAAATGTTACGGGCACTTACGGAGAAATTGTATTTGATGGTACGCTGATTCAGAATTTGAAATCAAATAAAGTCTCTGTGTACGGGGTCGACCTGACTCTTTTAAAAGCGGATCCTGTTAATACAACCACAATATCTGTTAACTCAGATACTGAATCTATTTTTGCAAATATAAAAGATTTTGTTGAAAGTTATAATTCCTTAATTGATAGCTTTAATACCAAGATAAAAGAACCGAAGGATCGTGATTATCGGCCATTAACTGATGCGCAACGGGAAGAGTTATCAGAAAAAGAAGCAGAAAAATGGGATGAGAAGGCAAAGCAAGGCCTGCTTTATAATGACCAAATTTTACGTGAGACGTTAACTAAGTTAAGGGGAAGTATGTACACTCCGGTAGCAGGGATTCCGAATGGGCAGTTAAGAATGCTGTCTGAATTGGGTATCAAAAGTCCTTATATGTCGCTCGACGGAAAGCTTGAAATCGATGAAGCTAAATTAAGAGAAGCCATTGCCAACAAACCCGATGAAATTGAAGCGTTATTCACAAGTGAAGATGGGATAGCGTCCAGAGTATATGAAGAAGTGAATAAGGCGATTGATAAGTTAAATAAAAAAGCTGGAGGGCCCCAAACAAGTCCTAACTTGGATAGTAGCGCTCTTGGCAAATCTATCGCTGGTATAGGCCAGCAAATGATATCCTGGGAAGACAAGCTTGCTAGAATAGAAGAACGATACTGGAAACAATTCACGGCCATGGAAACCGCTTTGAGTAAGATGAACGAGCAAAGCAATTACATTACGGGCATGATAGGTTAAATATAACAGGAAGTCTGGGAGGACATATGTTGCAAAACCATTATGAAAAGTATCAACAAAACGCTGTTTTGACTTCGTCACCTGGTGAATTAACGTTAATGCTATATAATGGCTGCCTCAAGTTTATTCATGTAGCTAAGAAGGCTATTGAAGACAAAGATATAGAGACAAAGCATATTAACATTTCTAAAGCACAAAATATAATCACAGAGTTAATCGTAACCTTAAATTTGGATTACTCTATAGCGAAAGAAATGAGAAGACTTTATGACTATATAAACCGCCGATTAATTGACGCTAATTTAAAAAATGATATCTCCATTCTAAATGAAGTGGAAGAGCTAGTTACTGACTTTAGAGATACTTGGAAAGAAGTCATCGCCATAAACAGAAAAAAGCAATTCAGAACTAGCGGACAAGCATAATGAACCAGATTCTTTCTTTGATTGAGCTGACTGATAAACTCGATACGATCCTCAAAGAAGTACCACAAGGTGATCAGAGAGAAATGGTGATCGAGGAAGTTACCAAAACATTAGACTTGAGAGAAGAACTTTTGCTTGGTATGAAGGAAATGATCTTTTCAGATGAAGAGAAAGAGCAGCTTAAGCAGATCAATGAAAAAAATAAAGCCATAATGATAAAGATCAGTCAATTGAAAAATATAATTCAGAATGATATTTTAACAGCTAAAAAAGGGAAAGGTGCCTTCAAAGGTTATCACCAGCTTTACCAACCTTCAACTCAAGACGGATACTATTTCGATAAGAAGAAATAATGACCCCATATGGGGTTTTTTCTTTGTATGTAGTGTGAACAATAATCGGGACTCGCAGTAAATTGTTAAACACAAATCAGTTCTTAAATTTCTCTGTTCAAACAATTTTTTTCGACAAAACTTTTCAAATTATTTCTCTGTTTTTGCAGGAGTTTTCTGGGGTAAAATAGAAATGTATTTACATAGCCTTAACATTTGTGAGGTGAGGTAAGAAGCAAGGATTGGATTCCGTTGCTAATACCGCAATTGGATAATAAAAAGGAGGAGTTCACTTATGAATTATAACATTCGTGGTGAAAACATTGAGGTAACTCCAGCAATTAAAGAGTATGTAGAGAAAAAAATTGCTAAGTTGGAACGCTATTTTGCTGAAACTCCTGATGCAAATGTTTATGTAAACTTAAAAACTTATAATGATGGAAGATCAAAAGTGGAAGTCACCATTCCGATGCCGAATTTAGTGCTGCGGGCGGAGGAAGATCATGATGATATGTATGCGGCAATCGATTTGATTACCGATAAATTGGAACGGCAAATTCGCAAGCACAAAACAAAGGTTAACCGCAAGTTTCGTGAAAAAGGCGACATTAACGAAATGTTTACAACTGTTGATGAGGCAGGTTCTCCGCAAGTTGAAGAGGATAACGATCTGGAAGTGGTCCGCCAAAAGAGCTTTGACCTGAAGCCAATGGACAGTGAAGAAGCCATTTTGCAAATGAACATGCTCGGCCACAGCTTTTACGTGTTTACAAACGCCGAAACAAACCTCACAAACGTCGTTTACAAACGAAAAGATGGCCGCTATGGCCTGATTGAAGCCCAATAACATGGTTGCTGAACGCAGTCCTGATTTTTCAGGGCTGTTTTTTATGATGCGTTTTTTATTTGACACAACATGGGGTTCTTATAAATAAGCGGCCAAAAAGGGCTTCGACATGAGAAAAGCCTGTTTATAAGCTTGTTCGAAATCATTTTTTCCAAAATGCTCATAAAATTTCGTGCTTCTAAATATTTTGTATATTTCTTATAATTGAACTATGCGATAACGCATGGACAATTTGGACGTTGTTCGTAAAAGGATGAAACGGGTGATTTAATGAAACAGCTTCATATTTTTTTAGCGTTTTTCCGGGTGGGGATTCTTGGCTACGGGGGTGGTCCCTCGTCGATCCCGCTCGTGCATAAAGAGGTGGTTGAGAAATACAAATGGATGGATTCAGATGAGTTTGGTGATGTTCTTGCTCTTGGCAACGCGCTCCCCGGCCCGATTGCCACGAAAATGGCCGGTTATATCGGTTACCGTGTTGGCGGCTACACCGGAATGCTCAATGCTCTTGTTGCGACAATGGTGCCGACGATTGTACTGATGATCCTGCTGCTCAATGTTCTGAATGCTTATAAAGATGAACCGTGGGTTACCGGCATGGCGGCAGCCGTTGTCCCCGTTGTAGCCGTGATGCTGGCAACATTAACATGGGACTTTTTTAATAAGTCCGGAAAGTCGGCTCTTGGCTGGGTCTGGACAGCTATTTTTGTTGTCGCGGGCCTGTTCTTAATTGAAATGCTCGGGGTCCATCCAGCGTTCATCATTTTGGCTCTCTTATTAGGAGCACTGTTTAAAAAGGATTCGGCTAAAAAGAATGAGGCAGAAAAGGAGAACAGTACATCATGATTTATTTTCAAATATTCCTGGCCTTTTTTTTACCCGGTATCCTTGGCTACGGCGGAGGGCCGGCTTCGATTCCGCTTATTGAAAATGAAGTGGTTGACCGGTATGAATGGTTGACGGTTAATGAATTCAGTGAAGTTCTGGCCTTAGGGAACTCATTGCCCGGACCGATTGCCACGAAAATGGCCGGCTATATTGGTTACGAACAGGGCGGGATTCTTGGCGCTGTCGTTGGTGTCTTTGCTACGGTTGCCCCATCGCTTATTTTGATGATTTCCTTGCTCGGCTTGTTGATGAAATATAAGGAATCGCCAAGGGTCAAGCGGATGACAACCGTAATCCGGCCGGTCATTGCAGTTTTGCTCGGCGTTATGACGTATGATTTCCTGTTTTCTTCGTATGAAAGTGTTGGTGCTTTACAAACGATTGTGATCGGCACGATCAGCTTTCTTTTAATGGAAAAATTCAAGGTTCACCCTGCCTATGTCATTGCCGGAGCACTTGTGTATGGGGCGCTTGTATTGTCATAACTGCCTGCGCACGGCTAAATATTAAATACGCGGAGTTGAAAAAATTTTATCGAGTTAGCAATCTAGAAAACTTTTAACTTGCTTGAAATAAGGGAATGGATTACTAACTCTTGCAATAATATGAAGAAGTAGTGCCAAATCCATAAACAGTTCAGGGAGGTTATCAATTTTGACATTTTCGATTATTGGTTATGATCCAGAAGAAAAAGAATGGGGAATCGCCGTTCAATCCAAGTTTCTCGCTGTCGGTGCAGTCGTACCGTGGGCTAAAGCCGGCGTAGGTGCAGTTGCGACCCAGGCTTTCGCCAATACAGCTTACGGGCCAAAAGCTTTGAACCTGATGGAGCAAGGGAAATCAGCAGAAGAAGCTCTTAAAATCATGACCGAGGAAGATCCGGACCGGGAGCAGCGCCAGGTTGGAATCATCGATGCAAACGGCAATCCGGCCTCTTTTACCGGTGATGGCTGTTACAATTGGGCTGGAGGAATCACCGGCCGGCATTTTACTGCCCAGGGAAATATCCTCGTCGATCAACGGACCGTCCAGGAAATGGCGATCATTTTTACGAAAACAAAAGGAAGCCTGGCAGAAAAGCTGCTTGCTGCCCTCCAGGCCGGCCAGCAAGCAGGTGGAGACAGCCGCGGCCAGCAGTCCGCAGCGCTTCTCGTTGTAAAAGAACAGGGAGGATATGGACGATTCAACGACCGGTATATTGACCTGCGGGTCGATGATCATCCCGAACCGATTAAAGAGCTGATTCGGATTTATGAGCTTCAGCAGCTGTATTTTTCTCCTTCAAGACCGGATAAAATTGTTCCGCTTGACGGAGAAATAAGAGATTCCGTTGAACAGGAGTTGACACGGCACGGTTATGCAAATTCAAACCCGTTAGTCGACGAAGACCTGTTCAGCGCCCTTACTAAGTACATCCGCACTGAAAATCTTGAGGCCCGTGAACAGGCGCAGGGGCACATCGATACAGATGTACTGGATTACATGAAAAGACAGAAATGATTTTAAGCAGCAGCTGCAGATGTAATGCGGCTGCTGTTTGCATATCGGTGTAAAACCTTTCAGAATTTCTTAGTATTTGGAAAAAGGCTCCTAGTTACGATAAGTTGTCACTACATAGCGAAAGTGGTAGTATTAATAAGGAATATATTAAAACGGTTGGAAGGATTCAGCGTAAAAAAAGCGAATCTTTTTTTAGTTGTCTTTTATGTTGTTATTTCATAAGTGAGGTAATTAAGGCCTCTCATATTTTTATAATAAAAAAGGAGCGTTTATCATGCTTGGAATTTTAAATAAAGTATTTGATCAAAATAAACGCGATTTAAAACGCCTGGCAAAGCTGGCTGATGAGGTAGACAGCCTCGCTCAGGATATGAAACAATTATCGGATGAAGATCTTCGTCAGAAAACGGAGGAGTTTAAAGCCCGCTACCAAAAAGGCGAAGCACTTGAGAATTTGCTTCCTGAAGCATTTGCGGTGGTCCGAGAAGCAGCGAAGCGTGTGCTTGGCCTGTATCCTTACCATGTCCAGTTAATGGGGGGAGCTGCCCTCCATGACGGGAATATTGCCGAAATGAAAACCGGTGAAGGTAAAACGTTAACAGCGACCATGCCCGTTTATTTAAATGCGATTACTGGTAAAGGTGTTCACGTTATTACCGTCAACGAATACCTTGCCAGCCGTGATGCGACCGAAATGGGACGTCTTTATGAGTTTCTTGGCCTGACAGTCGGCCTGAATTTAAACGGCCTTTCGAAGGAAGAAAAGCAAGCGGCTTATGCAGCTGATATTACGTATGGTACAAATAATGAATTCGGGTTTGATTATTTGCGTGATAACATGGTGCTCTACAAGCATCAAAAGGTTCAGCGCCCGCTTTACTTTGCGGTCATTGATGAGGTTGACTCGATTTTAATCGATGAAGCGCGGACACCGTTGATCATTTCAGGAACTGCGCAAAAGTCTACTCAGCTTTATATTCAGGCAAATGCGTTTGTCAGGACGTTAACTAGAGACGATGATTACACATATGATGAAAAAACGAAGAGTGTACAGCTGACAGAGGAAGGGATGACGAAAGCCGAGAAGGCGTTCGGTATCGATAACTTGTTTGATATTTCCCATGTCTCTTTAAACCACCACATCAGCCAGGCGCTTAAAGCTCATGCCAGCATGCATCTGGATGTGGATTATGTGGTTCAGGACGGCGAAATTGTGATTGTTGACCAATTTACCGGCCGCTTAATGAAAGGGCGCCGTTACAGCGACGGCCTCCACCAGGCAATTGAGGCAAAAGAAGGCCTTGAAGTCCAAAATGAAAGCATGACCCTCGCCACCATTACATTCCAGAATTACTTCCGTATGTATGAAAAACTTTCCGGGATGACCGGTACGGCGAAAACGGAAGAAGAGGAATTCCGCAATATTTACAATATGAATGTTATTGCGATCGCGACGAATAAGCCGATAATTCGTGATGACCGTGCAGACCTTATCTATGCTTCAATGGAAGGAAAATTCCGGGCTGTCGTCGAGGATATTGCCGAGCGTTACGAAAAAGGCCAGCCCGTTCTGGTTGGTACAGTGGCGATTGAAACATCTGAATTAATTTCCAAGCTTCTATCGAAAAAAGGCGTCCGCCACAATGTGCTCAATGCGAAAAACCATGGCCGTGAAGCCGAAATTATTGCGAATGCCGGTGAACGTGGATCCGTCACGATTGCAACAAACATGGCCGGCCGCGGTACCGATATTAAGCTTGGTGAAGGTGTGGTAGACCTTGGCGGTTTGGCCGTTGTCGGTACGGAACGGCATGAGAGCCGCCGGATTGATAACCAGCTGCGCGGTCGTTCCGGACGTCAGGGAGACCCGGGGGTGACCCAGTTCTATCTTTCGATGGAGGATGAACTGATGCGCCGCTTCGGCTCTGACAATATGAAAGCGATGATGACTCGCCTTGGCATGGATGATTCCCAGCCGATCCAGAGCAAAATGGTTTCCAAAGCTGTCGAATCAGCGCAAAAACGCGTTGAAGGCAATAACTTTGATGCCCGTAAGCAGCTCCTTCAGTACGATGATGTTCTGCGCCAACAGCGTGAAATTATTTACAAACAGCGCAACGAGGTATTGGAGTCGGAAAACCTGCGCGAGATTGTCGAAAATATGATTCATGGTGTGCTTTCCCGCCATGTTGAAGCCCATACACCGGGTAATGAAGATCCGGAACAATGGGATCTGCAGGGCATTGTTGACTATGTCAACGGAAACCTTCTTAAGGAAGGCGACATTACAACCGATGATTTGCGCGGAAAAGAAGCTGAAGAGATCATCGAGATCATTTTTGCAAAAGTAAAAGACCGTTATGATGAAAAAGAATCTGTTCTGGACAATGAGCAAATGCGCGAATTTGAGAAGGTTATCGTTCTCCGTGCCGTTGACTCTAAATGGATGGATCATATTGATGCGATGGACCAGCTCCGCCAAGGTATTCACCTGCGCGCATATGGACAAACGGATCCACTCCGTGAATACCAGCACGAAGGCTTCGCTATGTTTGAAACTATGATTGAGTCAATTGAAGAAGATGTTGCAAAATACATCATGAAAGCGGAAATCCGCAATAACCTTGAGCGCCAGGAGGTTGCCAAAGGTCATGCGGTAAATCCTAAGGAAGATGGGGAAAAGGTCAAGAAAAAGCCGGTTGTCAAAGAAATTCAACTTGGCCGTAATGACCCATGCTACTGTGGAAGCGGCAAAAAATATAAAAACTGCCACGGAATTAGCGGATAAGCCAATACAATAAGCATGAAAAGAGGGCCAGGCAAGCTCTGCCGGCCCTCTTTTACCTGCCAGAGTATCTTTGCAGAGCTTCAAACGATATACTAATAAAAACTCTTAGAGGTGACCGAATATGGAATTAGCGGATATTCGCAATGAATTAGAAAAAACAGCTAAGAAATTAGCGGACTTCAGGGGGTCTCTTTGACCTTGAAAATAAAGAGGCCAGAATAGCAGAACTTGATGAAGTCATGCTGCAGCCCGGTTTCTGGGATGATCAGCAAAAAGCCCAGACCGTCATTAATGAAGGGAACGCATTAAAAGAGCTCGTCAATGAATTCAAAAGCCTTTATGAGACTTATGAAAATTTAGAGCTTACCTATGAGCTTGTTCGTGAAGAACCTGATGAGGAGCTACAGGAAGAGCTTTCTTCGGAAATGATCGAATTAAGAGACCGTCTCAACGACTTTGAACTCCAGCTTCTCCTAAGCGAGGAATATGATAAAAACAACGCCATTCTTGAACTTCATCCGGGAGCAGGCGGAACCGAATCCCAGGACTGGGGTTCAATGCTGCTGCGCATGTATACCCGCTGGGCCGAAAAGAAAGGCTTTAAAGTCGAAACCCTCGACTATCTTCCCGGAGATGAGGCGGGAATCAAGAGTGTCACCCTTGCGATCAAAGGGCATAATGCTTATGGCTACTTGAAAGCGGAAAAAGGCGTGCACCGTCTTGTCAGGATTTCTCCTTTTGATTCATCGGGGCGGCGCCATACTTCGTTCGCTTCCTGTGAAGTGATGCCTGAATTCAATGACGAGATTGAAATTGATATTCGTACCGAAGATTTGAAAATCGACACTTATAGGGCGAGCGGTGCCGGAGGACAGCATATCAATACAACCGATTCTGCCGTCCGGATTACGCATCTGCCGACCGGTGTTGTCGTTACTTGCCAAACAGAGCGTTCACAGATCAAGAACCGCGAGCATGCGATGAAAATGCTCAAGGCAAAATTATATCAACGCAAGATTGAAGAACAGGAACAAGAGCTTGCCGAAATCCGTGGCGAACAGAAGGAGATTGGCTGGGGCAGCCAAATCCGCTCGTACGTTTTCCACCCTTATTCAATGGTGAAAGATCACCGCACCAACACGGAAGTCGGTAACATCCAGGCCGTAATGGACGGTGAACTGGATGTGTTCATAAACGCCTATTTGCGATCAAGGTTAAACTAAATGGGAAAGCCTTTTGCTGGAATCTGGCAGAGGCTTTTTCTATTGTTTACATTCCCTTAGCAGCACTGCTTAAATTCCATTAATGAATGAGGATTTAATCCTTTAACACGGCAATACAGCGCCATTTACACAAAATCTCCTTCCATGCTATACTCACTTTCGGTCGAAAGAAAGTGTGAATTTAAAGGAGTAAACCGAGAAATGAAGCGAATGTATACTATATATACAAATCATCCATTATTAGCGAGGTTCATAGAGTATTTCTATGTTTTAGTTGGATCAGCAATTGTGGCACTCGCCTTTAATGTCTTCCTGCTGCCAAACCGGGTGGCTTCGGGTGGTGTGAGCGGAATCAGTACAATTCTAAATGCTGTGATAGAATGGGAGCCTGCTTATGTGCAATGGGCTTTTAATATTCCGCTCTTTGTTGCCGGGTTAATCTTTCTTGGCAAGCAATTTGGGGCAAAAACGCTTGCCGGTACGATCTTCTTGCCGCTTGTCGTATTCCTATCCAACGATCTAGAACCATGGACCAGCGATCCTTTGCTTGGCTCTTTATTCGGCGGCATTGGTGTCGGGCTTGGTCTCGGAATTGTCTTTCGCGGAAAAGCATCAACAGGCGGAACGGATTTAGCTGCGCAAATCATTCATAAGTATACAGGCTTTTCGCTTGGCAGAAGCGTTGCCCTCATTGACGGTCTAATAGTCTTGTCGGCCGCGATCGTCTTTGATATCGAAAGTGGTTTATATGCTTTAATAGGGCTTTATGTAACGAGTAAAACGATTGATTTCGTCCAAGTAGGCTTGGGACGATCAAAGATGGCGATGATTATTACAAACAGGCAGGACGAAGTCCGTGAAGCCATTTTGATTAAAATAGACCGGGGTGTGACAAAACTATCAGCATATGGTGGTTTTACGGACCATGAGAGGCCAATCTTAATGTGTGTCGTCGATCAAACTGAGTTCACAAAATTGAAACAACTAGTAAAAAGCATTGATCCAACTGCATTTGTGATTGTTATGGATGCTGCAGAGGTATTGGGAGAGGGTTTCAAACGAGCATGAGATTGGTATAATGTAACTGTACTATGCAATTTTTAACTCTCGGGGGGATATTAGTGAAAAAGAAGTTGCTCGCTTTAATGATGGGTACTGCTCTTGTGTTGGCTGCCTGTGGAGGCGGCGATGAAGCTGCTGATGACAAAGCAACAAAAGATGGCGAAGAAACAACAACAGCCAGCGGCGGAGATGCTGAAAAGCTTTATAACCAAAAATGTTTACAATGCCACGGGGAAAACCTCGAGGGTGGAGCAGGCCCTGCTCTCGATAAAGTAGGCGCTGATCTATCAAAAGAAGATATTGAAACGATTATTGCTGAGGGAAAAGGAATTATGCCGGCTGGAGCATTAAAAGGTGAAGAAGCCTCGACTGTTGCCGACTGGCTGGCAGCAAAAAAATAAGTGAATAAAGCCCGAAAAACGTTCTGTATATAGCAGAACGTTTTTTATATTAGAAAAATAGTATTTTTTAAGGACCTTGTCATGAAATAATAAATGGTAGAACCTTCACTAACTGTCTTGCTGTTAAGAAAAATCTTCGTCTTTTTGCCCCTTTTTTATAAATCTCCCAATTCGGATGAAATTATTTGTTACATTACTGTTACGTAAATGTCATATTAGTAACATTAAAAATGCGATTTTAAAAATTTTTTGTAGAATATTGGCTTAAAGATAGAATGGAAAATTAAAATTATAATAGATTTATTAACCAACAGAGGAAAAATGTAGTTATTTCGTACTAAAATGAAATGAAAATGTAATATTTATTCGGTTTATTTGACAATTTATGATGTTATAATAGTCTAGGCAAGAGGCGAAAAGGCTTGTTGCTATTGTCTAGTTATGTGCCACGGATAAGAAATTTGTCGAAATCGACGAAGATTGTCAAAAGATGTAAAATGATAAAATCTTATTGGCATATATTTTAAGTTCAGGTGATGGTATAAATGATAGAAATGCAATCAGTTTTTAAAAAGTACCCAAACGGTGTGATCGCCGTTAACGGAATAGATGTGACAATTAAGCAAGGCGAATTTGTATATGTAGTTGGTCCAAGTGGTGCGGGGAAATCTACTTTCATTAAAATGATGTATCGTGAGGAAAAACCTTCAAAAGGGGCGATCCTGATTAATGGAATAGACCTTGGGAAACTAAAGCCCAAAAAGGTTCCGCTATTGCGCCGAAACATAGGCGTTGTTTTTCAAGACTTTAAATTGCTTCCGACATTAAGCGTCTATGAAAACGTCGCGTTTGCCTTAGAGGTTATCGAAGAACAGCCGAAACAAATAAAGAAGCGCGTTTTGGAGACGCTCGAGCTTGTTGGATTAAAACATAAAGCAAGAATGCTTCCAACCGAGCTTTCAGGTGGCGAGCAGCAGCGTGTTTCGATCGCCCGTTCGATTGTTAACGCTCCTAAGTTAGTAATTGCCGATGAACCAACCGGAAACCTTGACCCTGATACATCATGGGAAATTATGAACATATTTGATGAAATCAACACGAGAGGGACGACCGTGGTCATGGCAACACATAATAAGGAAATTGTTAATACGATCACCCATCGTGTTATTGCGATTGAGAACGGGAAAATTGCCCGGGATGAACAGAGGGGGGAATACGGCTATGAAAGCTAGAACCCTTCGCCGTCATGTTAGAGAGAGCTTTAAAAGTTTGGGAAGAAACGGCTGGATGACCTTTGCGTCAGTCAGCGCCGTTACCGTAACATTAATTTTAGTTGGCGTCTTTTTCGTTATTATGATGAATCTCAATAAAGTAGCTACAACTATTGAAGAGAACGTCGAAATTCGCGTGCACATCGATATCGCTGCCACTGAGCAGGACCAAGAGGTTTTAAAGCAACAGATTGAACAGATTCCCGAGGTGAGCAGCACTACATATTCACCAAAAGAAAAAGAACTGACTAATCTGATCGAAAGCCTTGGAGAAGAAGGGGAAATATTCCAGTTGTTTGAACAGGATAACCCATTGAACGATGTATTTATCGTAAAAACGAAAAATCCAACAGACACAATGGCTGTTGCAAAGAAAATTGAGAAGATGCAGTACGCTTCAAATGTTAAATATGGACAAGGCTCCATAGAAAAGCTATTTGCATTTATCGAAACGAGCCGCAATGTTGGGCTTGTGCTAATAATCGGTTTATTATTTACCGCGATGTTTCTGATTTCAAATACGATCAAGATCACGATCGTAGCGAGAAGAAAAGAAATTGAGATTATGAAATTGGTAGGAGCAACCAATTCCTTTATCCGCTGGCCATTCTTTTTAGAAGGGTTGTGGCTTGGAATTCTTGGCTCAATTGTGCCAATTGCGATTATTGCCGTTACTTATCGCTATGCTTACGACTATATCGAACCAAGATTAACTAACCATTTTATTAAGCTTCTTGAATTTAATCCATTCGTTTACCAAGTTGCGGGGCTTCTCATTTTAATGGGAGCGATCATCGGAATTTGGGGCAGCTTAATGTCAGTACGCAAGTTTTTAAAAGTGTAGAAAGCTTGTGACCTCAGGTCGGGGTCTGTGAAGTAAGCCTTCTGCGCATTCATTGTATAGACGAATTAACTGGGGCCAAAGGTTCACCATTGTATGAGATTAGTAGATCAACCTGGAAGTCGAAAGGAGAATTCGGAATTTGAAACATTCATTATTAACTCTCACGGTTGTTGCAACTGTGGGAATGGGGAGTATTTTAACAGGGGCAGGTGCTAGTCCAGCATTAGCATCTACAAAATTACAAGAATTAGAGAATCAGAAGAAAGCCCTCCAGCAGGAACGTTCAGGCATTAATTCCGGAATTAATGAAGCAGAAGGTCAAATAAACCAACTGCAGGGACAGCAGGATAATGTTCAAAATGAAATTCAGCAAATTGAACTTGTAATAAACGATACGAACAGTAAAATCGCAGAAAAAGAGGGTCAAATTGAAGCAACAAAAGTCGAAATTGAAAAGCTTCAAGGTGAGATCCAAGTATTAATGGAAAGAATCGAAAAGAGAAATCAAATGCTCAAGGACCGGGCCCGTTCATTCCAGGAAACTGGCGGCTCAGTCAGCTATGTTGATGTGTTAATGGGCGCACAAAGCTTTAGTGATTTTATCGACCGTGTCGGAGCAGTAACGACGATTGTTGAGGCGGACCAGGGTATTCTTCGTCAGCATCGTGAAGACAAAGAACTTCTTGAGAAAAAGCAGACAGAAGTCCAACAGCAACTTGCAGACCTTGAAAAAATGCATGCAGATTTGGAAAACATGAGACAACAGCTTGATTCTCAAAAAGCTGAACAAAATAGACTGATGGCAAGCCTTGAACAGCAGGAACAGCATGTCGAGGATCATAAAATGAGCCTAGAAGAGGAAGCTGCAATTCTTGCCGCCCAGGAAACGGCAATGGCACAAGCTATCCAAATGGAACAGCAACGCCAGGCTGAACTTGCAAGGCAGGCTGCCGAATTAGAAAAGAAAAGAAAAGAGCAGGAAGCTGCAGCTAAAGCAACCGGCAACAAAGGTGGAAACAGCAACGGTGCAAGTGTTTCTACTCCTCCAGTAGCAAACGGTGCATTTACAAGACCTGCGAGCGGTCGTCTCACATCTGGGTACGGCATGCGCCCTGGAGGATTCCATTATGGTGCTGATATTGCGAACAGAGCAGACGGTGTACCGATCCTTGCTGCCGCAGACGGTGTAGTAATCAAATCTGAATTTTCTAAGAGCTACGGTAATGTTGTATATATTGCCCATTCGATTAATGGACAAACATTCACATCCGTTTATGCTCATATGAGCAGCCGAGCCGTACAATCTGGATTCGTCGCAAAAGGCCAGCAGATCGGCATTATGGGTAATACCGGTGATTCAGATGGTCAGCACTTGCATTTTGAACTTCATAAAGGTGGATGGAACTCCGCTAAATCTAATGCTGTAAATCCAGCCGCTTATGTCCCGTTGTAAGCATCTCAGGAAGAAGCTCTATGCTTCTTCCTTTTTTCTTTTGACAAAAATCCTAACCATATATGATTCTGATACCCTGTCACTAAAATTTAAAAACTTGTAATCTCCCAAGAAAGAGTATTTTTTATTGTTCATAACTCGTCCCAGTCCACATATATTGATATAGACAGGGATGCTGACGTGAATCTCTACTAGAATGGAGTATTCAGGGAAACCCTGCTTAATGTATTGTTGGAGAAAGAGGGGAAGCTATGAACAATAAGTGGATCGCACTTTTAATGGCCGGTTCGTTGTTTCTTGGATCTGCGGGTACCTATGCTGTAGTGAACTGGCAAGGTACGCCGCAAGAAACTAACGAGGCCCATCAATCAGCGAAAAGATCGCAGGTAGAAGAGAGTACAAGCTTTGTTGATCTGGAAAAAGTGAGTCAGGCCTATAGTTTGATTTTAAATCGCTATGTGGAAAAAGTTGACGAAGAGCAGCTAATCGAAGGGGCAGTACAGGGCATGCTGTCCACACTTGAAGATCCATACTCTGTTTATATGGACAAAGAAACGTCCAGCCAGTTTAATCAAACCTTAGAATCAACCTTTGAAGGAATTGGTGCCGAAGTCAGTATCGTAGACGGTAAAGTTGTGATTGTTGCGCCGTTTAAAGATTCTCCTGCGGAAAAAGCAGGAGTTAAGCCGAATGATGAAATTTTAAAAGTGGACGGTGAAAGTGTCAAAGGACTGGATCTGTATGAAACGACTGTAAAGATCCGCGGTGAAAAGGGTACAAAGGTCGAACTGGAAATTGCGAGGCAAGGATTGAAGGATCCGTTGAAGCTTGAGATAGAACGTGATGAAATACCGCAAATTACTGTTTATGCTGATGTGAAAAAGCAGAATGGCAAACAGATTGGCTATATTGAACTCACCTCTTTTTCGAAAAACACAGCAGCAGAATTTCAAAAGGAATTGAATTTGATGGAAAAAAGAGGCATTGACGGGCTGGCTATTGATGTTCGCGGTAACCCAGGCGGCCTGTTAACAAGTGTCGATGAAATTTTAAAGCAGCTTATTACAGATGAAAAACCTTACGTGCAAATAGAACAACGGGACGGCGAAAAAGATCGATACTTTTCTAATTTGAAAAAGAAAAAGGATTACCCAATTGCTGTATTAATCGATAAAGGAAGCGCGTCTGCAGCAGAAATTTTGGCAGGTGCTTTAAAAGAAGCGGGCGGTTACGCGTTAATCGGCGAAACGACTTTTGGAAAAGGAACGGTTCAGCAGCCCGTACAGATGGCGGACGGAAGCACGATTAAATTAACACTCTTCAAATGGCTGACTCCGGACGGCAACTGGATTCATAACAAAGGGATTGAACCGACAGTCAAAGTCAGCCAGTCGGAAATATTCCAGACACATCCGCTCAAATTGGAAGAGCCACTTAAAAAAGACATGAACAATGAACAGGTTAAAAATATCCAGCAAATGCTTGATGGGCTAGGCTTTGCTCCCGGACGGAGAGACGGTTATTTCAATGCTGGCACAGTTACGGCAGTAAAAGCATTCCAACAGCAGCAAAAAATCAAGCCAACAGGAGTAATCGACCAAAAAACCGCCTCGGCCCTTGAAGCAGCTGTTATCAAAGAAATAAAGAAAGAAGAAAATGATTTTCAACTCCAAACGGCCTTACGCCATCTTGCGAAAAAATGATAGAAACGAAGCTTTTATGAAAAGTAGATTTTAAAAAGGCCTTCCGCCATGTGGAAAGGCCTTTTTGGCTGCTTATTGGTAGAATCGCGGGTGCATTTTAGCTATGAGAGTGGAGATATTTTCCGACAGTTAAAAATTTAATTCGCGATTTAGTCAGTATATGCGCGAAAACTTTTCTCCGCGATCAAAGAAACATATGTGGAACTGAAACAGGGTTAATATGTTGCCAAACCAATGATTATTTATGATGAAATGGGCATTTCCCTTCAATTGGTTTAATGTCATCGCCGATAAAGTACTGCTTCCATTCACGATGCTCAGGGTCGCCGTAGTGGCTAATATTCGGGTGTTTCGGAAGCTGGTCCCATTTCTCCACTCTTTCTCTCACCTTTTCCCGTGACATGATTCCGCCTGGCGATGTTCCTTCGAGTCCTTCAAAAATCCTTCGTGGCTGAAATCCAAGAATAAGGCTGTTTCCAAGGTCACGTGTCTTTCGCTGCTTGTAGGCCGGTGCATTGCCGAACACAAAGAATGGCTCATTTGCGAAAGAAAATGCCCAAAGATAGTGGTCGGGGTCTGTCGGGTAGTCTTTCGGCCATGGCTTAGAGTCTTTTTCATGCAGGTACTGAAGAAGATTCCAGAAATATTCTCTATAGTATTCAAGCGACTTTTCCTCTTTTTCCGGTTCAACAAATAAAAAGAGCCCATGCCTTATTAATTTGGGAGCATTAAACAGGTCAATGAACGCCTCGATTGTTCCCGGAAGTTCGGACCAGTTATCATGAGTGATATATGAGTAACGGAGTTCGCCCCTTTTTTCTGCCGTCATTCCAAAAGTGCATGGAAATGTTTTATCTGTAACCGTTTTGTTAAATGTAGCGTACTCGCGAATGACCCAATCTGGAACGATCTCAGGATTGGTCATATCCTCTTTTTCTAGTAAAAACTCATTGGCCGTGTGCATTGACTCACCTCTTTAAATTTATGTTTGGTGTAATTCCCGTTTGAAAAAGAAAATAAACATTTGAGGAGATTCACAAATTTATTCGGTTTGCAAAAACTAGCAATAGGTTTTAAGTTGTTGGTTTGGTAAAATAGGCTTTAATAGAATGTTTTTAATACACACAATTAAGAGGATTATCATAGAGGCTGGTGACTAGGTTGGCACAAGCGTGGTTAATTGAATTATTAAAAGGGACAGGTAAATTATTGCTCAACCCTGTGTTTTACTATCTTTTCCTATTGGCTGCTATATTGGGAGTTTCCCGGGTGAAACGGGAAAGGAAGAACTTTCATGTCCGTGTGGAGAATGCATATTTTGAATTGCGGCAGCTTTTGCCGACAGGCGCCGTTATTGGAATAGCCATCTCTA
Source organism: Bacillus canaveralius (assembly GCF_002860125.1). GTDB lineage: Bacteria > Bacillota > Bacilli > Bacillales > Cytobacillaceae > Bacillus_BJ > Bacillus_BJ canaveralius. The sequence continues at coordinate 55,602 of NZ_PGVA01000023.1, forward strand.
TCATTTCATTGGCAGCCGGGCTTGTCATTCCGTTTGAAGCCGTCCTGTTAACCGCATGTGCTACAATACTCGCGAGTATCACAACAAAAGTGCGGTTGCTGTCACCTGCGTATACGGTTGGTGCGGCATTTTTCGCCTTCATATTAGCGGTCAATCAAAACTGGTCGATCCCATATTTCCCGGATCTATTTGCTTCACTTGGGAATGGCATTTACCCTGCCATTGCTGTATTAATATCGCTATTAATCATTGGAGAAGGCGTCCTTATTTTAAAAAATGGCCAAAAGGGAACCTCGCCGAAGCTTATAAAAAGTAAGCGTGGGCAGTCAGTCGGAGTTCATGAAGTAAAAAGACTGTGGATGCTGCCTGTGTTCCTTGTAATCCCCGGTGATGCTATTTCAGCCCTATTTGAGTGGTGGCCGATTTTCACAGTGGGAGGCAAGGAGTTTTCGTTTATCCTAGTTCCGTTTGCTGTTGGATTCTACCAGCAAATTCAAGGCATGCTTCCAAAAGAAGCCGTGAAGTTAGTTGGAAAAAGAGTGATTGTCCTAGGAGTAATTACCTTAATCTTTGCAGGAGCCGGATATTGGTGGCCTATCATTTCGATAGCAGTTGTCGCTTTAGCCGTGCTCGGCCGCGAAGTGCTCACTTTAAGGGATCGCCTTTCAGAAGAGAACAAACCATTCTACTTTTCGAAACGAAACAAGGGCCTGATGATTCTCGGGATTATTCTCGATTCACCCGCACACAAAATGGCCTTGCAAGTAGGCGAGCTGATAACAAAGGTCAATGGCATTCAGGTCAATGATGAAAAGGCCTTCTATGAGGCAGTTCAGCGAAACCGCGCCCATTGTAAGCTTGAAATTCTTGATGTGAACGGCGAGATTCGTTTCGTTCAGCGTGCATTATACGAAGGCGACCACCATGAGCTTGGGATTCTGTTTGTGCAGGAAGAGAAGAAGTGGGGTACTGAGGCGGTTTGATGTAAGATTTCATAAATGATTAGAATTGTTTCATAATTAGTTAGAATTCGCTGAAAAAGGAATGCAAAGGACTTTTTTTATAAAAAGGTCCTTTTTTAATTGATGCGTGCCCAGCAAGCCGTTAATTGCTAGTTGGTGAAAGTCCAACCCGAGTAAGTGTCAAGA
>NZ_PGVA01000024.1 GCF_002860125.1 Bacillus canaveralius
ATCTGTTTTGTGGCAGAACGGAACCCTCAAAGCCGAGTTTTCATAGAACTTTTTACACTACCCTTTAAAATCATCTTTACGAAAAGAACACTTCTCCGGTATGCTTACAATAATGAATGGAAGAGGAGGCTCGAACATCATGAAAAGAACGCTTACTCTTTTGCTTCTTTTAACAGTCGGCATTGCGGCTGCATTATTTATCGCGTTCCACAATTCCACTCCCCCTGAGGCACTTTCATATGACGATGATCAGGAAGGGCTGAAAGATCAAATTGTTTTTAAGTTCAGTCATGTCGTCGCGGAAAATACACCTAAAGGTCTGGCAGCCAACAAGTTTGCTGAACTTGTCTACGAAAAATCAAATGGAGATATAAAAATAGAAGTTTTTCCAAATGGAAGCCTTTATTCTGATATCGAAGAGATTAATGCCCTAAAAGAAGGACAAGTCCATTTTATTGCACCTTCAACTTCAAAGCTTGGAATGCTCTCCCCCAAGTGGGGTGTACTAGACTTACCCTTCGCGTTCCCAGATCACAAAGCTATCCAAGCAGGCTTAAACGGCAAAATTGGCGATCAATTGCTCCAATCATTGGAGAAAGACGGATTGAAAGGACTTGCCCATTGGACAAACGGATTTAAACAAATTACTTCTAACAAAAGGCCTGTTTACAGTCCTGACGATCTCAAAGGACAATCGTTGCGAATTATGCAAAGCAAAGTGATCCAGGCGCAGTATGATCTACTGGACGCCGATGCCCATCAAGATTCATTTAATTCTACTTACCAGTTGCTTGAAGCAGGCCAGGTTGATGGAGAAGAAAACACGATTTCAAACATCTATTCAAAAAAATTTTATAACGTGCAAAAGCATTTGACAATCAGTAATCATGGTTATTTAGGTTATGCCGTGATGATGGATCAGCAGGTTTGGAAACGACAATCAGAAAAAACGCAGCAAATCCTGCTTGAAGCAATGGAAGAGACCACGGCCTGGAATGAACGGCATTCTATTAAACTGAATGAAGAGCAACTAGAGCTGATCAAGCAACATTCATCTATCGAAATTCATGAATTAACTGAAACACAAAAACAGGAATGGATCAACAAACTCGATCCGGTGTATGATGACCTTGCACCATATATCGGCAAAGAATTAGTAGAGGACATTAAAAAATTGAGGAAGCAATACGAGGCTGACGGGACTTAAGTTGACCAGAATTTAAGATGCTCGGCCAGAAAAAAATCCTGAAGGAGATAGCATTTTTTCCTTCAGGATATTATAATCATTCATTTTTCACTTTGTTGGTCGATGTAAACTGGATACCCAACAAATTTAAAATCCTTTCCAACTGAAATGATGCTGGCATCGGAAAGTTCAATGGCATCTCCCATCTTATCAATGCCTGCTCCCTCGAGAAACGTCGGGGCTTCCCGTCCGCCGACTAATTTTGGGGCGATGTAAATAACGGCTTTATCCACTAATTTATTTTCAAGAAAAGCAGCGTTTATCGTTCCTCCACCTTCAATTAATAAAGAAGAGACAAGCTTTTCTCCCAATGTTTGAACTACATCGACCGGGTTTACATGCGGGGATCCTGTTGTTGGCCAAACCTTGATCCCTAATTCTTCTAATATTTTTCGCTTTTCTTCATCATAATGCTCTGCTGTAAAAATCCATGTCTCAGCCTGCATATCTTTGATGACTTTAGCATCTAACGGAATTTGTAAAGTTGAATCCAAAATGACGCGAATCGGGTTTCGTCCATTAGGTATCCTTGTAGTCAATTCTGGATTATCCTTAACAATCGTGTTAATACCGACAAGTATCGCCATATTTTCATTTCTAAGCTGGTGGACATCTTGCCTGGCTTCTGCGGATGTAATCCATTTGCTGCTCGAGGAGTACGTAGCAATTTTGCCATCCAGGCTGATTCCTGATTTAAGTGTGACAAATGGTTTTTTCTCGACAATGAACTTATTAAACACTTCATTCATTTTCTTTGATTCTTCCGCGCGTACCCCGGTAATGACTTCAATACCAGCATCTTTCAGGATGCTGACGCCTTGCCCGGAAACAAGTGGATTGGGGTCAAGCGTTGCAATCACCACTGTTTTAAGGCCCGCGTCAACAATCGCTTCCGCACACGGTCCTGTCCTGCCATGGTGGGAACATGGTTCGAGGGTGACATAAATGGTCCCTCCCCTTGCTTGATCTCCAGCCATTCGAAGCGCATGAATTTCGGCGTGCGGTTCCCCTGCCTTTAAATGGGCACCTATTCCAACTACGCGGTTGTCATTAACAATAACTGCTCCCACTAATGGGTTCGGGTCGGTTTGCCCTTTCATTGCTTCGGCGTTTTTTAAAGCCAAATCCATATAGAAATGATGATTAGTCATTTGGGCAAGTTCCTCCGTCTTCGATGTGGCCGGAGCGCTCTACCTTCGTTTTCAGATAGTTCTCGTTAAACTCGGATTTATCTCCCCATAAAGGTGTTCGGCCAGAAACAGGCAATCCGGAATTTCTTAATGCCTCGAGCTTTTTAGGGTTATTTGTGATCAACGTAACCGGTTTTGTACGCAATGCCTTTAATACGCGAATGGCATCATCGTAGTTTCGCGAATCATCGACAAAGCCAAGATGTAAATTGGCCTCGACAGTATCGTAGCCATTTTCCTGAAGGACGTAAGCTATCGCTTTACTGAATAAACCAATTCCCCTGCCTTCATGGTTCGCTAAATAAAATAGCGCTCCTGTTCCATTTTCGACGATCATTTTCATCGACTGTTTGAGCTGGAAACCGCAGTCACAGCGTTTACTTCCAAAAATATCCCCAGTATGGCAAATAGAATGCATTCGAATCATCGCATTATCGGAGTATTCAAAATCTCCATAAACAAGCACGCTTGACTGTTGAAGTTCGGCCAGATTGGACGATGATAGTTTATCAATTATCTGCTGATAATCCTCGGTTACTTCGTTGCATTGCAGCCAGCAGTACCACTGAAAAATGACCGTTTCGCCGTATAAATTAACCGGGAGCCGGATCGGCCCGACTAAGTAAATCGCGCTATCCTCATTTGTTTTAATTAATTGGATTTTATCTTCTAAAATAGAAAGAACTTTTGATTCAAGTTCGGTTTGTTTCACAATGTCATTCCCCTTTTTTGGTTAGTGTGCGAGAAGATGTTCTATTACATGTAATGATTTTACCAAAAGATTGATAACATATAAAAAAAAAGGAATTACCTGTGGTAACCCCTGGATTTTTTTTATTTTCACTTTGCTCGCGTTACTGCGTCTTCATAAGCCTGGACGGCCAGTAAAAGAGAACCGGTAATTCCCGCATTATCGCCTAATCCGGGACTGACGATATATTGTTCGATATCGCTCGTCAATTCCGGGACAACTACATAGTTATTTAAAAATTGCTGAAGGTATTTATTTATGATCGGAAAAATTTGCTTCTGCTTCATAACGCCGCCGCCAAGAATGATTTTTTTCGGCGAGAGGATCAGAATGTATTGCATAAGAGCCTGGGCGATATAAAAGCCCTCCAGCTCCCATACTTCCTGTTTGTTTTGCAAGGATGCCCCTTTTTCTCCCCAGCGCTCTTCAAGAGCTGGACCGGCCGCCAATCCTTCAAGGCAATCATGGTGGTATGGACATTTTCCTTTATATATATCATTTTCATGGCGCCGGACGAGGATATGCCCCATTTCCGGGTGCGAAAGACCTTGCAGCAGCTTACCTTGCATGATCGCACCTGCTCCTATTCCCGTTCCGACCGTGATGTACAAACAGCTGTCCAAACCCTTTGCCGCTCCGAGAGTTGCTTCCCCCAAAGCTGCAGCATTCACATCCGTATTGAATCCGATTGGCACCTGAAAAGACTCGCGAATCGTGCTCACAAGCGGGTAATCCCGCCAAGCTGTTTTCGGGGTGGTCGTAATATTCCCGTAAGTCGGACTGTCGTGATTGACGTCGACAGGACCAAATGATCCGATGCCGACTGCGCTCAGCTGATAATTTTTAAAAAATGCAATAACCTGTTCCATCGTTTCTTGCGGAAAGGTAGTTGAGACAGAAATTCTCTCAACAATATTTCCCTTTTCATCGCCGACAGCACAAATAAATTTTGTACCGCCTGCCTCAATTCCTCCAAAAAGCATGGTTTCTCCTCCTAAAACGCTGTTTATTTGCAATGGTTTCTATTAACTCTGTTAATGTTTATTTTAAAGGAATTTGCTGAGTTTTCCTATGTATTCAAGTGAAATTTACTCAAGTTGAAAAACTTATGAAAAAATTAGTAAAAGTCATCTGGACTATCACCGGCTGAATACTAAATATTTTTGTCCCAAAAAATTGGCAATCGTGTACAGAGCCGTGCCGATCAGGATGGCCAGCTCTTTTTCCGAAGAAATAATAGTGCCAAAAATGCTTTGCATAATTGTCCAGCCGGCCAAAATATCAGCAGTTCCATAGGCTAAAAAATAGCAGGCCAGTATGATGAGGAGGAAACGGGGCGCGCCCTTCCTGAACGTAACCGTGCTTTGGAAGGTAAATGCCCTGTTTAAGGTAAAGCTTATCACCGCTCCGAGACTATTTCCGATAAATGTTGCGATCCAGTAGGACTGCTGCAAGAGGTTCATCAGGATGAACATGACCGACAGGCCGATGATCGTGTTAATGATGCCAACAACCAAGAAGCGCAAGAACGGCTTAATTTGTTTCAGAGAGTGTTCCAAAATCACGGCCAAATGTCTCCCCTTCCTCTCTATCCGTATTTTTCAAATGGTCCGGCAAGGGCAGGTTGTAAAAGTCAATATCAACTGAAAATTTTGGGCGCCGCTTTGATTCTTTATATATCTTTCCGATATATTCGCCGACGAGCCCAATGGCAATTAGCTGCAGGCCGCCGATCAGCCAGATCGATGTAATTAACGATGTCCAGCCGGTTTTTGTATGTCCCATGAATTTTAGCGTTAAAAAATAACTGCCAAAAATGAGGCTTACTAAAAAAGAAGTACAGCCAATAAAAAGCACAAAGCGGATTGGTGTAACGGAAAAAGAGGTAATCCCGTCAAAAGCGAAAGCAAGCATTTTCTTTAAAGGGTATTTCGTTTCACCGGCAAGCCGTTCTCTCCTGTCATAGTAAACGGAGGCAGACCGGAAGCCAATCATGGGGACAATTCCCCGCAAAAACAAATTCACTTCATCAAACCGTTCAAGCTCATCAAGGGCCCTCTTGCTCATTAAACGATAATCGGCATGATTATAGATTAAGTCAACACCCATTTTTCTCATTAATTTATAAAATGCTTCAGCTGTAGTCCGCTTGAACAGTGAATCCTTATCGCGTTTTTTCCTGACTCCATACACGACATCAAAGCCTTCATCAAACTTTTCGATAAATTCCCGGATCACGGAAATATCGTCCTGCAAATCAGCATCAATCGAAATCACACAATCAGATCTATCCTTTGCTGTAAACAGGCCCGCCAGCAACGCGTTTTGATGGCCTACGTTTCGGGACAATTTTAAGCCGCGGATTTGTTCGTTTCTTAAGCCTTCCTTATAAATCATCGGCCATGTGCGATCCTTGCTTCCGTCATCGACAAAAAGGATTCTGCTTTTATGTGAAATAAGCCCTTCCATGATCAAATTTTTTAATAATCCGCCCAACTCGGAAATCGTGTATGGTAAAACCTCTTCCTCGTTATAACAAGGTACAACGATCGTCAAGATTGTTTGTTCCATTTATGGTCGTCCTCCTGTTGATAAATTAACTTTGTATAAGTAAATTTTCCAGGCTGCAGTGTCCGATGTAAAAACCTTGTCCAGCTGTAATTGATTTTCAAGCGCATTATCGATCGGAAGTGCAGAGAGGATGTATCTGCCGCCCATTTCTTTAAAAGGTTCAATGTTTAACTCGAGGGTATCGAGCCGCTTTTTTGAATCCTTTTTAAACATATAATGCTTTCCGAGCTCGTCCGTAAACAGATAGCAGCGCCCGCCCCATTCATCAAAATAAATGCGAATCGTTTTATTTTTTGCCAATTCTTGCTCGATTATTTTTCTAAACTGATATTTGTATTCGAGAGGATAAAAATTATTGTATGTATCAAGAGTGTAAAATCCATTATATTGCGGGATAGCCGGGTGAATTCCAAGGCTGGCAACCCGGTAATCCTCAAGGGGCGAGTTAATATGCTCCTTTATATCGCTGAATAAGTCTTCGGCATAGAATTCTTTAACAGAGGGCTTTGACTGATAGATGATTTCATCATTAAAAGCGGCTAACAATAGTATCTGTGCGACAATAAAGAAATGAACGATTGATTTCCATCCCTTTAAGTACGTCCAAATGATTTTCAATCCTAAAGCAAACCCCATGTAAATGACGAGCGGCCTCAAAAAATGAAATCTGGCAAAATTAAAAGTATCCATAAAGTGAAATCTTTCTGTAAGCGGGAGCCAGCCCTTATAAAACCAGAAGGCATACCATGCGGAAAGGGCAAAATTCAAGGCGAACAAATAGATGAAAATTTTTTCCTGCTTCCAGAGCCTCTTTTTTACCACAACATAAACGGAGATCAAGGTCACCGGCAAAATAATTAAGCCATGGACTGTCATTACATGCGTATGCCCGAGGACAAAATTTTTAAAAGTTAACCGAATCGCCCGCCACAGGGACAATCTTGCATGAAAATATTCATCCCGGCTATTTGGTTCATTATCAAACAGAAATGAATGGACAAGCCGATATTCGACAATAAAATAGATGAAGGCCATATAGGCAATCGCAAGGAGAAAAGGGAGATTGAATTCTTTTTTCCTGAAAAGATCGATCACCCAAAGCACTCCGATTGAAAACAGGAAAAAGAAAAAACCTAAAACAATGCTTGAGTAAAACGGCAAAAGTGTGAGCGTCAGATAATTCTTCCATGACCTTTCCCCGTTCCGGATATTTAAAAAGGCCCACAACGCGAGTGGCATCCCCAACGTACTCAGCATACCGGAAGGCCAAAAAGGGGTGAGTGAAAAAGCCAAAGCCGTCCCAACGGTGATCCAGGCCATGTCGGGGCTTTTGATAAAATGCTTTTTAAGAAGAAGGTACATGCCCAGAAAAGCAATGACCCTTGTAATCGTTTGGCTTAATGCATAAGCAACCATCGTTGGAAATAAGACAAAAAGCCAGACTATTACCGTAAACTCCGAGCCAAAAGCATTACGCGGTAGCCCATTTATAATTTGGGGAATCACAGCGTCAACAGAGCCAAATATTTGTCCGCTCCTTGCCAGCACCTTATACCAGGCAAGGTTTGAATCCAAATTATCATGCACCCTGATATGGGCATTTTCACCCAGCAAAAATAACGGCGAAAGATAAACAGCTAAAATAAGAAAAGCAAAGAGGATTAGTCTTTGCTCTTTATTATTTGTCATCATGGACAAGTACAACACCTCAAGAATCGATAATTAACTATAATTTTCGCAATAGCGGTCAATTCTATTCTTAGGAAAATGAAGCTGTTAAAGCATTTTATTAAGATAATTTCTTTGAAAATAACAAAAAACTCGTTTGATCACACAGTTCAAACGCTATTTGCTTAATCATCGGCTTTAACCTTTCAATATATAGTTCGGAGGATTTAGATACTAAGAACCAAGTTTAGTGATTGGCTCGGATTACAACTCGCTTGTTTGTAATCCGGAGGATGAAATTACCTATTCCAATTATGGGGATGCAGCCGCGGCGGTTATTTTAGAAATGACCGAAGAAGATACCGGGTTTATTGACTCAATTTATTTTACGAATTCAGTAAGCCGCAAGAACATTATGTATCCTGAAAACGGCTTATCCAACGCGTTACAGGACCGTTCAGACGGAAAGTATATTAAATGGATCCCATTTGACGGCACTGAAAGCATGCCATATGTTTATGAATCGTTTGAAAAACTGATGGGCAGATACAATTTAATGCCGAATGACATTGGAGCATATTGCTTATCTCAATTTGCCCTTGCTAACATTAAACTCATCCAAAATAAATTTGATATTGATGATGAAAAAATAGTTTACGTCGGAGACAGATTCGGCTACACCGGGACAAGCAGCCCGTTTCTTGCTCTTCATGAAGGGATAAAAAGCGGCCGCATCAAACGCGGTGACCATTTAATATTCTGGACAATCGGTGCAGGCTACCAGATCATTACCATGCTTTATAAATATTAATTGAAATCCCCCGCTTAAGCTATGCGGGGGTTATTGATGCTGCAGGGCCGTTGATAATCTTCTACTCTTCAACTTTCAGAGTTATCATCTACTTCGGCCAGTTGACAGTGAACTCTTTCTGCCATGTCATCAACTTCGGAGGGTTTATCATCATCTTTCCAGGATATATCGTCAACTTCGGTCATTTTATCGTCAACTTTCCGATAAATCATCAACTTAAGATGGTTTATCGTCAACTTTCCAGGATATTTCACCAACTTCAGTTATGTTATCATCAACTCCTCTGACTTATCATCAACTCGCATACTTACTTGGCAAAACGTTTAATTATAAAAGCAATTGCAAAACCGATAATCGTACAGGGAAGGATGCTGGCTGCCAGCATGCCGAGTCCAATCCCATACCATGGATTACGGATTACTGCCACAGCAAAACTGGCGACAAATATTGTAACTGAGTAATAGTAAACTGGATCGCAAATAAAACCAAAAAAATTGGAGAACCGTTTTGTCATGGTTCTCCAAATTAAGCATCCTTAAAATTTTTATAGCTTACTTGATTCGAATTTTGACAGAGTTAAGCGTCAGTGCCTTATTCCTGAATGACGATGGCTTCGAAACCGGCTTCTATAGCTTTCCCTGCTAGCTGATCCGCGTTTTCCCGATTGGCGAATGCGCCGATTTGCACTTTATAGTATCCGTCGCGATAGCTTATATAGGTGTCGAATCCTTTTTCCTCTGCTTGTGCAGCTAACTGGTCAGCATTAGTGCTTACAGTAAAGGCGCCGATCTGGACCCTATATAGCGGCCCGGCCAGATTTTTTCGCACCAGCCCGAATGAGCGGACTAATCCATTTACATGGCCGCGCGCGATTTGTTCAATAAATGATGATTGTTTAAGCTTTGCAGCATCCGATGTGTTGTCGATAAAACCGTTCTCGGTTAATACGGCCGGCATGTTGGACTCACGGAGGACATGAAGGTTCGCTTGTTTCTTTCCACGGTCGCGGTAATCAACTTGTTTAAGAACCTCCTCATGAATCAAGTTCTGGTAAGTTGTCGTCGGCGCACCAAGTCCTGGAAAAATATAGTCTTCGTAACCAGTCCCGCCTCCAGCATTAACATGAATAGAAAGATAGAAATCTGCCCCCCAGTTATTCGCCGCATCTGTGCGCTGAGTAAGGCTCGTCGTTTGGTCACCTGTGCGGCTCATTAACACAGAAATTCCTTCGTATTCATTTAAAAGAATATCCCTTATTCGGGAGCTGATCTGCAAAGTGAGGTTTTTCTCTTGCATTCCATTTCCCACTGCACCAGGGTCTGTTCCACCATGACCGGGATCTATGAAGATTTTTGTCACTTTTTATCACCTCATCCTATTCTATGTATTTCAAAATAAACTGGTTGTACATTTTACATAGGATAAATACTCAATTTGCATTAGATGAGGATGGGTAATAACTGGATTGAAAATCATAGAGTGCTTTCGCGGCGGGGGAAATTGGCTGATAAGTACTGGATTGAATTAAAAGCCAGTTACTTTTACATCTTTAACTAAAATAATGCCGGGCCGGCATGCAAATGATTCAGTTTACTTCCACTTCATGTATAATATATTTATCAAATGCTTCTCTTTTCGATGTTAAAATTGATTTTCAAAGGGATATTGCAACAGATGGTGGCAAATTGGGAAAGCTGTGTATGTTTTAAGAACGATAAATTCATGTGATTTGGGGTTACTAAATAAGATGAAGTTTAAAAAAGCTATACCTAATTTATTTACGCTAAGCAATTTATTTTGTGGTTTTTTATCGGTGTTATTAACTGCTCACGGCGACACAAGGAACGCATCAATACTGATTTTGATCGGGATGATGCTCGATAGTATGGATGGACGAATCGCGAGAATGCTAAAAGCCGAATCCGAAATCGGAAAAGAGCTTGATTCTCTGGCTGATATTGTCACTTTCGGCGTTGCGCCTGCGATTCTCGTCTATTATGTATCGTTTTCTCAATATGGATTAATCGGAATGATTATAGCCGGTTTGTTTCCTTTGTTCGGGGCGTTCAGGCTGGCGCGCTTTAATGTCAACGCAAGAAGCTCTATCTATTACTTTACCGGTGTCCCAATCACCGCAGCAGGCGGTTTACTAACGCTGGTGGCAATCCTGCACCGCTGGATTCCCGATATCCTGATCAGCGTCTCCTTCATGGCTTTATGTTTCTTAATGGTCAGCAAATATAAAATACCAAGCTTAAAAAACGTTCCCCTTCCGAAATACGGAACGATAGTCACAGCGCTGCTCGGATGCCTTATTTTTATTATTTTTAAAAATCAGCAGCAAGAAATGCCTTATTTTATTTATATCGCAGTCCCCCTCTATATCGGTTTTATCGGCTACCGTCTGAAAAAACGCCGGGATAATGGCGGGAAAAATCATAAGAGCTAATCGATGAGATACGCAAAAGAACCGCACCCGGAAATTTCGGTGTAGTTCTTTTACGGTCTTTATTCAACATTCTTTAACGACTCGAACCGAAGTGTACTGGAACAACAATAGATTGGATTGGCTTCGGCGTTAAAAATTTGGTAAATACTCGTACTTGACCTTATCGGCTCTAAACAATATAATTAATAATGTTTTCAACTTATATGTCCCAGTAGCTCAGCAGGATAGAGCAACAGTTTCCTAAACTGTAGGTCGGGAGTTCGAATCTCTTCTGGGACGTTAACTCATGCGGGAAATTCCTTTATTGATAAGGAATTTCCCTTTTGTCATTTTGTTTATAAATCCATGTAATAAAAGGAAAAAAATTTAAATTAAGCTTTTTTCTACAATTTATGTTATTATATCCCTTAGGGCAAATTTTACGAAAGTAAAAGACGCAAAGCCACGGGCCTAAAGCATTGAGTTGTCATGGCAGCCGGGTTGCATAAGTCACATACTTGTTTGTTCGATCCCTTTCTAATTTGCCTAAATTAGCTAAAAAGAAGGGTGAAAAATGTTTTATCCAACCGTTTATAGTAAGGAAAATGATCAAAGGCACATTGTAAAAGACAAAAACATCTGTGAATGTGGATTCAAATACAATGGTTTTTCGACGTTTATCATGCGCGACTTTAAAAAGATTCAATTTAAACATGTTAAAGAAATAACATGCCCAAAGTGTAAATCCGTCTTAAAACAATAAGATGGATTTTTTCATTTTCCAGAGGCTATTTCGCCAAACTTCCCATTGGCCCGAAAAATTCAAAGTGAATTTTATCTTCACGAAAGCCTCCTCCGCTTATTAAAACAACTGGATTTAACCGGTCAGAATGTAAGATAAAGTCACCGGCTGGTGCACTTACTTGCAAAGTGTCTCCCTCTTCTACTTGGTTGTGAAGATAGTTTGAGACGATGCCATCAGGTGCTTTGTTTCCATCTTCACGTTTAACTGAAATACGGTAATAATCTTTTCCAGGTGCATCGGCGAGGCTGTATTGGCGAATATGGGTGTAATTTTCCCCGTCAATATTGAACTGAAGGCTGACATATTGACCCGGGATAAAATCTGCGATCTCCGCTCCGTCCGCTGCCTTTAAATAGAAAGAGGTAATGACATCACTTTCCTTTACTTTCTCTGTTACCATGAAGCTGCGGAAATCTTTTCCATCCGCCTTTCTGGCTGGACGCTTCGGCATACATGTCAAATTCAACACTTATAAATGCATCAGCTTTTATTGCATAGGCTCTTTCCCAGGCATGGATGATTTCCGGAGTTGCAGCATCACCTAAAACATCCTGAATCGCCAAAAGAAGGTGTTTCCCGACTATTGGGTATTGTTCCGGTTTAATCCCAATGCTGCGGTGTTTATGTGCTATTTGCTTCACAACCGGGATAATCGCTTCTAAATTATCGATGTACTTTGCGGCTGCATAAACAGTACCGGCTAAAGCCTTCTGCTGTCTGCCCTGTTGCTATTGTGAACGCAAAAAACTCCCTTCATTGTAAAAAGGGAGTTTTTCGCATTCCATTAACACACTGAATCTGTCGATTTTGGGACTGTTAATCCAAACAGCGGACGGATAAATAAAGCGAGCAATGTTCCGAGCATTGCCATAACCATCCAGACCCAGCCATGGAGGCTGAAGGATGCGATCCCGCTGAAGTAAGCCCCGATATTACAGCCGAAGGCAAGACGTGCTCCATAGCCCATCATAATTCCGCCTACGATAGAAGCTGCCGCCACTCCCGGTTTAATTCTGCCGGGTTTAAAGGTACCTTGTGCTGCCGCAGAAACAAAAGCACCAAGAATAATTCCGAAGTTCATTACGCTTGTCGGATCAGCCAACACGGTATTGGCAAGTGCGGCACCGTTTGGTCCCGAATAATAACCCCAGCTCGTCACATCAATGCCCATTGCCATCATAGCCTTGCCGCCCCATAGTGCAAAGGCGGAAGTGATTCCCCATGGATTTCCGCGAATAGTTAAGGTTAACGCGTTTAAAACAGCTAAAACGATTGCTGCTGTAAAGAGCGGCCAAGAACCGCGAATAATCTTTTTCCAGCCTGTTGTGGTCGGAAGCGGCTTCATCATCGGCGGATTTTTCTTTTTCGCAATTTGAACTGTTACCCAATAAATAAGGGCAAACGCCACCAATTGTACAAGCAGCGCACCGAAATAGCCGAGACCGGTCGATTGCGCAAGGGAAATCGCTGGCAGGGAAGGCATATCCTCCATCCAGAAAGTGAAATGGTAGGCTCCGAGCACGGATCCTGCAATAAAAGCCAAAAGCGTTAATATCATTGATGACGAACCGCCACCAACTGAATATAGGGTACCAGAGGCGCAGCCGTTGCCGAGCTGCATGCCAATTCCAAAAATAAATGCCCCAAATAAAACACTGACACCTACAGGTGAAACGTTCCCGGAGGGTGCGACACCAGTGAAGCTAAAACCTGTGCCAAGAATAATCGCAAATAAAGTCGATGCGACAGCAAGCATGAGCATGTGGGCTTGCAATCCCTGAACATTGCCGACTGACATTAAGCGCCGGAATGCCGATGTGAATCCAAATCGGGCATAAAGCAAAGTGATTCCCAACAAAAGCCCAATTACAAATAAAGTACCTTGTGTCCAGTTCGTTATAGAAACAATCATAATAAATAAAATAACTGCTGCAAAGACACCTAATGCCACAAGTGGCTTTTGCATTGGACTGAGGGTTGTCACAAAAGTTGTCGACTTTTTATCCCATTCCAATGAAGGAACTGTTGAAGTTTGTGCCAATCTAATCTACCCCTTTTCTTACCAGTTTACTTGGTTTTGTTGTTTAACTATTTCATACTATAACGATTTGAACCAATTGTAAACCAGTTAGCTTTGAGTCGTAATAACTAAAATTTGTATAAATAAAGAAGGAGCAACCGCAACAATCCGGCTGGCTCCTTCTTAAGATATATTCTACTATTTTTTGTCGTCATCGAGGTAGTTCTCAATTTTATATTCTTTTTTTCGCTCTTCCAGCCAGGTTGGATACTCGGTTTGAAACTTTTGATCATAGAGCAAATCGCGTATCTCTTCTTTATGGTCCTCTAAGCTTGCTTCTTTTGCCGCTTTTTTATCAAGCACTTGAATGAGATGGAAGCCGTGTTCAGTCTTAACCGGCTCGCTGATTGCGTCAACATCGAGCGAAAAAGCAGCCTCTTCAAACTCAGGAACCATATCTCCCCTTGCAAAATAGCCCAAGTCACCACCGGACTCTGCATTTGTCTCATCCGTCGAAAATTCCTTTGCCAGTGCAACGAAATCTTCGCCGGCGTTAAGCTTTGCTTTTACTTCTTCAGCAGTTTTCTGGTCCTCTACTAAAATATGCCGTGCTTTAACCTGTTCTTCTTCAGCAAACTGGGCTTTATTTTCATCGAAATACGTTTGCATCTCTTCTTCTGAGATCGCAATTTTGTCCTTGAGTAGCTTTCTTGTTAATAAATACATATCGATTTCTTCCTCGATACTGGCTTTTGAAATCCCGCTCATTTTCAGCTGCTCATTAAAGGCTTCTTTGCCTCCGTATGAATCCATAAGAGTTTTGAGTTCAGCTTCCTTTTCTTTGTCGCTTACCGTGATTTTTTGCTTTTTAGCTTCGAGGGCAACAATTTTATTGGAAATCAGTGAATCCAAAGCCTGCTTGCCATATAGATCAACCAGCATCTTATTTAATTCCGCCTCTTTGATCGGTTCCCCCTCCACTGTTGCAACTGCATCATTATTTTTTGAAAAAGCGACTGTAATCACTGCCGCACTCGCGATGATAATCGCAACCAAGATAAAATAAAACTTTCTGTTTCGCAAAACGGAACTCATTTTTCCCCTCCAAATTTTATTTCTATCTTTTATACTTTAACAGGCAATTATGAACAAATGATGACCAAATCCATAAAAAAATGATAATAAACAGGAAGCGGACCTTCGCTTCCTGTTACTTTACTAGTTGTTGCTCGTTAACGTTATTGGAATGGTTTTTAAGCTTCCTGCTTGATAAACTTTTAACTCGATTTTGTCGCCGACCTTAAGATTTGTATATAAGTATTTTCTTAAATCTTTCGAATTTGTAACTTCTGTATCGTTGATCGCGACAATGACATCCTCTACCCGCAAGCCGGCTTCAGCTGCTGCAGAGTCTGGATCAATATTGGCGACGATCGCACCCTTAGTTACGCTATCTGGAACATTTTTCAAATAACTCCTCGGAATTTCTTCTAAATTTGCTAATCCGACTCCAAGATATGGCCGTTCCACCTTGCCGTTTTCGATTATTTCTTCGACAATCGGCAGAAGGTCGTTACTCGGAATCGCAAAGCCCAGTCCTTCTATACCATTTTGAGAAATTTTCAGGCTATTTATCCCGATCACTTCACCCTGTGTATTGATTAGCGCTCCCCCACTATTTCCGGGGTTGATCGCAGCATCTGTCTGGATTACATTTAAATCCCATTCACCTGCTGAAGTAGGGACGGAAATACTTCGATCAACCGCACTGACAATTCCCTGGGTCACTGTCCGGGATAAATCAAGACCAAGCGGATTTCCTATCGCCAGTACTTGATCCCCTGGTCTTAATGTTGATGAATCACCGAATTTAATCACGGAATCGGCATACTTGGCATCCATTTTCAAGACGGCCAGGTCAGTCAAGGCATCTGCCCCGATTAATTCCGCCGTTGTCTTTTCTCCATTATATAGAGATATCTCAATTTCTTCCGCCGCTTCAATCACATGGTTATTTGTGACGATATAAGCACTGTCTTTATCTTTTTTAAAAATAACGCCAGAGCCTGAACCACGTTGGGCATTTTCACGGTTATTTTCAAAATAACCCTGTTGCCCCTGCAGATTTACGATTCCAACGATCGCCTTCGAAGAAGTTTCGACAATATCGGCGATCGAAGTTGATGAATTTTGTGCAGAAGCAGGGACAATATTGCTTGCACCTTGTTCTGTTTCAGTTTTTTCATTGTTCGCCGCTGCTTGGCGATCTTCAGCTAAATCGAGGGTCTGAAGCAGATCCGTATTGGCGGCCAATGTTAAGGTCAGCATTGAGCCTGCCACTCCTGCTGATAACAACGAAAATACATTTTTTATTTTTGACTTGCCAGATATTTTTTTCTCCTTGCTACTATCATTTTCGTGTGAATTTATTTCATTAAAGTCTGTCATGCTCATTTCCTCCTCTATCTTCTAACACAAACATTGTTATGATTTGTTTTTATCATATCCATAATTTATGACGAAATTATTAACAATCTTTGAAGAGAGTTAGAAAAAATGAAGAAGAATTCAAGATGTGTGTTAAATTAAAAATTGCCTTTATCATCCCGATAAAGGCAAAAACAGTATTTTTTCACTCTTCGAATGAAATCCCCCGGCGTTCATCCACGCTGTTTTCGTAAAGGTTGCTGCGGTGTTTAAACCACTCGAACAGATGGGTGATGATGACCTTTAAAATCGCATAGCCCGGTACTGCCAGCAGGATTCCGACGACGCCGAACAAGTTACCAGCCGTTAAGATCACAAAAATGATCGTAATCGGGTGGATATGAAGATTCCTGCCCATAATTTGCGGTGAGATAAACTTTCCTTCTATTAATTGTACAATCGTCCAGACAATGATTAGCTTAAGAAGCATAAACGGGGATGTGACAATCGCAATAATCAAAGCAGGCGTAATCGCGATCGCCGGCCCCAGATACGGGACAATGCTTGTAAAAGCAGCAATAAGGGCTAATAAGGATGCATAATCGAGCCCAATCGTTAAGAACCCGATAAACAGCAGAATCCCAATGCAGAAGCTGACGATGATCTGCCCCCTGATATAGGAACTGATTTGATTATTCATTTCCTGCATCACCGTTGCGGTCTGTTTGCGCAGCGACACAGGCAGCAAGCTGCGGATATATTTTGGCAGCTTATCTCCGTCCTTCAATAAGTAAAACAAAATGAATGGCAGGGTAATGACCGCTAAAATAAAATCCTTAACTGCTCCGACAAAGCTCCCGATCCCTGTCCACGTATTTTCAATTAGTGTCGTTGCCTGGCGGGAAAGATTATTGGATAAATCAGCTACATTTATATTTAATGTCCTTTGCGCCTGATTAACAAATTCGCTGCCAAGTATTTGTTTTGTCATCGATTCAACATCCCTGGCATATTGCGGGAAGCTATAAATGAGGCTCAACACCTGGTCGCGCAGGAACGGGATTACCGATACAATTAAAATCGTCAGCACCCCAATGATGATAAGAAATAGCATGAGAATGGAATAAACCCTTTTTATCTTAAATTTCTCCAGGAAATCTACAATTGGATTCAATAAATAATAGACAACAGCAGTCATAATAATGGGCAGCAAGACCGTCTTTAATAACACCACAATCGGCGTGAAAATAAATGATACTTTCATATAGACGAGAATATTCAACCCAATTAACAACAGAATCAACAAGAAAAGCACGAATCTATTATTCAGGACGAACCTGCGGAAAACCCCCATCCTTGTCTGACGGACATCCATATGTAATTCCCCATTTCTTTAAAAAGCACTACGATTTAAAAAGTTGTTAATCAATCGCCGAGCATTGTTGAAATGTTTGTAATAAGGCGCCCCTAAAAGGGACCGCCTTATTACTTTTCCGGCCAGCTTATTTATCAGCGGGAAAAACAACCCCGACCTGGCGTCGGACCTCATCGAGGATTTCGATAACTGCCGCAGAGTTTGCCAGGGAATTTGTTTGAGATTCTGTCTGTCCGCTTTGAATTAAGTCAATAAATTCCTTCGCCTCATAATACATTGAATTTCGATCCTGATTCCGCGTAATATTTTCAACAGAACCATCCCGATAGTGGATTTCTGCTTTTTCGGGAATATTGATCTTATCAATCACAATATTGCCATTTTCACCCTGGATTTCGGCGGGAAGAGCAGAATTCGTTATTTTTGAATACATGATCACTGCATCCATGTCTTTATATTTGAGCACCAAGCTGCCCTCACCGTCGACTCCGGATTCAAGCAGCAGTCCGGTTGCCTTCACTTCATCCGGTTTGCCAAACAAAACAACAAGCGGATAAACGCAATAAATGCCAATATCCATGATCGCCCCGTTCGAAAACTCCGGTTTAAAGGCGTTTAAAATGTTCCCGGATTTGTAGGCATCATAACGGGATGAGTATTGACAATAACTCGCGAAATACCTTCGCGCTGTTCCAATTTTGGTGAGGTTTTCTTGTACAGCTTTAAAATTCGGGAGCAATGTTGATTTTAAGGCTTCCATCAGCAGCACCCCGTTTTTCTTTGCGGCCGTCATCATTTCTGCTATTTCCTTACTATTTGAAGCGATCGGCTTTTCACATAAAACGTGCTTGCCATGATTCATGAATATGATCGCCTGTTTTCCATGGAGCGAGTTGGGACTTGCAATATAAACCGCGTCAATCTCCCCGCTGTCCGCCATGCTTTCTAAATCAGTGAAAGTATGGACAACGCCAAATTTCCTTGCGAATTCCTTTGCCTTTTCCTCTGTCCGCGAATACACCGCAGTTAACACAAAATCCTCTACTTCGCTTGCCGCTTTGATAAATTCTTCTGTAATCCAGTTTGTCCCAACAACGCCAAATCGCACCATTTCAGTTCCTCCTCGGAATAATCAATATATGTAAGGTCATTCAATTATAAGAATAACAGGTTCTTTGCTATCTTTTCCACCTCTGCAGTGAAAAGAAAAAGGAAAAACCTCCGGTATGTGCTGAAGGCCTCCACTTCAACCATATATTGTCCAATTTACCAGCAATATAATGAAGAATAATAGCAATGCTCTAGCAAATGAATCTTAGGTGAATGAATTTCACAAGGTAAATTAATTGAAAACAAACAGATATTTAAAATGTAGACAACTCCATTCTTTTTTCCGTTTAGCTTATTACATTCAAATTATAAATTAGATACAATTATCTTATTGAAGCTTTTCGTCAATAATGTGTTCATACTATTCTTTTGAGGTGAGAGTGCTTGCAGCAGCATCTTTATTCGAATTTTTTACGTCTGCCGCTCCTTATCCGGATTTTGATGATCGCCCTGCTTGTGATCGTTACTTTTGGCGCGATTATTCATTTGATCGAGCCGCAAAATTTCCCGTCTATTTTTGATGGAATTTGGTGGGCAATTATCACCGCTTCGACTGTGGGCTATGGTGATTACGCACCTGAAAGTTTTTGGGGAAGAATCGTCGGCGTCCTGCTTATTCTCGTCGGTGCAGGTTTGTTATCGTCCTATTTTGTAACGATTACAGCGACAACCGTGAAAAAGCATAATGAATATATCGATGGAAAGGCCGTATATCGGGGCATGGGACATATTATCATAATTGGGTGGAATGAACGGTCAAAGGAAATCATTCAAAGTATTTTAAACACTGACAAACATATGCAAATCATTTTAATTGATGAGACATTGCAAAAAAAGCCTTTATCAATGCGGCAACTTCATTTTTTAAAGGGGAGGGCCAACCAAGATGAAATACTGCATAAAGCCAATATAAATGGCGCTGGAAAGGTGTTAATTACAGCTGATCAAAATAAAGATGAGCTTCAGGCAGATATGAATTCAATTTTAACTCTGCTCTCGATAAAAGGGATTCGTCCCGAGCTGACTTGCATTGTCGAGATTTTAACGTCGGAGCAAGTTGCCAATGCAAAACGCGCCGGAGCCGATGAAATAATCCGGACAAATAGCCTGACCAGCTTTGTGATGATCCACGGCCTCACCTCCCAGGAAAAAATGGGCTCGATCCTCGAGTTGCTTAGCCAGCTTGAAGGAAGCAGACTTACCTTCAGCGGAGTAACGGACCAATTGATCGGCAAAACATTTATGGATGCTGCGGCAGAAATGCTCGCTAACGGAATATTAATCGTGGGGGTAAAAAGAGGCAAAGAAACATATATTAACCCTCCCCATCCGTTTACGATTGAACGTAACGATCAGCTGCTTGAGATTGTCAGTTAACCACATCAATTCCTAATCTGCAAACAAGGTTGATTCCAACTCATTCACGAGTGATTTTCCGATATCAACATACTTTTCGGGAAAATTTGCGTCTTTATCGACAGGTTCGGAAAACTGGTTGAAAGCTGCTGTCATATTGCCCGTGACGGCATGGTCATCAATACCCTGCTGGTATTTATGTGAAAGAAGGAACGGCCT
This sequence comes from Bacillus canaveralius, assembly GCF_002860125.1. Lineage (GTDB taxonomy): Bacteria > Bacillota > Bacilli > Bacillales > Cytobacillaceae > Bacillus_BJ > Bacillus_BJ canaveralius. Next base: position 19,978 of record NZ_PGVA01000024.1, read on the forward strand.
TCCAATTGCCACGGTGCAGCCATTTGAATCAAGCTGGCCATCAATAGCCCGGAATGGCACGCGTAAAAACTGATAGCCGTCATCATCAATTTTATAATCAAACGAGCCATGGTCATAGTCCCAGCCACTGCCAATCGTATAGCCGAGCGGCTTTAGCATCCTTTCAAGCTTAAATAAATCAAAATGCATTCCCTCGGCTTTGGACGGTATTTCTATCATGAAAAATCCACCCTCTCGGAGTTTTCCCCTTAGGTTCTCCAATCCGGTGGATTTCATAATCTTTTCTAGCTTCGTGTTTTTTGCAGTGAAACGTTATTTTAAGCGTTTTTCAAGCTCCGCTTTCTTCTCTTCAAAACCTGGCTTGCCAAGAAGCGCAAACATATTCACTTTGTAAGCTTCAACTCCTGGTTGGTCAAATGGATTTACCCCCAATAAATAGCCGCTCATTGCACAGGCCTTTTCAAAGAAATAGGCAAGATAGCCAAAAGTGAATTCATCCTGCTTCGGAATGGATACAATTAAATTTGGAACGCCTCCATCTGTATGGGCAAGCATCGTCCCTTCAAACGCCTTGTTGTTGACGAAATCAACACTTTTACCGGCAAGATAATTCAAGCCGTCCAAGTCGCTGTCGGCCGCTTCGATCGTAAGTTCATGGCGCGGTGTCTCAACCTTAATGATCGTTTCAAACAGGTCTCGGCGCCCTTCCTGTACATATTGCCCCAGCGAATGAAGGTCGGTAGAGAAGTTGGCTGATGAAGGGAAAATTCCTTTTTGGTCTTTCCCTTCACTTTCGCCAAACAGCTGCTTCCACCATTCTGCGAAATATTGGAGCCCCGGTTCATAGTTGACCAACATTTCAATCGTTTTTCCTTTGTTATAAAGGATGTTGCGCACAGCTGCGTATTGGTAAGCAGCGTTTTCTTCAAGCTCGGAATGGCTGAAATCCTCGCGCGCCTTGGCAGCACCCTGCATCATTGCTTCAATGTCTGCCCCGCTTGCTGCAATCGGAAGCAAACCTACAGCGGTCAGTACTGAGTATCGGCCGCCGACGTCATCAGGAATAACGAAGGATTCGTAGCCTTCTTCAGATGCCAGAGTTTTTAACGCACCTCTTTCTTTGTCTGTTGTCGCATAAATGCGTTTGCGGGCTGCCGCGGCTCCATACTTTTCTTCTAAAAGCTTGCGGAAAATCCGGAAGGCAATCGCCGGTTCTGTGGTCGTACCCGATTTTGAAATAACGTTAATAGAAAAGTCTTTGCCATCGAGCAGATCGATGACATCGTTCATGTATGTTGAACTGATGTTGTTGCCGACAAACAAAATTTGCGGCGTGCTTCTTTTTTCTTTTGGAAGGGCATTATAAAAGCTGTGCTGCAGCATTTCGATTGCAGCCCGGGCTCCCAGGTAAGAACCGCCGATACCAATCACAAGCAATACGTCGGAATCCGCTTTAATTTTTTGTGCCGCTTTTTGAATGCGTGAAAATTCTTCTTTATCATAATCAACAGGCAGGTCAATCCAGCCCAAAAAGTCGCTGCCCGCTCCCGTTTGCTCATGAAGGGAATGATGGGCAACTTTTACCTGATCTCTTAAGTATGTAAGTTCATGTTCGCCAAAGAAACTTAATGCTTTCGAGTAATCAAAACGAACGTGTGTCATATCTGATCCTCCTCGTATTTATTCATTTACCACTTTAACGAATGCTGTTCGGAATATCAAGAAACAGCCGATAATGTAAGCGCGTCCAATTATGACATATTTTTTACTCTTAAAAAAGGACCCAGCAACAATGCTGAATCCTTCCATGCATTTCTTTATAAAGAAGCTCTATATATTGCGAGTACATCCTCGCGGTTCAACTTTTTAAAGTTGCCGAACTCTCCATTGACCATTGCTTTGTCTGCCATAACATCCAACTGGCTGTCATCAATATCATAATCGGCTAAATGGGCAGGAGCGCCAATGCTGTTCCAGAATTCACGAAGCTTTTCAATGCCTTCGAGTGCTGTTTCTTCAACTGTTTTCCCTTCTGGATTGACACCAAATACCCGAACAGCGAGCTGTGCAAAGCGTTCCGGCTTGACCTTCAGATTGTGCTTCATCCAGTTGGGGAACAAAATAGCCAGTCCGCCGCCATGAGGGATATCATAAACAGCTGATACAGCATGTTCAATATTGTGGGTTGCCCAGTCACCGCGATAACCCATTGATAGCATTCCGTTCAGTGCCATCGTTCCACAGTATAGAATCGTCGCCCTGTGCTCATAGTTTTCCAGATCTTCTAAAAGCTTTGGAGCTGTTTCCATAACAGTAATCAACAAAGATTCACACATGCGATCCTGGAGAAGCGTATTTTCCTCGGGATGAAAATAATGTTCGAACACATGTGACATCATATCAACAATCCCGTAAATCGTTTGATCTCTCGGAACTGTAAAAGTATTTTCCGGTTCAAGAATTGAAAATCTCGGGAAGACAGCCGGGCTGCCCCAGCCATATTTTTCATTCGTTTCCCAGTTCGTAATCACCGAGCCGGCGTTCATTTCAGATCCCGTCGCGGCCAATGTTAATACAGTTCCAAACGGAAGCGCGTCTTCTGCAGCTGCCTTTTTTGTAACAAGATCCCATGCATCTCCATCATATTTTGCACCTGCTGCAATAGCTTTCGTACAATCAATGACACTGCCGCCGCCAACAGCCAATATGAAATCAATTTTTTCCTTTTTGCAAATCTCTACTCCTTTATGAACAGTGGACAGGCGTGGATTTGGCTCCACACCAGACAATTCGTGAATATCTGCACCGATTTCTTGCAAATACTTGACCACTCTGTCATATAATCCGCTTCGCTTAATACTTCCGCCGCCATATACAAGCAGAACTTTGTTTCCGTATTGGGGAATCTCATTTTTTAACTGTTCCAGTTGGTTTCTGCCAAAAATTAATTTTGTAGGGTTCCAATATGTAAAATTTTGCAAAATGATTCAGCCTCCTTTTTACTTTATTATCCCCCCTATGTGCCAACAATGCAAAAAAGACGTTTTTCACAAAGCACATTTGGATAAACAAAAAACATAGCCTTGTATGAATAAATTAAGTAAGGCTGTATCACTCTATAAAAGAATCCATTAAAAGGAGGAAACTTCATGAGTACAATTCAACGTATTGCTCTAGTACTTACTATCATTGGTGCGATTAACTGGGGTTTAGTCGGTTTTTTCCAATTTGATTTAGTTGCAGCTATTTTTGGCGGTCAGGATTCCGCCTTGTCACGAATTATTTACGGTTTAGTAGGGATTGCTGGTCTTATCAATCTAGGTCTTCTGTTCGCACCAAGTGAACAAGCTGAGCGTCAAGCGGGAACAAATCCCAGCCGTTAACCTTTAAAAACATAGAGAAAACGCTTTGCCAGAGTTGGCAAGGCGTTTTCTTTGTGTTATGGATCACATTAAAACTTTTTTAATTCGCTCAATCGCCCAGTCAAGATCTTCTTGGCTGATGACAAGAGGAGGAGCAAAGCGAATCACTGTATCATGCGTTTCCTTGCAGAGCAACCCCTCTTCTTTCAACTGCTCACAGTATTTTCTTGCTGGTTCATTTAGTTCGACTCCGATAAATAAGCCCCGGCCGCGAACGTCCCTGATGATTGGGTTATCAATCTCTTTTAGCTTTGAGATGAAATAATCGCCAAGCTTTTTCGAGCGTTCGGCCAAATTCTCATCAATCAGGACATCGAGTGAAGCTACTGAAACCGCACAAGCAATCGGGTTTCCGCCAAAAGTTGAACCATGTGAGCCTGGATTAAATACACCAAGCACATCTTTGTTTGCCACTACGCATGAAATAGGAAAAACTCCGCCGCCGAGTGCTTTTCCGAGAATATACATGTCAGGGACGACGTCTTCCCATTCGCACGCAAACATCTTTCCGGAGCGGGCTAAGCCTGATTGAATTTCGTCTGCAATCAATAAGACATTATTTTGTTTACAAAGCTCATATGCCTGCTTCATAAAGCCCTCCGGCGGAATAATAATTCCTGCTTCGCCCTGTATCGGCTCAATTAAAAAAGCCGCTGTGTTTGGAGTAATCGCCTGTTTGAGCGCGTCCAAATCACCGTAAGGAATTAATTTTATACCCGGGAGCAGCGGACCGAACCCGCGTTTATATTCGTCTTCTGATGAAAGTGAAACAGCCGTCATTGTCCGGCCATGAAAATTTCCGGTGCAGGCAATAATTTCTGCTTTGTCTTCGGCAATGCCTTTCACATCATATGACCAGCGGCGGGCCGCTTTGATGGCGGTTTCAACCGCTTCTGCCCCGGTATTCATCGGCAGTGCCATTTCTTTATTTGTTAGTGTACAAATCTTTTCATACCATGGGCCAAGCTGATCATTATGGAATGCGCGTGAAGTCAAGGTTACCTTATCAGCCTGGTCTTTTAAGGCTTCGATAATACGCGGATGGCGATGTCCCTGGTTGAGCGCCGAGTAAGCGCTTAACATGTCCATATACTTTTTCCCTTCCGGATCTTCTACCCAGACACCCTCGGCTTTTGAAATGATAATTGACAGTGGATGATAATTGTTAGCCCCATATTTTTCAGTTTGTTCGATTAACTCCCGCGTTTTCGTTTCTGTCATATTAATTCCTCCATTTCCCTGTTCACTTAGCCCCGCAAAATAACTGGTCAGTCCAGTGACCTTGTCGATCCTGCGACATATCCCATCCAGTTCATTGTAACGCAGACCGTCTGTTGTTTGTAGATGCTTCGCTTATTTTACCCTATTCTCGGTCGGGAGCACCTTTTCCTGCATAACGAAACGTCCACTTCTTTATGCACTATATTGCTCGCTGGCGAGGCATTATTTTCGTGGATATATCAATTCTTGCACACTTTGGCCGTCTGAAAAAAAGTATAAAAAAAACCGAGATATCCCCGGTTTTTCCAACTTACTTTTTAATTAAATCTTCACGCTGTGACTGCTCAATCCACTCTTCCAGCTTGTCTTTTAACGTATTGAATCCTTGCGGTGATTCTTCTGTTTGCTGTTGCAGAGTAGGCTGGCGCTTACGAGCGGCTTTTTTCGGTTTGGCCTCCTGTTGGACAGGGGCTTCTTCTGTTGCACGGATTGAAAGACCGATTTTGCCTGCAGCTTCGTCGACCGACAACACTTTAACCTTAACTTCATCTCCGACCTTTAAATGTTCGTTAATATCCTTTACATACCCGTGGGTAATTTCTGAAATATGAACAAGTCCCTGGGTATTTTCGTCAAGCGCCACAAACACGCCGTATGGCTGTATACCAGTTACCTTTCCTGTTATGACACTTCCTGTTTCGATTTTTTCTGACATAGAAACACTCCTAAATATAAATTTATTTACTCTTTTTTATACGCAATTAAAAATTATATCACAGAAGGACCCTGTTATCAAAGGGATATTAGGTTTTTTCCACATTTCCGGCAGGATTAAACGCGGATTTCATTCAAAAACCGCACCACTACTCTTTATCGATTATGAGTAGTAAATACTGGGCTTTCCAAAAAAAGCACCGCTTAACATGCATTTTATTTAAAATTGAGCAGGATTATGTAACTGAATGTTCACCTCGAACACCCGAATTTTGCCTGCCTTCATGATAAAATAAACTTAAAACAGGTCCTTGAAAGGAGAGAGAGGTATGTCCGCAATTGGTGAAAACATCAAAATGAGCCGGGAAAGGCGAAATTTAAGCCAGCAGGAGCTTGCGATGAAAGTCAGGGTGGGAACGGGAACAATTGAAAAATATGAATCAGGGGAAAAGCTTCCGGACATACAAACTATTTTAAAAATCTCTACAGCCCTTGATACACCTGCATCGGAACTTCTTGAAAAAGCCTATCAAACAAATCCTTCCGGCATCGATCATGAAATAGAACAGTTAGTAAAAGAAATTGGCACGAAAAAAGCAAAGCTGATTCTGAGGAAAGCAAAGGAATTCTCTGAGGATGATTTTCTGCGTGCTATGCAAATGCTCTATGAGATTAAACACAAAAAAGTAAACAACGACGTATAAAAAAAAGGGGGACTGGAAAGCCTGATATCGTAAGGCTTTCTAGTATTCCCCCCTTTTTTTGTTGAGGTTAACCTGAATGGTTAAGCCTCTTTTTTTTATTGCTTGAACTAACAAATCGAGTCAACAAAGCGATTGATGCGTTTCAGCGCTTCCTGGAGCTGCTCCATTGAAGAAGCATAAGAGCAGCGTACATGTCCTTCTCCACTATCCCCAAATACATTGCCCGGAACGACAGCGACCTTTTCCATTATCAGCAGCTGTTCTGCAAATTGCTCTGAAGAAAGTCCCGTTTTTTCTATTGATGGAAAAGCATAAAATGCTCCGCCTGGAACATGGCATTCAAGGCCGATTTCCGTTAGGGAGTGGACAAAGTAGTTTCGCCTGCGCCTGTAGCTTTTGCGCATTTCCTCAACATCTCCGCTGCCGTTTTTTAATGCTTCGATCGCCGCATGCTGCGCCATCGTTGGCGCACACATCATTGCATATTGATGGATTTTCAGCATCGCTGCACATATTTCTTCCGGCGCACAAACAAATCCGAGCCGCCAACCGGTCATCGCAAACCCCTTCGAAAAACCGGACACAACGATTGTACGCTCCTGCATGTGACTGATCGCAGCCATCGAGGCATATTTTTCATCATAAACAAGCTCAGCATAAATTTCATCGGACAAAACGAGCAAATCATACTTCTCCGCAATAGCGGCAATTCCTTCAAGCTCACTTTTGCTTAACAGGGTTCCCGTCGGGTTATTTGGGGAGCAGAGCATGATGATTTTCGTTCTTTCAGTGACAGCCTCTTCCAACTGGGAAGGCTGGATTTTGAAATCATTTTCCTTTAATGACTGGACATGGACAGGAACTCCTCCAGCCATTGTCACCAGAGGCGCATAGGAAACAAAACACGGTTCAATCACGATCGCTTCATCACCGGGATCGAGCACCGCCCGCAGCGCAATATCAAGCGCCTGACTTGCACCGACTGTCACAATAATTTCTGAATCGGGAGCATAGCGAACTTCAAATTGTTTTTCCATATAATAACTAATCTCTTCGCGAAGCTCCAATAACCCGGCATTGGCCGTATAGGAGGTATATCCTTGTTCAAGCGAAAGAATCGCTGCTTCTCTTACAGACCATGAAGTTACAAAATCCGGCTCGCCAACCCCAAGAGAAATGACTCCTTCCATGCCGGCAGCAAGATCAAAAAAACGGCGGATTCCGGAAGGCTTTAACTGGCCAACGGTTTTTGATACATATGCAGTCTTTTGCTTCATCAAGGGGACACCACGATGCGCTTATCTTCATCTTGTTGTTCAAATACCGTGCCGTCATGCTTATATTTCTTCAATATAAAGTGCGTCGTCGTCGAAATCACGGATTCCAAAGTTGATAGTTTTTCCGAAACAAATCTGGCCACTTCATTCATCGACCTGCCTTCGACAATCACAGACAGATCATATGCACCCGACATCAAATAAACAGATTTCACCTCTTTAAAGCGATAAATCCTCTCGGCTACGCCGTCAAATCCCACTCCCCGCTTCGGTGTTACCTTTACATCAATCATCGCTGTTACACCTTCATGTCCCTCAACCTTCGACCAGTCGATCATAGACGCATAGCGGACAATGATCTTTGCTTCTTCTAATTTAGCAAGAATGTCTTCTGCTTCGCCTGCTTTTAAACCAACCATTTTTTCAAGGTCAGCAATCGGTATTCTCGCATCCTTTTCCAATATTTCAACAATCTCTAATTCCTTATCGGTTAAATGCATCGAATCCATCCCTCAATTCTGCTTTATAAAATATGTTCATTATAGCAAAATTTTCGATCAAAATAGATTCCTTTTATTTATTTTTTTTATGTGCCTTTTAAAAAATAATACTGTCATTATTTTAGAAAATGATAATCTTTTATGTGTATAGTGGAAAAGCTAAGGGAAATTAACGGTAAAAAGATTTTCAAGGAGAAGATTAAAATGGTCCCAACTGCTGCAGCCGAAACAAAAAGAATCAACGGGAATGACGTTTATTATGAGTATTACCTAAATACACAGTCTTGTGAAACCATTGTGCTGCTGCATGGGTTTCTTTCTTCGAGTTTCAGCTTCCGCAGATTAGTTCCGCTGCTGAAGAATGATTACAGCGTAATCTCGATAGATTTCCCCCCGTTTGGAAAAAGCGGTAAGTCGCGTAACTTTCATTACTCGTATCAAAATATCGCCCGCACGATCATCGGCCTGCTGGAGTCGCTTAACATCAATAACTTCAACATTATTGGCCACTCAATGGGCGGACAAATCACGTTAAATATGCTTCACTACCGTCCAGATCTTGCGGACAAAGCGGTTTTGCTATGCAGTTCCGGTTATCTCAGCCCTTCAAAAATACCGCTCGTCTTTTCCAGCTATCTTCCGTTTTTCCATGTATTTGTGAAGCGGCGCCTTGAAAAATCGGGGCTGAGGACCAACTTGGAGAATGTCGTCCACAACCGATCGCTGATTGATGAGGAGATGGAGAACGGCTATCTTCAGCCTTTCCTGGACGAAAATATTTTCAAAGCATTAACAAGAATGATCCGTGACCGCGAAGGCGATTTACCATCCAATGTGCTTAGGGAAATTGAAACTCCGTGCCTTTTGATCTGGGGTGAGCATGACAAGGTTGTTCCGCTCCGCGTCGGCAGGAAATTGCATAAAGATTTACAGCATTCCAAGCTCGTCGTCTTGAAAGATACCGGACATCTTGTTCCTGAAGAAAGACCCGCTGAGGTTTACCACTATATTAAGAAGTTTCTTACCGGGTGAAAAAGGCTCGTTTCACATGCAAAAGGGCCGGCCGGTGTTGTATCCGGTCAGCCCTTTCGCCGCTATACTGAGCAAGATCCCTGACCCTTAATTTCCAGCAAAGCGACGGCAATTTTTCTGCAGTCGTCCAGTTGAATGATCTGTTCGAATGAAAATTCGTATATGCTCTGAATTTTTCTGGCAAGCTTGTTGGCATCATCTTCGTCATGCACGGCCTGGACTACATCGGCAATCTCCGTGTCATATCCGCCCTCACCGCAATGAAAAGGATCCCAGCTGTTTAAAACATCGACAAGACGTAAATTTATTTGTTGGGTTTGCATATAATCACCTATTATTTTAACTTTTGACGTTCATATCTTATCATATTAGTATCAGTAGATAAAAACATGATAGAGGGTGAAAAGATGGCAGGCTATGATTTTCATGAAAAAATCGATCGCGTTAACACTGCGTCTGTAAAATGGGGAATGACAAAGGAAGTTTTTGGTTCGGATGATCTTTTGCCGATGTGGGTCGCCGATATGGACTTCCGCCCGCCCGAAGAGGTCCAGAAAGCGCTGGCGAAACGAATTGAACATGGCATCTACGGCTACACATATGTGCCGCCTTCTGTTTCCAAAGCGATCCAAAGCTGGCTCTACAAACGGCACGATTGGCAAATAAACCGATCATGGCTTTTATATGCTTCCGGAGTTGTTCCGGCAATCAGCACAGCCATTCAAGCATTTACGGTTCCCGGTGATAAAGTGATGCTTCAATCACCAGTATACTATCCGTTTTTTGAAATGGTCGAAAAAAATGACCGCATTGTTGTCAACTCTCCTCTTCAACTCACAGGCTCGCAATACGAGATCAATTTTACTGATTTTGAAGAATGCCTAAAACAGGGCGTAAAGCTATTCCTGTTATGCAGCCCGCACAACCCGGGTGGGCGAGTTTGGAATGAAGAAGAACTGACAGAGATCGGCAGACTATGTGTCAAATACGACTGCCTCATTCTTTCTGATGAAATTCATTCCGATTTGGTTTTCTCACCCTATCGCCATATTCCGATTGCATCCTTTGAACCGTTCAGCAGCCATGTCATCACTTGTATCGCCCCTTCAAAAACGTTTAACTTAGCAGGATTGCAAGCAGCGGCCCTGATCATTAAAAATGAGAAACTGAGAGAGCAATTTCGGGAAGCCCAGCAGCGCCAAGGATTTTTCAGTTTAAACACATTTGGAACACTAGCTATGGAAGCCGCTTTCCGCTACGGTGAACCATGGCTTGATAGTTTGCTTGACTATTTGCAGGGAAATGTTGGAATCGCCAAAAAGTATTTTCAGGAACACCTGCCCCGGTTCCGATTAATTGAGCCTGAATCAACATACCTATTATGGATTGATTGCCGTCCGCTTGGGCTAACAGATGAACAATTACAAGATCGGCTTTTGGAAAAGGGCAAACTTGCCCTTGAACCAGGCAGCAAGTTTCGCCAGGGCGGGGAAGGGTTTGTCCGGATGAACATCGGCTGCCAGCGCGAAGTTCTGATCGAAGGATTGGAGCGGTTTACGAAAGCATTTGCATAATTTAAAACACCCAAAGCTATTAGCGGCTTTGGGTGTTTTAATTGTATTATGAAGCTTTTTCACCAGCTTGGACTTGCTTATCTTTTGATAAAAACCAACCGCCAACCGCAATTAAAATTAAGACAACGTAAAAGCTGATTTTCCATTCGGAAGATTTCGCAAATGCTTCGGGCAGGACACTCAGTGCCGGATGGGACAGAGTATAAACGGCAAGCTTGACCCCGACCCAGCCGACGATCATAAATGCAGCGATTTCCAGCCCCGGCCTGCGCTGCAACAGTGTTACAAAATAATTGGCTGCGAAGCGCATGATGATTAGACCTATTAAACCTCCAGCGAAAATGACGAGGAATTTCCCGCCGTCAAGTCCTCCAATCTGTGGGAGTGGCGTGTTCGGAAGCGTCACAGCCAGCGCAACAGCGGCTAAAATCGAATCGACCGCAAATGCAATATCCGCCAATTCAACTTTAAAAACGGTCGCCCAGAAGCTTGATCCCTTCTTTTCCTCTTTTTTCACTTCAGTTCTGTCCTTATTTATGACGAACTTACGGACAATATGGTTAATGGCAATAAAGAGAAGGTAAAGAGCTCCGATTGCCTGTACTTGCCATACGTCGACAAGGAAGGAAATGATAAACAGTGACCCGAAGCGGAAAATAAAAGCTCCGAAAAGACCATAGAAGAGCGCTTTTTTCCTCTCCTCCTCAGGAAGGTGTTTCACCATAATAGCCAAAACCAATGCATTGTCAGCAGCCAGAAGTCCTTCAAGTGCAATTAGGACAAGTAATACCCAGCCGTATTCCAGTAAAATTGATACATCCATGAAAAAATTCCTCCTTGAATTTTATTATTTGCTGGCAGTCAAATAGATTTTTCCCACCGGCCTTGCAGATACAAAAAGGCAATCTCATATGTCGGGTTAACAACAGGTGAACATAATAATGAATTACCCCATACCAAGAAAACAAAGCATAGTTGTAGTCCCGGGCAATGAAAAAAGGCCTTTACTCATGTAAAGGCCCGAAACATACAAAAAGACCTTTACACATGTCTGTAAAGGTCTTGCTAACAACGGTAAGGTTGCCAATAAAGCCGGAGATATGTATCCCGAAATGACGACTTTATTGTCCAGCTACTCCCCTTTAAAAAGGATTATTGAATTAATATAAATATAAAGGAAACTGTTCTGAAAAGTCAAGTCAATTCCGATAATCTGGTTGATTTTTAGAAAATTAGCTCTATGAGCACCAACCCATCTATCATCTTATACAGCTAAATTATTTTGGTGTTGCAGTTAATTGATCAGGAACATCTGAAAAAAGACGCAGAGCCATGTTAACGGTCTTTGTTTCGTTGGTTTTGTTCGTTTATTCTTTTTTCAAGCTCCTCCGTTTTGCGGGCTTCCCGTTTGGAAACATTTATGATGAATCTCATCGTTAAAATGGCCGCAATCAAGAAGACGACAAGCGTAATAGCCGAGGGGATATATTCAGATTTATCTTCAGGAAAATATAAAAAGAGGGAAAGCACATACCATTGCATCGTCTGTTTCTTCCTTTCTGCCGGGGCAGGGTTCCATTCATCTATTATAACGCGAACGGCCGGGGCCGGTCTTTTTGACAAAATCCAGCGGGAGACCCCTGATATCACGTTGAATCCCGTTCCCGAAAATTAAACAACTGCGGATTCAGGTTATTATGATACCATATGAATAAGCTATTTACACTTTCAGAGATTTAATCCAAGGAGGAGAGCAGTCGTGGAATTACAAATTGGCGATAAGGTAACAGCCCATTATAAGACGGGAAAATATGCAGGGGAGATTACTGATGTTCGGCCCGCGCATTACTTAGTGAGAGTCCTTGCTGTTTTAAAGCATCCGAAGCAGGGTGATTTACATAGCCCGAATGAAGCTGAAGGAGTTTTCTTCCACGAAAGACGTGCGCTTGCCCACCGGGAACAAGCAAACATTACGAAGCAAATGGTCAAGCCTTTTGCCGATGACATGCCCGACTATGATGAATCGTTGCGGGCGGCAATCGCGAAAATGAAGGAAGAACTGGCCAATGACAGTTCCAAATGGACCGAACTGAGCTTAAGAAATCTTGAATCATTAGAAAAAGATTATTTTAAATGAACATCCTCGTCTGTGTCATCATGCATGCTCATTAACTAAAAAGCCAAATCTCCAATTACAGGGGATTTGGCTTTTTAGGCGAACTTATTTAACAGCTTGGAAAAATCAACGCGATCACCGATCGTCGTGGGAGTTGGCTTCTGTAAATATTGCTTATCCTTTTCGACCAAACGGAAAATGCTGTAAGTGGTCATGGCGTCATCTAAAGCGCGATGGTGTTTGCCTGTCCCTTCCTTTCCGTACTCCTGGACTGCCTTCCATAAACCCGTCTGGTTTTGGTCTCCAAAGAATTGTTTGTATTCCATCGATAAGTCGATTTCCTTCCCGGAAAAAGGAAATGGCAACCCGGCCTTTGCACAATTTTGGCGAAGTACCCTCATATCCATATTTCCCCATGTGACAACCGTGCTTGAAGCTCCCCGATCCAAATGCTCCAATTTTTTAATCAGTTCATAAAAAGAAACTCCCTGATTCACCTGTGCCTGTGAAATATGTAAAAACGATTTGCAGCGGTCTGTTAATTTGGGGAAGCGCAACGGGATAACAAATGAAGAAAATTTCTCGAAAATATTCTCTTCTTCTACGATGACGATACCCGCTTCAATAATTTCCGGGTAAAACCCTGTTAACTTGCCTTTTCGATCTGGCATTGTAAACTCAAAATCAATAAATAAATACCGGTGCTTCTCCTTCACTTATTCACCTGCTTTCCCCTTGTGAATCAACCAATTCCGTGAATTAAAGTTCGATACAGCGATTGTTTTAAATTATTATATCATGTTCAATTTTAAATTTTTAAATTTTCTGCATTATTTTTCCCTATTTTTTTTTTGCAGACTTTCAATTAAAGGATTTTTTTATTAAAATTAATATTTAGATAGACGAAATAATTTTATTAACAATATCCAGAAATTCACTGTGGATAAATTCCAACAAGAAGGTGTTTATAATTCAGTTACAACGAAGAAACCTGATGATTATGTGGTTTGCGAATTTTTTAGTCGCTGCAAGTGCCACGATGATCTTGCCTTTTTTATCCCTATATATTGAAACAATGGGAGCATTTAGTGATGATTATGTACAGCGTTGGTCCGGATTCGTCTTCGGTATTACATTTTTAGCTGCGTTTTTCATTTCTCCATTATGGGGACGGTTTGGAGACAAGCACGGGTACAAACCAATCCTGATCATTACTGGCTTTGGAATTGCTTCGTGCATTTTTTTAATGGGCCTGGTTGATTCTGTGCAGGGATTATTTATCCTGCGGCTTGCGATGGGGGTTGTCACCGGGTTTATCCCGACATCACTAGCACTCATTTCATCGCAAACAAGAAAGGAAGTTGCCGGGAAAACGTTGGGAACCTTACAAATGGGGACTGTATCCGGAAGCTTGTTGGGACCGCTGATCGGTGGAATGATGGCCGATATATTCGGGTTTCAATATACGTTTTTGATTACTTCGTTTGTAATCGCTCTGGCCACGGTGTTAGTTGCAGTAGGTATAAAGGAGAAACGGCGTGAAAAAGCGGCAGATTATGGAAAGTCGTTTTCACGGAAGGATGTTGTAAGCCATATTTTTCATAACCGGGTATTGCTTACAATTATGATTTTGTCTTTGCTTGTCAACACAGCCAACTTTAGTATCCAACCGTTGCTTGCCCTTTACGTCAATCAATTAAATCATTCTAGCAATATCGCTTTTCTGGCCGGGCTGGCATTCTCGGCAACCGGCTTTGGAAACCTGCTTTTCACACGAAGCTGGGGAAAGCTTGGTGATTCAGCTGGACATGACCGGGTTTTAATGATCCTGCTCGTCCTCTCAGCCCTGCTGTTTATACCTCAGGGGCTTGTCGAGTCCTTATGGCAGCTTATCTTGTGTAGATTTTTATTTGGCGTCGCGATCGGTGGGGTGATTCCATGCATCACCGCTTACATCCGCCAGATGGCACCACTTGCAATGCAAGGAGAAATCCTTGGTTATAATGTTTCGTTTCAATTTATGGGGAACGTAATAGGGCCGGCAATGGGTGGATTGCTCTCCGGATTATTTGGCATTTCTACCGTCTTTTTTGTAACAAGTGCTTTATTCGTTGCTGCTTTTGGCTTATTATGGTGGAGTGTTAGAAAATCAGGAGAGCTGGCCCAGTCCTCTTCCTGAATTAATAGTTTACAGAAAAGCTAAGATCATTTTAATTGCGGCTATAGATATTCTTATATTTTAGAAGGAACGGGATAACAATTTGCGGACATTAAGCGGCTACTTCATCATTTCGATTCTTTTCCCTTTATTAATTGGTACAGTCTTTTATGCGACGCAAGAAACAAAAAAGGCAAAAAGCCTGGATACGATCTTAGAAGATATACATGTTGAAGAAACAAATTTAAAGCAAAAAAGCCTGATCCTGGCCGGAAATGGCAGCATCGCAACCGAGCTTTACAATCCGGAGAACAGAGTTTTTTTGCCTTTTGAACAGATCCCGGCCTTTCTAAAAGACATATTTATTGTCAGTGAAGACCAAAATTTTTATGAACATCCAGGGTTTGATTTAACTGCAATTGGGCGGGCTTTGACGGTCAATATTAAAGAAGACGGGATCGAACAGGGTGCAAGTACGATCACCCAGCAGGTCGCCCGAAACTTATACTTAAGCCATAATAAAACCTATAACCGCAAGCTCAGCGAGATTTTATATGCATATCAACTCGAACGGACCTTCTCAAAGGATCAAATACTGGAGCTTTATATCAATGCCATTTATTTTCAAAACGGGGCATACGGAATTGAAGCAGCAGCAGGTTTTTATTTTAATAAAAACACAGCCCAGCTAACAAAGGGGGAGTTAGCTTTCCTTGCAGCGATCCCGAACAACCCCTCCTATTACGATCCTATTGAACATTTTGATCACACAAAACTGCGCCAGGAAAGACTGATTGGCCTGCTTAAACACAGCGGCCTTATCGGCGGGTCGGAGGCGGAGCAAATAAAAGGGGAGCCGATCGTTCTCCATATAAAAAAACGCGTCGACCAGTTTCCGGACTATACTGCCTATGTAGAAGATGAACTGCATAGGCTCGTCGCCCAGCAGGACGGCTACGATGCCCGATTTGCTGAAGCATCTGAACAAGAACAGGCAATTCTCGAAGAGGAACTGGCTGCAAAAGTGGACGATCTGCTGTCCTCCGGAATTATCATCCATACGGCGCTGGACGCTGGAATCCAGGAAAAAACGGTACAGGCAGTCCAGAATCATTTAGGGAATATCGATGCCCAGGGAGCAGCAGCGGTAATCCGCCATCGCGACATGGAAATTATCGCCTTATCCGGTGGTAAAAATTATCAAAAATATGATTTTCATCGCGCTTATCAGGCATACCGGCAACCAGGATCAGCCATAAAACCGTTGCTCGTCTACGCCCCATACTTTGAAAGAACAAAGGCTACTGCTTCGGAAAATGTCGATGCAGGCCGATATTGCAATAAAAATTATTGCCCGGAAAACTACGATGGCGCCACTTACGGACGGGTGCCAATCGAGCAGGCTTTTATCCATTCCTACAATACTCCGGCTGTCAGGCTGCTTGAGAAAATCGGCATTCAAGAGGGCTTTGCCGATATTGATCATTTTCATTTCAAACAAGTGGTTAGTGATGACCACGTCTTGCCTGCAGCTGTTGGTGGTTTCACGTACGGGATGACACCGCTCGAATTAACGGGCGCTTATACAGTTTTCCCAAATGGCGGCCAATATCGGACTCCAAGAACGATTCGAAAGATTACCGATCGAAACGGAAAAATCCTTTATGCCTGGAATGACCAGCCCGTACAGATTTGGAGTCAACAAACGATTGAAACGGTTGATCAGCTTTTGCAAAAAACGCTGTCCTCCGGCACCGCACGAAAAGCGTACCTGCCAAACCGGGCAGCAGGAGGGAAAACCGGAACAACCAATCATTTTAAAGATCTTTGGTTTGTCGGCTATGCGGACGATTTAACTGCTGGAGTTTGGGTCGGCAAGGACCAGCCGGAAAGCATTGAGTCACTGCAAAACAAGGCGCCCCAGCTGATGATCTGGCGTGATATTGTTAAATAAATTAGGATTAGAAAAAGGCGGTGGGCTAATTAATCCCTTCCGCCTTTTAAACTGGCAAACTTGCGATCACACTGTTATAGATTTTAATAGACAAATAGAATACACCAGTCAACAGAGATGCCCAGACTACAACCTGAAAGAAAATCATGCCAATAATCCCCCCAGCAGACAGGTCCTGGCTTGTTTTATGGACAAAATAAATAAAATAAATGACTGTCGTAATGAGCAGGATGGCACCGATCCCGATAAAGCTGTACATGCTGGCAACAGATAATGCACTGCCAACAAAATAAATAATCGAACCGCTGCGAATCTTTTTCAAGCTGTCCCCTTCAGAATCCTTCGAAAAAAACAGCAAGGACATGCCATTTATCGTATCGGCTACCAATTTTAACGCAGCAAACACCATAAAAAACACGACAACCAATAAAATCAGCAGGGAAAGCTTTATGCCCCCTTCCGAAAAGAATTCGAGCATTCCCTTATAAATACCAATCTTTTTTAAAAAATCCAACAGCCATAATTCCACACGGATGGCCAGGGCAAGGCTGAACAAAATAATCGACATAAGCGGGAAATAGCTTGTTAAGTATGTATTTTTCATATGTTGTTGGGCTCCCGGTTTCATTTCATGTATCAAAATTTATTATGATTGAAATCCCGGCTTTGCACAACCGTATTTTTGAACACTCCGAAGGTAGACGGTCATCACCATCCCCGGCTCCGTTTAATGGATTCTTTGCATGCATGCGTTTTTAATTTAGGTTATAATTTGTTCTAAGGCAGTAATAAGAGATTAAATATTCGCATTTTTGGGTTCACTACATAGGGGATTTAGTGTTAACGTTCATTTTGCACAGGAGAAATGCTCATGAAAATTTACGATTAAGGGGGTTATGTTTTTGTCATTGCTTCATCTTGCTATTTTATCACCGCTATTGCTTGCGATAGCTATACCTTTATTATATAAGTACTTTCGGCAAATCCATACCGGCTGGTTTGTTTTACCTCTGCCTATCGTGCTCTTCATTTATTTTTTACAGTACATATCTCTGACAAGAGAAGGCTCCGCCATGATCAAGTCAATTGCATGGATTCCATCACTCGACATCAATTTTTCGACAAAAATAGACGGGCTTGGTTTGCTGTTTGCCCTGTTAATTACCGGGATCGGCTCGCTCATCGTCCTTTATTCGATCTATTATTTATCAAAGGATAAAGAAAAGCTTAATACTTTTTATGTGTATCTGCTGTTATTTATCGGGGCTATGCTCGGTGTGGTTTTATCGGACAACCTGATCGTTCTGTACGCCTTTTGGGAACTGACAAGCTTTTCTTCCTTTTTGCTGATCGGCTACTGGCACCACCGGGAAAAATCACGTTATGGTGCACAAAAATCAATGCTGATCACCGTATTTGGCGGTCTCGCCATGCTTGGCGGGTTTCTTTTGCTTTATATCATGACCGGCACCTTTAGCATTACGGAAATCATCTCTCACTCTGATCAAATCTTTACACATTCTTTATTTGTACCTGCACTGTTATGTGTCCTGTTAGGAGCATTTACAAAGTCGGCACAATTCCCCTTCCATATCTGGCTTCCTGATGCAATGGAAGCACCTACTCCTGTCAGCGCTTACCTTCATTCAGCAACGATGGTTAAGGCGGGTATTTATGTTGTTGCGAGGTTCTCGCCAATTTTCGCTGAAGACAGCTTATGGCTATCGCTTGTGGCTGGTTTTGGAATTGTTACGATGTTCTGGGGGGCTTTTTCTGCAGTAAAACAGACGGATTTGAAAGCGATTCTTGCGTTTTCAACAGTCAGCCAGCTTGGTATGATTATGTCGCTTTTGGGCGTTGGCGCTGCAGCGATCCATTTTGAAGAGATTGATAACAGCTATTTTACAGTTGCGACGACAGCTGCTGTTTTCCACCTTATTAATCACGCCACCTTTAAAGGCAGCCTCTTTATGGTCGTTGGAATTATCGACCATGAAACCGGCACACGAGATATTCGCAAGCTGGGCGGATTGATCAGCCTGATGCCAATATCGTTTACAATCGCACTGATTGGTGCCTTTTCAATGGCCGGTTTGCCGCCTTTCAATGGATTTTTAAGTAAAGAAATGTTCTTCACCGGCATGCTCGGGGTGGCGGAGATGAATATCTTAAACCTTGATACATGGAGTGCGCTGTTTCCGATTATCGCCTGGGTCGGAAGTATTTTTACTTTTGTTTACAGCATGATTATTGTGTTTAAATCGTTTACCGGAAAATATCAGCCGGAAAAACTTGATCGAAAACCGCATGAAGCTCCATTTGGGATGCTGATTCCGCCATTGGTTCTCGCCGCTCTTGTGATTATTTTCGGGATATTCCCAAATATTTTGTCAGAGACGCTGATTGCACCTGCGATGATGTCAATATTACCTGGTTTTAGCTTCGATGTTCATATTTCTTTCTGGCATGGTCCTAAACCAGAGTTGTTTATGACATTGGGAGTCGCTGTAATAGGAACAATTCTTTATCTGACCCTGGCAAAATGGCGTGGAGTGTATGGCTTGCTTCCTGAAAAGCTTGCGTTAAACAGGTTTTATGATGAAGGGCTTGAAAAAGCGCAATACGGTTCCTTCCGGTTAACGAGTACATATATGAACGGCTTTATCCATACGTATTTAGTGTATATTTTCACCTTTTTCATCGTCATATTGGGGACGACGCTGTTTGTAAAGGATGCGCTGTCGATAGACACCGCTAATGTAGCACCTGTTCGTTTTTATGAGGTGATTTTGGCCCTGATCGTAGCTGTTTCAGCAATTTCGATTCTTTTCGCCAAATCGCGCCTGACTTCAATCATTTTACTCGGGGCTGTTGGATACACAGTCGCTTTGCTGTTTGTTGTTTTCCGCGCACCTGACCTTGCTTTAACTCAGCTTGTTATTGAAACCGTCTCTGTAGCGTTGTTCCTGCTTTGCTTCTACCATTTACCTGAAATCAGCCGAAGTGAAGAACGGATTCGCTTTAGAATGACGAATGCGGTCATCTCAATTGGAATAGGAGCAATTGTCACACTGATTGCTTTATCTGCCCACAGCACAAAACTGTTTGATTCGATTGCGCACTACTATGTTGAAAACACCTATGAAGAAGCTGCCGGAAAAAATATGGTGAACGTTATTCTTGTTGACTTCCGGGGCTTTGATACGATGTTTGAAATAACCGTATTGGGCATTGCGGCACTAGGGATCTTTACCATGATTAAGCTTAGGCTGGCAAGGAGGAAAGAGGGATGAAAACAAATGATATCATTTTACAGACTGTCACAAAAATAACCGTTTTTATTATTATTCTTTTTTCCATCCATTTGTTTTTCGCCGGCCACTATTATCCAGGAGGCGGATTTGTCGGCGGATTAATGACTTCGGGCGCCATCGTTTTATTGCTGCTGGCGTTTGACATGAAAACGGTAGCCAATGTACTGCCGATTGATTATAAGCATTTAATCGGCATCGGGCTTTTTTTCGCTATCGGTACCGGGTTAGGCGGGCTTATATTTGATGCTCCGTTCCTGACACATGCATTTACGGATGTAAATTTGCCGCTTTTAGGCGAAACCTCACTGCATACAGCCGTTTTATTCGATACTGGCGTGTTTCTTGTTGTTATCGGTGTAACGATGACCATTATTCAAACGATAGGGGAGGACGAATAATGGAGATTTTAATGGCTTTTGTTATCGGCATTTTATTTATGGCTGCGACGTATTTAATGCTGTCAAAAAGTCTGCTCCGCATCATAATCGGAACGGGATTATTAAGCCATGGTGCCCATCTTTTACTTTTAACTATGGGCGGTCTTAAGCGTGGTGCTGCACCGCTGTTGGGTGAACATGCTAAGGCTTACACTGACCCAATTCCACAGGCGCTTATTTTGACGGCGATTGTGATCAGCTTTGGAGTTACCGCCTTTTTTCTTGTTCTTGCTTACCGGGCTTACCAGGAGCTGGGAACGGATAATATGGAGCGCTTGAGAGGAACGGAAAGAAATGAATAATTTGATTATCCTGCCGATATTGATCCCTTTAATATCAGGGGTCTTTCTAATCTTTTTCAGTAAAAACATCCGCATCCAGCGATGGGTGTCTGCCCTATCTTCACTTGTGACTATGATTCTTGCTGTTATGCTGGTCCATCAAGTTAAATCAGAGGGTATCCAGACGATGAATGTGAGCAACTGGGAAGCGCCGTTTGGAATCACACTCGTTTCAGATATGCTTTCCGCCTTGCTTGTATTAACGACAAGCATCATTGGGTTGACGTGCATTATCTACTCGTTTCGCTCGATTGGAGAAGACCGCGAAAGGTTTTATTACTATCCGGTTGTTTTCTTCTTAATCGTCGGTGTCAACGGGGCGTTTACGACTGGCGATATTTTTAACCTGTTTGTGTTCTTTGAAGTGATGCTGATGTCATCCTACGTTTTAATTGTCCATGGCGGTACAAAGATACAGCTTCGGGAATCAATTAAATATATTCTTGTGAATGTTATTTCTTCCGCGCTCTTTGTTATTACTGTCGGTTTTCTGTATTCCGTTGTCGGAACTCTGAACATGGCTCATATTTCACAACGGATCAATGAAGTGGACGAGTCCGGAATATTAACCGTTATTTCGATCCTGTTCTTGATTGTATTCGGGTTAAAAGGTGCCATTTTCCCGCTTTACTTTTGGCTCCCGGGCTCCTATTATGCTCCCCCTGCAGCAATAACGGCGTTGTTTGGTGCATTGCTTACCAAAGTCGGTGTCTATTCGATCATGCGGACACATACATTATTTTTCAGCCATGATACTGGCTATACACAGCAAATTTTAAGTGTTCTTGCGGTCATGACGATTATTTTTGGAGTAATTGGCGCGATTGCGTATTGGGATTTCAACAAGATTATTATTTACAATATTATCGTTGCGGTCGGGATCATTTTATTTGGATTGTCAACAATGACTCCAACTGCTTTAGCAGGGTCAATTTTTTATCTTATCCACGATATGATTATCAAAGCAGCACTGTTTTTCCTCGCAGGTATTGTGATAACCATTACAGGGACAAGCAACCTGCGCGGCTTTAGCGGTTTAATAAAACCGTATCCCGGTGTCGGCTGGACCTTTTTCCTGGCTGCCCTTGCACTGGCAGGAATTCCGCCACTGAGCGGTTTTGCGGGGAAACTGTTAATTGTCCAGGGAGGGTTTGAAGGAGGGCAATTCTGGGGAGCAGGTATCGTCCTAATGTCCAGCCTGCTTGTACTGTTTTCCGTTATGAAAATATTTATACATGGTTTCTGGGGGAGTGCCGATACTTTTAAAGGTGATGATAAAGTGCCGGTTAGAGCCCTTATGATCGCTCCAATTGTATTGGTTGCGCTATCTGTTTTATATGGAATCGGCTCAGAGTTTGTGATGCCTTACATTATCGAGGCTGCAGAAACATTATCCGATCCGTCCATTTACATTGAAGCTGTTTTAAAGGAGTAATGGACTATGGCATTTCAAATCTTATTAAACTTTCTATTAGCGTTCACATGGATGTTTATCAAAGTCTCGTTTGACCAGGTCACCTTTTTTGTTGGCTATTTTTTCGGGCTCCTGATTATTTTTGCCTTTAGACGGTTTTTCAGCTCCCGTTTTTATTTGCACCGAGTGAATGCAGTTATAGCGCTGTTGCTTATTTTTATTAAAGAACTGGTGCTATCCAACATCGCCGTTTTAAAGGTCGTGTTAAAACCGAAGCTCGACATGAAGCCAGGCATTTTTGCACTGCCTACCGTACTCGAAAAAGATTGGGAGATTACCGTGCTGGCCAATCTCATCACATTAACGCCCGGAACGCTTGTCGTTGATATTTCACCGGACAACAAAATTCTTTATGTTCATGCCATGGATATTGACGATGTTGACGACGCAATCAGCAGCATTAAAAACACGTTTGAAAAAGCAATCATGGAGGTGAGCCGCTAATGTTTCATTTCATTATACAATTATCGCTCGTTTGTATTTCACTCTCGATGCTCGGCCTCATTTATCGTGTCATTAAGGGCCCCAGCGTCCCTGACAGGGTTGTCGCACTCGATGCAATTGGAATCAATCTTGTTGCGATTATCGCGCTCGTATCCATTCTCCTGAGGACAAATGCATTCCTCGAAGTTATTTTATTAATTGGGATTCTCGCCTTTATTGGAACCGTTGCCTTTTCGAAATATATTGAAAAGGGGGTAATTATTGAAAGTGATCGAGATCTTTAGATTTATAAGCGGAGCGTTAATTCTTATTGGGGCGTTTTTAAGCCTTGTAGCAGCTTTTGGAGTCATCCGCCTGCCAGACGTCTATACACGGAACCATGCGGCTTCAAAAAGCGCCACGCTTGGGGTAATGTCTATCCTGCTAGGTACGTTCGTCCATTTTTTTATGGAACAGGACCACTTCAACTCGCGAATCATCCTCGGGATTGTGTTTATTTTCATAACATCTCCGGTCGCCGGGCATCTGATCAGCCGGGCTGCTTATAACTCTGGTGTTAAACTGTGGGAGAAAAGCGTTCAGGATGATTTAGAAGAGGCGGTTTGGAGACGCAATAACCGTGTCAGACAAAGAGACAATTAGAACTCTGCAGCCATTAAGTGGATAATGGCTATTTTTTGAAATCATTAAAAATTCAAAAAAGGTTGACGAATTAATATTCAATGATTATGATGTACATTATACAGTTTAATAAAGCTATTCTTCTTATCAAGAGAGGTGGAGGGACTGACCCTGCGAAACCTCGGCAACCAGCATTTATTTGCCCGGTGCCAAATTCAGAGGAAATACCATTATTTCCGAAGATGAGAAGGCGGAACGTTGAATATATTCATCCACCCCCTTCTCTCTTTTCGAGTAAGGGGGTTTTTATTTTTCAATGACTAGATAAAGAGATACTGCAAAATGGTCCATGAGGAAAATAGTGTTCATTTCAATTACGGAAAGTGTGGCCGCTCCATGTTTACCTTTAAACTATAAAAACAAGGTGTAGTCCGCTTTAAAAAGGAGACGATGCTTTATGGGAAATTTTCAATTTGCTTACTGGGTACCAAATGTCAGCGGTGGGCTTGTTGTATCCAAACTGCCTCAAAGAACAGGGTGGAATTTCGAGTCAAATAAAAAATATGCGCAAATTGCAGAACAATCGGGTTATGACTACGCTTTGCTGCAAACCCGCTTTTTTGCAAGCTATGGAGCAGAAAACCAGCTGGAGGCAATCACACTTGCTTCTGCACTCGCATCAGTCACGGATAAGTTAAAATTGATTTCTGCTGTCCATCCGGGGTTATGGCATCCTGGTGTGTATGCGAAAATGCTGGCTACTCTAGATCAAATAAGCAATGGACGCGCCGCAGTCAATATTGTCAGCGGATGGTTCAAGCAGGAATTCATCGGGTATGGCGAACCTTGGCTGGAACATGATGAACGATACCGGAGAGCGGAGGAGTTTATTCAAGTGTTAAGATCGATGTGGACAGAAGAAACAACCACTTTTAAAGGAGACTTTTACCGCATAAATGAAGCCCCGCTTAAACCAAAGCCGGTGCAGGGGGCAGAACTGCCAATATTCCAGGGCGGCAATTCTTTGGCTGCCAAGCAAATGGCTGCCCGTGTTTCCGACTTTTACTTTATGAATGGGAATACACTGGAAGGCTTTAAGACCCAAATACATGAAGTAAAAGCACTTGCTGAAAAAGAAGGGCGCAACTTAAAGTTTGCGGTAAACGGCTTCGCTATCGTCAGGGATACAAAGGAAGAGGCAGTGCAACTATTACGGGATATCGTCGCCAGTGCAGATGTTGAAGCAGTTAACGGCTTTAAAGAAGCGGTTAAAGAGGCTGGGCAATCAACGAGAGATAAACAGGGAATGTGGGCGAATTCCACGTTCGACGATCTTGTTCAATACAATGATGGATTTAAAACCGGCTTGATTGGGACAGCTGAACAGGTGGCTGATCGGATCATTGAGTTAAAGAAAATTGGCATCGATCTCATTTTAACCGGGCATTTCCACTACGAAGAAGATTTGCAGCGCTTTGGCGAAGAAGTCATTCCTCTTGTTAAGAAAAAAGAGCAATTATTAGAAAAAGAGGGAACTGCAGCTTCATTTTCATAAGACTATTCATGTAGCTAAACCTTTAAAAAGCCATTCTGGTTGAGTGACTGGAAGAAGGAAGCTTGATTGCTCCCTTCTTCTTAAAAATTTATGATGTTATTTTCTTTTTAGCACCGCCATTGTGCATCTTGAAACACAGATCAGCTTTTCCTGTTCATCAACAATTTTAATATCCCATACCATCGTCGTTTTTCCCTGATGCAGTACTGTGGCTCTTGCTGTAACAACTCCATCCGTTTTGCCGCGGACATGATTGGCGTTAATTTCCAGTCCTGCAACAGCTTCTGTTTCTTTGTCGACCAGCTCATACGCACCTATACTTGCAACGGTCTCCGCAAGGGCTACAGAAGCTCCTCCATGCAGAAGGCCAAAAGGCTGCCTCGTTCTTTCATTAACCGGCATTGTCGCAGTTACCTTCCCCTTTTCGAGTTCAGTGATCTCAATCCCGAGTGTGCTGATAAACGTCTTTTCAATGTTCAAACCGATTCCCCCTTAATATGATAACATCGTTATTATAACGGGCCTGGATGTAATTGTCGTGTATAGTCATGGTTATAGAAGTTTGAAATTGCCCGCTTTTTAACTTTCAAATATATCGTCATTTCAGCCGCTTTATCGTCAACTTTTCTAATATATCATTAACTTCAGCCGCTTTATCGTCAACTTTTCTTATATGTCATCAACTTCACCCTCTTTATCGTTGACTAACTTGCCTGCATCTTTTCCCTTCGCTTTTTTCGAACCACTTTAACCGATAGAAAAATGGCTGCACACACCCCCAAGATCAATAACAGCTCTTTCCCGTATTGCATAATTGTGTCGATCTCCTCGCCAAATATGTATCCTAACGTGAACATAATCAACAGCCAAACGAAAGCACCTGAATACGCAAATAATGCAAAAGATTTATAAGGCAGCCGGCTGGAGCCATACAAAAAGGGGACGAAGTTTCTGACACCGGGCAGAAAATAGCTGAACGAAAGAGAGAATGCATGATATTTTTCGATTAAATACAATGATTTGTCTATCGACTTGGAGAACTTGTTCTTTTTTGCGAACATGCGGAGCAGCGGCCTTCCAAGAAAATGGCCAAGCGCATAGATCGTTGTTAATGCCGTCAAAATTCCAAAGTACACAACGAGAAAGGTCAAGATTGGATTTAAAACACCTTGTGATGTTGCAAGGCCTACGGTCATTACAATTAACTCATTTGGGATCGGCATTCCAAAAATACCTAACCACAGCCACAGGAAAAGCGCCCAATAACCGCCCTCCTCAATAATATTAAGTATAAACTCCAGATCCACTCGCATTCCCTCCCCTCGCAATTCCATTTAGGGCATGCGTACTCTCGAGCTATTTTATATTGTATTATTAATTTCGATGTTTTTTTATGTTTTCCTTTTTTAATAATCACGTAGCTTGCGTAAACGAGCAGGTTTCCAGAGAATTAAAAGACCGCTAATGACTGAACACCAGCGGTCTTACAGATAATTCACGTAAAGCATCCATCTCACGAATTATAAATCGGAGCCTGCAGCTCTAAATATCTTAAACATCTCCTCCAAAGAGCTGTTTTGCTTGAACTAGTACGGATAGCCGCCGTAGCCGCCGTATCCACCATAGCCACCGTAGCCATAGCCGTATGGAGGATATGGAGGATAATAAGGATATGGTGGGTAGTACGGACGTGGATACAATAAAGCGCTGCCGACAAGCCCGCCTATTAGCCCACCGACAAATGGCCCGCCAAAAAAGAACCTTCTTCTTCCATATCCATAAGGTCGTCTATAATCATACATTTGGGTACCTCCTTCTCCTATAAAACTTGCTTACACTACTTCATATGCAAAATGCCCCTACTTTGAGTGGGCGAATCCAGTATTTGCAAGGGTTCCTTACATTGTTGACGAGGTTCTTCCGAAAGATCCCATTCTTTCATCCGCATAAAAAAACCCCGGAAACTGAGGTTCCGAAGTTTCATTTACTCTATTTTGTCTCAAAACGTTCAACAAGCAGGGCAAGTGTCCGCACCATAACTCCTGTCGCACCGGCAGGACCGAGGTTGCTTTCTTTTTTTGTCGTTGCTGTACCGGCAATGTCAAGGTGTACCCAAGGTGTGTCTTCTGCGAACTCACCAACAAACGCTCCGCCCATAATCGCATGGCCTTCACGGCCAGGAGAATTGTTTAAATCGGCAATTTTGCTGCTTCTAACCCGTTCTTTATCATCTTCAAATAATGGCAGGCGCCAAATCCGTTCTCCAGCTTCCAATGACGCTTCAAGCACTTGCTCAAAAAGCTGCTCATTATTCGTCAACGCCCCGGTTGTCTCTGTTCCAAGTGCAACGATCACTCCACCTGTTAATGTGGCAATATCAACTAAATAATCAGCACCGTGATGCTTTGCATACGTAACTGCATCTGCAAGGACGAGCCTGCCTTCCGCATCGGTATTCAGGACTTCAATTGTTTTTCCGCTCATCGAGGTAATTACATCATCAGGTTTCATTGCTGATCCACTGATCATATTATCTGTCGAAGCAATGACAGCAACGACGTTTTGCTCCGGTTTCAGCTCGCCGATGACCTCCATGGCGCCAAGGACAGCTGCCGCGCCTCCCATATCCATTTTCATCCCAACAATTCCATCCTTCGGTTTAAGCGAATAACCACCGGTATCAAACGTTATTCCTTTCCCCACAAGGCCAATAACGTCCTTCCACTCTTCTTTTCCCTGGTATTTGAGGACAATCATTTTGGGTGGTTCGGAAGATCCCTGGTTTACGGCTAATAATGCTCCCATCCCAAGCTTCTGCATTTCTTCTTTGCCCAGTACCTCGGCTTCAAAATCATATTTGGCGGCAAGCTCCTTCGCGTAGTTTGCCATATCTGTCGCAGTAAGCATATTGCCGGGAAGGTTTACTAGCGTACGGGCGGAGTTTGTTCCGTGACCATAGGCTGCGCCAACTGATAATGAAGCGCGAATGTCCTCTTCATCCGCCAGTTCACAGTAGACGGAGATGATTTCGATTTTCTTTTCCGGTTCATTCGACTTTTGCTTATAGCCTTCAAAACGGTATGTCGTCAAGGCGAAAGCTTCACTTAAAGCATGGGCGGCGTCCTGTGAGTCGACGTCCTCATTCGTAAAAGAATCCAAATATACAGCGGCTTCCTGGTACTTGGCTGATTCGATAGCCTTAAATGTTGCACCAAAGGCTTCACGGAGCAGTTCGAATGAAAAATCTTTTTGTTTACCGAGCCCGACAAAAACAATCCGTTTTGCAGCAATTTTTCCAAATGTATGTATGATAGAGATTGCTTTTTTCTTTGCTGCAATATCGCCGTGTTTTATAAGTTCATTCAGCTGGGCTGCAAATTCGTCATCGACACCTGCGATGATTCCTTCAAGCTTGGCCGGTTTATCAAAAATGCCAACCACTAAGCATTCATGCTCATTTGCAAAACTAAAGTCTTTTTTTATTTGAAACATTCCAACCACCCCCAAAGTATTGGATTTATTATAACGAAAAAAAACAAATATTTCGAGTGTCTAATCATCTTTCAAAATTAAATACAACTTTGCAACTCAGTAAACCGTCTGTTCGTGAAAAAGGAACACGATCGATATCTTTTGGTATAATAATATGGCATTGTTCCATAAACTGATTGATTCTTTTCTAGATCAAGTCCACTTTATCAAAAACTCATAATACTCAAGATGAAGATACACGGGCAACTTCACTCCCTGTGATGAACGGCGTATATTCTCATTTTGCACATTAATCTCAGTCAATTTTTATCCTTAACAAAAGTAGCAAACCATTTTAAATGTTTTCAATTTTTCATAGAGGTTATTACATAATATAGCTGGTTTTGGATATATTACGATTTTTCCTAAAGGAACAATTCACTAACTTTTCTTTTATCGTATATAAGATATAGAGGTATTAACTAAAAAGGTGGTTTTTTAATTGGATTTTTTTATGAATTTTCCTTTCTGGGCGGCGTTGGCAGCGATTTTTTTCGCTCAGTTTGTGAAAGTCCCGATTCAATTCATCGCAACCAGAAGGCTTGACTGGTCCTTGCTGACGAGCACGGGGGGAATGCCAAGCTCCCATTCCGCAGCCGTTACTGCTCTATCAACAGGTGTGGCGCTTGAGACGGGTTTAGACTCCGCCGTGTTTGCTGTGGCAGCTGTTTTTGCGATCATTACGATGTTCGATGCAACCGGTGTGCGCCGCCAGGCTGGCGAGCAGGCAATTGTGCTTAACCAGCTTGTTGCTGATTTTGCCAAGTTCGTCGTGGAGGCAAAGGTATGGCAGCAAAAGCCGGAGCAGGAAAAGCGGAAAGAGCTTAAGGAGTTGCTCGGGCATAAGCCGATTGAAGTCTTTTTTGGTGGATTAACTGGAGTGCTCCTGACTTTGCTTCTCTATTTTCTCTTTAACGTATAGGAGGCCGTATCATGCGAATCGTGTCATTATGTCCAAGTAATACAGAAATCATTGCTTATCTGGAACTGACCGAAGCTCTGGTCGGGGTTGATGATTTTTCCGACTGGCCGGATTGTGTACATCACCTCCCGAGGCTCGGACCTGATTTGTCAATTGATCTTGACAAGGTTGAACAATTGAAGCCGGATCTTGTACTGGCGTCATTGAGCGTACCAGGGATGGAAAAAAATGTGGCGGAGCTCGAAAAAAGGAGCATCCCGCATATCGTTTTAAATCCGCAAAGCCTTTCCGATATTCAGGAAGACCTCCTGAAAACCGCTGAAGCTTTAAATGTGCCGGCACACGGGAGAAGAGCCGCCGCCAATTTTGCACTAAGGCTTGCGAAATTGAACGAGGCGGCCTCAACAGTTCAACAGCGGCCGTCGCTTTATTGGGAATGGTGGCCCAAGCCCGTATTTACGCCGGGGAAAATAAACTGGCTGACCGAAATTAGCCAAGCTGTCGGTGCTTATAATGTCTTTCACGATGTTGAGCTTGCAAGCGTCCAGACAGATTGGAACGATGTACTTGATCGGAACCCGGATTATATTTGCCTTGCCTGGGTTGGTGTAAGGCGGGGAAAAGTAAATCCCGATATCGTAAAAAAGCGGCCTGGATGGTCCAAGCTTAAAGCCATAGAACACAATCGGATCTTTGTTCTTGAGGAAGAACTTTTTTGCCGCCCATCCCCCCGGCTGCTTGAAGGAGCCGAAAAACTCTTCCAATTAATTCATGGCAAACAAAAAACAGGCAGCGTGTAAAATAACTGCCTGTTTTTATTCTATTCTTTGTCCGTGCTTATATACTGCTGCCTGAATACTTGCATCGGTTCGGCTTCGTTCAATGCTGTTAAATCCTCTTCCGTGAGTTTCCCATCTCCACGCTCAACAACGAAAACATCAATTGTTTTCTTGCCCCAATTCGTGAAAACATCGTCGACGGTTTCGTAATAAAGATCGAGTTTATTGCCTTTAATGGCTCCGCCTTTATCTGCTACCACACCAAAGCCATAACCAGGAATGAACAAAATGGTTCCGATCGGAAATACATTTAAATCTGCTGCTACTGTCGAATAGAGATCCCTTTTCACCTTCACCCCGGAGTATGTAATGCCGTAAGCAGGGTGGTCAGAACCTTTTCCGGTAGACTCATAGCCGGCTGTGTAACCTGTGGCCACAACAGTCTCTGTCGGATACTGATTCAAATTAAACTGGTCCTCTAATGATGGCAAAGTTCCAGCTACAGCATTGGTTGACGAGATTTTCGGTTCAACCTGTGCTACTTTTTGAATAAACTTAAATGCAAGCCCGATAGTTTTTATATTATGATCAAAATAGTTTCTGTCTTCAATCTCATTTTGCCCTTCATGTCCCCTTTGTGCCATCGCAACAAACGTCTTCGCTTCAACACCTGAAATAGCTTGGAATGTTGTCGATATAGCTGCCAAACATAAAATAGTCATTACTGAACGCTTAATCCAAACTTTTGGTTTCATCAAAATTTTCACTCCTCCCAAGACTATTCATTTCCCATATATCAGAGAAATATTCCTAAAAGGAGAAAAAACACAGGAAAATAAGGCTATAAGCTAAAAGTTTTGCAATTTACTAGCAAGTTATGTATTATGGAAGCTTTGTGCTGGATAAGGGAAAGGCATGATGAGCCGGATTGCCCGGGATAATAATGTTTGTTAATATAAATGCGGAATTTTGTCGTTTTTTGTTGGCGCAATTTGCCCTTCTTATCTACCGGGTTGATTTAAGCATAAAAAAAGAACCCTCTCAAAATGAGAAGATTCTAAAACATTTGATAGCCCTTTTTACGAAGCAGTTTAATGACGATTCCGGCCAGAATCGCTCCAGCCAGGCCGCTGCTTAAAATCAGCACATCAGACAAGGCCAATCTTGAAAATTTTACACCCAAATCAGTTAATGCTGTTTTGCTGCTAGTGAAATATTCGATAAAACGAACATCGTCGACAATAATGATCGCGATCAGAGGATACACAATTGCCATTATCCAAGACATGCGCAGTAGCATATTTAATAAAAAACCAATGCCAAAAAACAACACAAAAAACAAAAGCATTGATATGATTAATGTAACAATCGTTAGCATTCCATTTCCTCCCTTAACACATCAATTTTAAGTGTACTGAAAGGAAGTAAACCCGTCAATTTAAATAACAGAAAAAAACTCCGCATTTTGCGAAGTTTATTCATTAATTATTGTTATTTTTTGCTTTTCCCCGAACCGCCGCAGCAGGAGCATGTTTCAGAGCCACCTAGCAAAAGCTGAAAATACCCTTTTCCTGCGCAGTATGGACAATCTTTTGAATCCAGCTTCTTTGCTGTCATCTGAACCATCTCCTTATATATCACTGAATGTTCTGATAATATATCAAAATTTATTTTAAAAGCAAAGGAGCAAAATCAACGAAAAAACGCATGTGTAAACGCATACATAACTCTTTTTCTCCTGATTTCATTTGTTTACTCAATATTTCTGAATATTATAAAAATAATTTATATGCTGTGTAATTAAAGTGATCGCCCGGATTTATGCCGTTGATTGGCGCTTTTACGGCAGCATCTTTAAGGTTGGCCAAATGATGGAGAAGCACTGAAGCCGATTTTTCAGCAAGCAATTCATCTGGGTCTATAAAGCGAGCCTCCAAAATTTCGCTTTCCTGTACTTTAATAATTTGATCCTCTTTCGGCTTAAGCGAAAATACCAACATATTATCACTGATTTCATCGCTAATGACACCCGTTCTTAAGCCGATTAAACCTTGAATCGCACAATTGATTCCGGTTTCCTCGAAAACCTCGCGAACTGCCGCGGCATCAGCTGTTTCTCCAGGCGCAACAAAACCGGCCGGCAGTGACCACATTCCTTTCAATCCCCCGTAGCTTTTTTTGACAACAAGCCACTCGAAGGCTTCATTTATAACCAGGCCGGACACCCCTAACCAAACATTTCCTCTTTTGTTCACACTCATCCCCTGCACCCCTGTTTGTTTAATAATTCTATTTTATCAAAAGGCCCCACTTTCGGTGCCGTCGGGCGAAAAGGGTAAGTAAAAGCAGGCAGATCTTTGTCTGCCTGCCTTGTTATAGAATATTGAATTTCCCTTTTTTAAAGACGAGAGATGGTCCGCCAATCATGTAAAGGGCACGATTGTCGATCATTTTTTTCATGAAGGAAGCTTTTCCGCCTACCATTTTCTTTCCGAAGGCAACTCCAATCGCATCGTCTTCACCAAGGGAACAAACGGTTCCTTTTATATCAGGCGTAAAAGTTTCAAGTTCGCCTTTATCGCGAATAAGTGCGGCAAGATTTCTGGCGCATAGTTCGCCCTGCTGCATCGCAATCTGGGCTGTTGGCGGATATGGACGGTTGATTTCTTCATTGATGATCAATGAGCAGTCGCCAATTATGAACACGTTGTCGGAGCCTGGTACTCTTAAATCCGGGTCTACTTTTACACGCCCGCGCATTGCTTCGATCCCTGACTTTTCGATAATTGAATTACCGCGTACTCCGGCGGCCCAAACAACAGTTGCCGCTTTAATTTCTTCCACTTCATTTTCACCTTTTGCCACAATAATCCCTTCAGGAGTACATTCTTTGATCGCTGTTCCGATCCTGAATTCAACGCCTTTCTTCTCCAATTGGGAAACGGCATATTCGACAAGCTCCGGATCAAAGCCAGGCAGAACCATTGGTGCTGCTTCTACACAAATCATTCTGACATCATGGAAATCAACATCATATTCCTTGCATAATTCAGGGACGCGGTTTGACAGTTCCCCTAGAAATTCGATTCCCGTAAACCCTGCTCCACCCACGACGATAGAAAGGCGCTCAGGCTTTTTATCTGCATCTGTATTGTATGTCGCAAATTGGTATTCAATATGATTACGAATTTGTCTCGCAGAATCGACATTGACGATTGAAAAGGCGTATTCCTTCAAACCTTTTATACCAAATGTTTCAGGCTCTGCCCCCAATGCAACAACAAGATAATCGTATGCCACTTCCCCATTTTCGAGGATGACCTTTTTTTCTTCCATCTGAATCTCAACGGCCGCATCCTGAATGAACTCGATCTTGTTCGTGTCAATGACATTTTTAATGTCATAGCGGACACGGTCATGATGTAAAGTTCCTGCAGACGCTTCATGCAGCCAAGTTGTTTCATAGTGGTAATCGTTTTTGTTGATTAAAACGATGTCAGCTTCATTTACACCGACAAGCTTTTGCAGCCGAACAGCAGTCATTAAACCACCGTAGCCCGCTCCAAGAATTACTATTTTTGGCTTTCTCAAGTATATCACTTCACCTTTATCTATATATTTTTCATCTGCAAACACTTTTTCTTATCTTCCGCTGCTTTATAATGAATTATTTTAAGTTTCAAGAAAAAGTTTGTGATGTAATTCACGAACTAAGTCAAAAAAATGTGCTGAAATTGTCATAAAATATTAACATATTGTCTATATTACATATTATTCTTTTTTACTCTACTTTTCAAGCTATTAAATCGAATTAAGAAAATTTATAATTGACTTAAAAACATTGCTCAATTTTCTTATATAGGCATTACCTGAATACCGAAAGTCATTTTTTTCAAATCGGAATTCCCGGCTTTTGAGTGAGGATTTCCTTCGTTTATGGTATGATAGGGAATGGATTTGTTACTATCAGATGGGGGGATTTGGTGTGAAAAAAGATCAAAAGGTTTATGATATTACGATCATTGGTGGAGGGCCTGTCGGACTCTTTACGGCTTTTTATGGAGGTATGAGACAAGCCTCAGTAAAAATTATCGAGAGCCTGCCTCAGTTGGGCGGTCAGCTTTCAGCTCTTTATCCGGAAAAATACATATACGATGTGGCGGGTTTCCCAAAGGTTCGCGCCCAGGAATTAGTCAATAACCTGAAAGAACAAATGGCTAAATTTGAGCCGGAAGTGGTAGTCGAACAATCAGTAGAGAAATTAGAAAAACAAGAAGATGATATTTTTAAATTAACGACAAATAAAGAAATTCATTATTCGAAAACGATTATTATCACAGCAGGGAACGGTGCTTTCCAGCCACGCCGAATCGAACTGGAAAATGCTGCTGAATACGAAGGAAAGAATCTTCATTACTTTATTGATGATTTAAACCAGTTTGCCGGCCAAAAAGTTGCCGTTTGCGGTGGCGGGGACTCCGCAGTCGACTGGGCGCTCATGCTTGAACCAATTGCGGAAGAAGTGATGATCATCCATAGACGGGATAAGTTCCGGGCTCATGAGCACAGCGTGGAAAATCTTCATAACTCAAGGGTCCAAGTGAAAACACCGTACATCCCGGTTGAGTTAATTGGGGATGATAGCGAGATTAAACAAATCGTTCTGCAGGATGGGAACGGTGACAGCAAAGAGGCAATTGATGTGGATGCCGTAATCGTGAACTTCGGATTCGTGTCTTCTTTAGGGCCAATTAAGGAATGGGGATTGGAAATAGAGAAAAATTCGATTGTTGTCAATTCAAAAATGGAAACGAATGTCCCGGGAATTTATGCTGCGGGAGACATTTGCACATATGATGGCAAAGTTAAATTAATCGCGTGCGGATTCGGGGAAGCACCAACAGCTGTAAATAACGCGAAAGCATTCCTTGATCCAAAAGCAAGGGTACAACCGCTGCACAGCACATCTTTATTTGAAAAATAAAAATGTAAAAGGCACCTGA
This sequence comes from Bacillus canaveralius, assembly GCF_002860125.1. Taxonomy (GTDB): domain Bacteria; phylum Bacillota; class Bacilli; order Bacillales; family Cytobacillaceae; genus Bacillus_BJ; species Bacillus_BJ canaveralius. Next base: position 55,071 of record NZ_PGVA01000024.1, read on the forward strand.
TCGGTGCCTTTTTATGTTAACACTCTTCCGGTGTACCGGCATTTACCGCAGTCCGGAATGATGATCCGCAGCCGCAGGAGGCGATTGCGTTCGGGTTGTCGATGGTGAAGCCGCCGCCCATCATGGATTGTTTGAAGTCAATTTTTGTTCCATTTAGGATGGCTGCATCTTCTTTTTTGACCAAAACAGGGATACTGTGCTGCTCATCAAGAAAATCATCGTCACCTTTTTCTTGCTCAAAGCCCATCCCGTATGAAAGTCCGCTGCATCCTCCACCCTTGACCGCTATTCTTAAGAAAGAGCCTTCTTCCTCATTTTGCTTCATCATATCTTTTATTTGAAATGCCGCTGCTTCTGTAATAGTCACTACTTGATTCATGCTAACGATTCTCCTTTCAAGTTGTCCGGTATACATGGACATGAATTTCTTGAATAAAACTTTATCTATAAATAGTATATACAGTTGGGGCCGAACACTCAACTGAATGAGCATCACTTCTGTAAATTTCGGTTACAAATGAGTGAAAAGCAGTCCTTTTTACCCGCGTATACGGTATAATTTTAAATATACGAATGAATTTCATAAAGCAATTCTTTAAGTGAAAAACGAACAGTTACTTAATGTTAAAATAGTATTATTCGTTTCCTACGGCATACTCCTGTATATCTAGACAAATTTGTTCGTTTTTCCGTTTAGCTTGTTAAATTGTGAAATTGACTCATATTTTAAAATAAGAAATCTGGATGGTGATTGCTTTGACTGAATTAACTCCACTGTATGATAAAAGCTGCCAATGTATGATGTGTAAAAAGTCATTTACCACCAAAAAGATCCGATCCCGCTTTATAAAAGTTAAAGAATATGAAAGTGATTTTAAGCCGGTCTATGAATCTGTTGAAAACAATCCACTGCTTTACTACATAAATGTCTGTCCGCATTGCGGCTTTTCTTTTTCAGACGACTTTTCTCTTTTTTTTCCATCAGGGGCGAAAGAGACAATAACCGAGAAAGTATCGAACCAATGGGTACCGCATGACTTCGGAGCTGAACGCAGCATCGACACTTCGATTAATACATATAAACTCGGATCGTATTGCGCCACGCTTAAGAAAGAAAAGCATATCATTATTGCTGGAATTTACATGCGGCTAGCCTGGCTGTACCGCACCTTGAATAACAGCATACAGGAACAGCGCTTTATGAAACTTGCGATCCACGAATATAAAGAATCCTTTTCAGCCGACGATTTTCAAGGTACGCAGGTTTCCGAAACCAGATTGCTTTATTTGATCGGAGACTTGTCCAGAAGAATTGGAGATCAAGACCAGGCAGTCAAGTATTTCTCAAAAGTAATTGAAAAACAAAGCGGAACGACGGAACCAACGATAATCGAAATGGCCCGGGAACGCTGGCATGAGATCAGGGATTCCCGAAAGCAGGCCAAAGGAATTTGAACAGTTTAGAATTTATTGATGGAGAATTCATTTTGATGGCAATTCACCAGTGAAAAACCAGCCGCACGGAATTGGGGCTGGTTTTTTTCTATCTTAAAACATTGGATTTTCTTCCAAGTATTGATATATGTTTTCAACCAGCTCAGCTGGGGTATCTCCGGTAACAACTTCACCATTAACGAGTGCATATAATGATTGCGCACATTTTCCGCAATAGCCAAGGCAGCCATATTCAATAACGTCGAGATTAGAATCTCTCTCAAGCTGCTCTAGTGCCGCCTGTGCACCGCTTGCCAGGTTGCTGATGCAGAATTCTATGATCGGCTTAATCAACTTTCTCACCTCTCTACTAGTAATTTATCGTACCTGTTTTGTCCAGGCTCGTCAAATAGCACTGCCTCAGTCCTTTTGTCAAGTTATTTTGCCATTATCTGTTGTGATTTTGTGACAACTTCGTTATACTTTTTATGGTGTTAACAGTGACAAAAATAATTTATATATATTTAACTTTTTCAGAAAAATAATTTTCAATCTTTTTTATTGTGTGATCAGTGGAGTAGACCGGGCTAAACATAAGAATGCATTATATCAGGATGTTTTTTTAAAGTACGTAAAGTTATTATCCGCTAACAGGGATTTGGAGGGTATTTTTAAACCGCTTACAGAGTCAGATAAAGGGGAAATTCGAATGAAAAATTTAGTCATTCTTGGTGGAGGCTATGGCGGAATGAGAATTCTTCACCGCCTTTTACCGAATCAACTGCCAGAGGACATTACGATCACTCTGATTGATCGCGTCCCTTATCATTGTTTAAAAACGGAATATTATGCACTGGCTGCTGGAACAATCTCAGATCAACATATCCGGGTTGCGTTTCCTGAACATCCTCGGCTGAACGTCAAATACGGGGAAGTTTCAGGAATAAACGTCGGGGAAAAACAAGTATTGTTAACAGGCCAGGATCCGATCAGCTTCGATGATCTAATTATTGGTCTTGGTTGCGAAGATAAATACCATAATATTCCTGGTGCTGATGTTCACACATTCAGCATTCAATCGATCGATAAATCGAGAAATACCTATCAGGCTTTGAATAATCTTTCCCCGGGCTCGACAGTTGCGATTGTCGGAGCAGGACTTAGTGGAGTCGAACTTGCCAGCGAATTAAGCGAAAGCCGCCGGGACTTGAACATTCAGCTGTTTGACAGGGGCAACCATATTTTATCAGCGTTTCCGGAACGGTTGAGTACTTATGTAGAAAACTGGTTTGACAACCACGGCGTCGAAATCGTTAATAATGCGAACATTACCCGCGTCGAAGAAAAGCTATTATACAATCACGACGAGCCGGTTCACTGCGATGTGATTGTCTGGACGGCTGGAATACAGCCAAGTAAGGTAATTCGTGATTTAAACGTTGAAAAAGATAATCAGGGCAGAGTTGTGCTGACACCCCAGCACAATATACCAGGCAATGAACACATCTATGTTGTCGGCGATTGTGCGGCACTATCACACGCACCAAGCGCTCAATTAGCCGAAGGGCAAGCAGAGCAGATCGTCCAGGTGCTGCAGAAGCGCTGGAACGGTGAAGCGCCTCCAGAAAGCTTCCCAGCAATTAAATTAAAGGGAGTGCTCGGATCGCTTGGCAAAAAGCACGGTTTTGGCCTTGTTGCCGATCGGGCGATAACCGGCCGTGTTGCACGGCTGTTAAAATCGGGGATACTATGGATGTATAAATACCATAATGGGTAAAAAAACCTTGCTGTGGCAAGGTTTTTTCTACGCTCCATACCCGTGCTTTTCCATTTCAGCAAAAATTGTTTTCAACCTTGGGTTTCCTTCTCCAACGACTTCGCCTTCGATTAACACGACAGGATAGAACATATCTTCTTCTATAACCTGCCGAGCAAACGAGGCTTTTCCTTCTTCAGCTGGAGGATTATATATATCAACGTAACTTATTTTAAATGGCTGATCGGGAAATTTCCTGACGACTGCGGCTTCAAGCCATTCAAAAGTCTCCTTTGAAGATGGAAGGTTAACACAGCTGGGACAAAGTTGCTCTGCGCCGTATACGATAATCTCGACTTGTTTATTCGCCATGTCTGCACCCCTGTTTGGTCTTTTTTTTATTTTACAATATAATCGAGTAAATTTCACAATTTAAAAAGCCACACCGAAAACACGAACGAAGTTGTCTAAATAAACAAAAGTAGCCGTGGCAATGAATAATAATATGTTAACTCTGTAAATAACTGGTTCGTTTTTCAATTAAAGAAGCTTTATACAATTTATCAATCAATGAAAAACCTATGAAAATATTGTTTAATTGTGGTTTTCTGGTTCAAGGAATAGATTTTTGGCAGAGTAGTGATTATAATAAATATTAAAGAAAGGAGTCGATTTCATGGCTGATCTAGATGTTAAAGCTGAAGTCCAGGAAGTATTAGATAAATTGCGTCCGTTTCTTCTTCGCGACGGAGGAGACTGCGAATTGGTTGATGTTGAAGATGGCATCGTTAAGCTTCGCCTGCTGGGTGCTTGCGGAAGCTGCCCAAGCTCAACCATTACTTTAAAAGCAGGAATCGAACGGGCCCTTTTAGAAGAAGTTCCAGGAGTTCTTGAGGTAGAACAAGTATTTTAAGCACATAAAAACGATTTCACCACCTGGTGAAATCGTTTTTTATTTAGAAATCTGATAATTTTCTTTTTCAACATTGCTCCCGTTTCGGTCCATTTCCAGACTCAAAATATCCATGTCGGGAATATGTTTTTTCAGTCTTGATGCGAGCTCGTCCCCTTTTCCCTTCTCGATGAAGCACATCACAGCGGGGCCTGCTCCACTTAGCGCTGTGCCAAATGCTCCGCTTTCGGCTGCTACCGCTTCGATGCGGCTTAAATGGGGAACTAATTTACGGCGGTACGGTTGATGATATCGATCAGCTGCCATCATTTTTCCGGCGAGCTGCCAATTCTCAGCTAACAATGCCGCAATAAGCACATTTGAAACTGCTCCAGCCGTAACGGCTTCCTTGTAATCCAGCAATTCCGGCAATACCTGCCGTGATGCTTCTGTTAACAGCTCCTCCTTTGGCACGACGGCGACGATGTCAAAACAAATGTCACTGAAAACTGCGGCGTTTGCCTCTTCGCCATTCAGGCAGCCAATCACAAGACCCCCGAATAGAGAGGCTCCGGCATTATCCGGATGTCCTTCGAATTGGGACGCCAGCTCAAATTTCCCCTGCTTTGACAATCCTAATTGACAGACTGAATCAGCTAGTTCGATTCCGGCGACAATTGCTGCGGCACTGGAGCCCAAGCCTCTGGCAAGGGGAATTTCACTATTTACACGGAGGTGGCAGCCTGGCATTTCTTTACCAAACATAGCCGCTGTCTTAATGGCCGTAGAGCAAATTAAATTCGTCTCATCTTCAGGAAAGTCATGCAGTTCATCGGTTAAATAAGCAACCTTCCATTCGCTTCCCGGGAACACCTCAACTGTTAAATACAGATTTAAGGCCAGTCCGATTGAATCAAAGCCAGGGCCAAGATTTGCGGTGCTGGCCGGAACTTTGATGACCAGCTTTGCATCTTCCCTCATATCTGGACCACACCCTTAATATGCCGAGCAACCACCTCGTAGCTATTTGGAAGAACAATCGGCTTTACAGGGCTAACCTCAATAGCCGCAGTCGGGTCCTTCAGGCCGTTCCCTGTTAAGATCGCAACAATTCTTGTGCCCCGTTCAATTTCACTGTTTTGCAGTTGCTTGAAAATACCGGCAAGTGATGCGCATGAGGCCGGTTCGGCAAAAATGCCTTCACGGGAAGCAAGAAGCTGATAAGCAGCAAGAATTTCCGCATCGCTAACCTCATCTATTTTTCCGTTTGATTCCTGGACTGCGTTAACTGCTAAGCTCCAGCTTGCCGGATTGCCAATTCGGATTGCCGTCGCAATCGTTTCCGGCTCCTCAAAGACGCGATTATGGACAATTGCCGCAGCTCCTTCCGCTTCAAATCCGTGCATCCGCGGGAGAGCATACCCTTTTATCTCATTGTATTCTTTAAAGCCCTTCCAGTAGGCACTTATATTCCCGGCGTTTCCGACCGGAATCGCTAATATGTCCGGTGCCCCGCCAAGCTGGTCGCAAACCTCAAAAGCACCTGTTTTTTGCCCTTCGAGCCGATATGGATTAACGGAGTTTACGAGAGTAACTGGCTCAGTCTCGCTAATCTTTCGTACCATCTGTAAAGCTTGATCAAAATTCCCCTCTATTGATATGATTTCGGCTCCGTACATAACGGCCTGGGCGAGCTTGCCCATTGCTATCTTTCCTTCAGGAATAACAACAATGCAACGCAAGCCGGCCCGCGCCGCGTATGCCGCAGCAGAAGCAGATGTGTTACCTGTAGAAGCACAAATAACCGTGTCACTACCTTGTTCCTTTGCTTTTGCAACGGCCATCACCATTCCTCTGTCCTTAAAGGATCCGGTCGGGTTGGCTCCCTCTGTTTTTACGTACAGATCCACTCCCCATTCGATTGAAAGCTGCTCCAGCCTGACAAGAGGTGTATTTCCTTCATGTAGTGATAATAACGGTGTCTCTTGACCAATAGGTAAATATTCTCGGTAAGCTTCTAATAGTCCCGGCCATCGCATTAACGGCCTCCTCCTTCTACTCTGTATGAGCTTTTAATTTCATTTATGGCACTTAAATCTCTTAATTTGTTTAAAATTTGTTCGAAGTCCTCCAGGGACGAACGATGTGTAACGAGTACGATTTCAGCTTCTTCTGCTTCCTTCAAAGGAAGCTGGAGGATCTTTTCAAAGCTGACCCCATGTTCAGCAAATACCGACGTAATATTGGCAAATACCCCGACTTCATCCTTGACATGAATCCGTAAAAAGTATTTGGAGTAGATTTCTTCGGGTTGCTTCAATTTTTTTTCATACTGCGGTGAAATAGCACTCTTGCCGTTCACGCCAAGACGCATGTTTTTCATTACGCCGACCAGGTCTGAAACAATAGCGGTTGCTGTCGGCAGGCTTCCCGCCCCCGGTCCGTAAAACATTGTTTCCCCGACTGCTTCACCGTACACATACACAGCATTATACTCGTCATTAACGGCTGCAAGCGGATGGGCATCGGCCAGCAGGGTCGGCTGGACACTGACTTCAACTTTTTCGCCTTCCCGCTGGGCTATGCCGATTAATTTCATCGTGTAGCCGAGCTGTTTTCCGTATTGCAGGTCATCCTCTGATACAGAACGGATTCCTTTTACTTTTACATCATCCAAATCGATTTTCATGGAGAAACCGAGAGTAGAAAGAATCGCCATTTTTCTGGCTGCGTCAAGCCCGTCAACGTCTGCTGTTGGATCTGATTCTGCATATCCGAGCCTTTGTGCTTCCGCAAGTACATCGTCATAAGCACTGCCCTGTTTACTCATTTTTGTAAGAATATAGTTTGTTGTTCCATTGACAATACCCATCATCTTTGTAATCCGGTCAGAAGCCAGGCCGTCGACAAGGCTTCTCAAGATAGGAATCCCTCCGGCAACACTTGCCTCATAAAATAAATCACAACTATTTAAGGATGCCGTTGTAAGCAGCTCTGAACCATGGACCGCCATCAAATCCTTGTTGGCGGTAACAACATGCTTTTTCTGTTTAAGTGCCTTTAAGAGCAGTTCCTTAGTGCCCTCTAAACCGCCCATTACCTCGATAATAATGTCAATATCCGGATCATCGATAATCTCCTCTGCACTTGTGGTCAACAAAGATTGATTCACCGCTACCTCTCTCTCTTTATGTATGTTTTGGACGAGAACTTTTTTCACCTGCACAGGGCAGCCAATCTGGTGCATCAGCTTATCCTGATGGTTTTCAATGATTTTTACGACACCTGATCCTACTGTTCCCAATCCCAATAAACCTATCGAAATTGCTTTCATGCTTTGCCTCCCCGGGAATGTCTTTTTTATGCGTACAAATGTTTATATATAAAAGACATTATAATTTGGTTGTTGTCTTTTTACAATAGCCAATTGTTGTTGTTTTTTGTGTGTAATCGCTTTACATGCACGTATATCAATGAAAAAAATATTTTTATTCTTTTGAGTTAATTTCACAATGCTAAACCCATCGGACTTTAAATGATTTTAAGCATTGTCGAGAAGTGTTGCATCAATGAATTTTCAGCCATTCCGGCTCAGGAATACTCAGCCTGCGGACTGGAACTTCTGCAAGCTGATAGAAATCACCGAGGAAGCGTTCGTATTCACCCGATTGCGATAAATACTTATTGAAACGATCCTCCAGCAAATGCTTCTGTTGTTCTGAGGATGATGTATAATAGTTTTCCACACAATCAAAGTAGTGAAGAGGGAATAAAATCCTTGCGTATAAAAGTCGCCAGGCAAAAGGTGAAAGGCGGGAGATCGTTTGATAATTTTGTAAAAATTGCTTCAACCCCGGCTGGTACGTTTGCGTATGATGAAAATAGTGATTCCTTGTCCATTCGGCAAGGTCCCGGCTTGGATGGTCAAATGTCCAGTCCAAGGGATTTTTGATCAATGGTTTCCGCCATGTTGTTTCCGAGAATCTTTCATGGCAGACTGTGCCGCCATCAGCACCAGTCGGTTGTTCGTCTATTTCGGTATCAACTAAATACTGGATCGCATTTTCTGTCAAACCCATATAATAAGGGAAGGAATCCAAAAACAATTTATCGAATTCATGATCAGGCTGGTGAATCAACTTACCATTCCACACGGTTTCCATCTGCTCCAGACGTGTTTCCCACAGCTGCTTCCATTGCCCGATCCTGCTGATCTTCTCAACTGAAAACGGTAATGATCGTCCACGAACATGGAACTTAGCCAGCTTTCGGCCAATGTTGATTTGCCTGTCCGTTTCACGTTGCCGGTAAAAAAGCAGGCAGTGCGCCGTCCCTCCCGATTCATAAACGAACTGCCCGGTTTTTGTTTTGACCAACGCAGAAACATATCGGTCTCCAGCGCTGATTAAATGCCGGGCTATTTGGTCAAGCTCTGCCAATTCCTCCTGTGAAAGGCTGGAAGGCACTATAAAATACAGCTCGTTATTTTTTTTAACAGCTTTATAATCGCCAACTTGCAGCTCCTCGTCCGCGCTAATCCCATACTGCTGCTCGATAATTCGCTGAAGCAATTCGTTTCCCCCTTTTTGGTGATTTTCTTTTCAATATATGCCTGATATCTGTAAAACTTGTTGAGTATGCCGAATAAGGATATCTTTTAAGGAGATGATGAAAAAAGGCACTTGCAGAATCTGTACTCAGGAGGAGACCCTAGTTCAAAAACGCATATTATAGATAAACAATATATATAGAGAAAAATCACAGGAAAAGGTGAGAAAATGGAAGAAGAAAAAAAAGTAACCGATGTGAGCGAAACAACAGCCCGCAAATGGCTTCATGAACGAGGGGTAGAAATCAAGGACATTGCAGACCTTGTATTTTTCCTCCAGGAACAGTACCATTCAAACCTTGATATAAATGACTGCATTGAGAATGTCGAGAGGGTTCTTTCGAAACGGGAGGTGCAAAATGCGATTCTGACCGGCATCCAATTGGATGTACTGGCTGAAAAAAGACTGCTCGATGACCCCCTGCTACGCATTATCCAAACAGATGAGAGCCTTTATGGTATCGATGAAATATTGGCATTATCAATCATTAACGTTTACGGTTCAATCGGTTTTACGAATTATGGATACATCGATAAACTAAAACCAGGGATTTTAAAGCATCTAAACGATAAATCAACGGGAAAATGCAATACTTTCCTGGATGATATTGTTGGAGCGATAGCTGCTGCTGCTTCAAGCCGACTCGCCCATAGCGCAGCGAACACTGAATAAATCCCCGTCTCCCCGTGTTGCTGATGGTCGGGTTTTTTTCGATAGAGAAACCCTGCCACTAAAATTGAGGCAGGGTTTCTTAGTTTTATATTTCCCATTGATCGAGAGAATCCACTACGTGAGTGGGCTGCTGCTGATAGTTTTTCAGTAATTCCTTTGTCGTTACACCCGTATGGACAAGCAGTGTATCCATTCCGGCATTTATTCCTGCGAGAATGTCGGTGTCATAATTGTCCCCGACCATCAATGTCTCCTCCATCCTGGTTCCAATTACCTTTAAGGCCTGCTCCATAATAATCGATTCCGGTTTGCCGATAAAAATCGGCCTCGTTTGTGTTGAAACCGTAATTACGGACGTAATTGAACCATTGCCGGGCAGGAACCCTCTCTCAGTCGGCAAAGCAATATCACCATTCGTTGAAATAAACGTGGCCCCGTTCCGGACTGCTAAGCAACCGATCGCAAGTTTTTCATAGTTGACTGAGCGATCAAGGCCAACGACCACATATTCTGCATCCTCCCCTGCCAGAGCAAATCCTTTTTCTTCAAGCGCGGTGCGTAGTCCGTCTTCACCGATAAAATAAACAGATGCGTTGCTATTCTGTTCATAAATATAATTCGCGGTTGCCATGCTTGTTGTAAACACTAAATTTTCCTCGGCAGGAATGCCAAAGGCCGTCAGTTTTTCAGCGACCTGGGCTGGAGTTCGTGATGAATTATTTGTTACAAACAAATAAGGGATACCGTTATCGCGCAGCTTTTTAACAAAAACTGCAGCTTCTTCAATCAACTCTGTCCCTTTGTACATCGTGCCGTCTAAATCAATTAAGTAGCCTTTATATTTTTTCAAGTCTGTCACTCCCAACTATATGATACCCGATCTTTCATATTATTAAAAAATATAAAATTGTGCAATACTTCACTATCTCATTTTGATGCTTTTTTCAAAAACAAAAGGACCAATCAGTGGTCCCGAAATGAACGCTGTCAGTTTTTAAATGCTGATACCGGCCCAAGTTCATTCAGCAAATAAGCCCGTACTGACGGAGCAAACTGTTTTAAAACCTTTATATGTGTTTGGAAAGTGGATTTCAGAGCATCATGATCAATTTCCGTATAGGTTTGAATGAGCATCTTCCTATATGTCAGGATGTTTTTATAGATGCTGCTCATTTCGGCAGTGATCACCTTTTCATCTGCCAGAATATCGATTATGTCCTCATAACTTCCCGGATCACGCATTATAAATCCATCGATCATCGCATTGCCTACATCTAAAAAAGCTTCGATCATTGTATGGGTTAACCTCTCTAACGCTGCCTGCTCAAGCGGGTCTTCCCATTTGTCTTTTTCTTCAAAAAGGCGAATTTGTCTTTCCAAATATCGCAGTATTTCGTCGATCTTTTCCCTGTCCACAAAATACACTTTTTCTCCTCCTTGTCCTGCTGTAAAATGAACTATTCTTTCTTAAATGTCGATTTTGTTTATCCATATTGTATCATAACATGTAGAAATAGATATTTTTGCCTGCTATTATATAGAAAAAGGGATTGAGTAAAAAACAATAGCGAATTCGGAGGAATAATAGATGGCAGAGCGATTTTTTTTATACGATGATACAGAGGAAACAAAAACGAGGTTCGTCAGCTTTATGGGAGAAAATACACGTTTTGATTTAGCAATCACGCAAACTGACCGCCATTACGGAAAGTCGCTTGTCCTTGATATGCAGGGAAGCCGGTTTGCCATCATTGGCCAGGACGATCTGGATGAAGAGGGATATTTGGAGCATGCCTTTCAGCTCTCAGAGGAAGACGCGGCCGAACTTCGTTCTTTTTTATTTGAACTTTTATAACGATGAAACAGCCACGCTTTATAGCCCGGCTGTTTTCTTGTTTGCATGCATATAATTGAAAAACGAACGGTTATATAAAATTAAGATAGCATTATTCGTTTCCTGCGGCATACTTCTGTTTTTTTAGACTACTTCATTCGTTTTTCGGTTCAGCTTATTATATTGTAAAAATTACATATAGCTAACCGTCTAAGACAGAGTTATCTGATTGTGCTTCAGCTAGTTTTTGGTTTTTCATCTTTTTAACAACAAAATAAGGGCAGCCGAAATTACAATATTCGTACAGGTATTCCGTTAAAGTGCTGATTTTTGTATCGAATGAGGCTTTTTGGTTCTGGTCGTCAAAGAAACCTTTGAGCCGAAGCTGGCCGTACCCCCAGTCCCCCACAATATAGTCGTACCTTGCTAATATTTCACTATATCTGGCACGAAATGCTTCTTCATTAAAACCATCCCGTTGTTCTTCAACGACTTCATAACAAACATTATTAATGCAAATCATTTTTTCACCTCTTTATCTTCCATGTCCTTAATTTGATTATAACTGATTGATCGACAATTACTAAGCGAAAAAACGAACTCGCAGGCCATTATAACCCCGGATAAGCATAAGAGGAAATCTCGGCTTGCACAACCATTACTAAGATAAACCGACAAATTGTAAGATTATATGCAAAATGAACACGTTGTTCGATGTAAATAAGAGTTCAGCAAATGCTGAACTCTTTTCGTTATGCTTGCTGGGCAGTCGTTTCCCCGAAGAGCTGCTTTTGTTTCGCAGCGGCATTCACTTGCTCATCTGCATGATAGGAAGAGCGCACTAATGGACCTGCTTCACAATGGCTAAAGCCCTTGCTCATCGCTATTTCCTTTAATTCCTGGAACTCGTCAGGATGGTAATACTTTTGAACCTTTAAATGTTTTTTGGTGGGCTGCAAATATTGCCCAATCGTCATGATATCGACATGATTGGCCCGCAGGTCATCCATTACTTCAACAATTTCTTCTTTCGTTTCACCAAGTCCGATCATCAAGCTTGACTTTGTTGGAATGTCGGGCTGCAATTCTTTTGCACGCCGCAGGAATTCAAGTGAGCGCTCGTAAGTAGCCCTTGCCCGTACTCTTGGTGTCAGGCGCCGTACAGTCTCGATGTTATGATTTAAGATATCAGGGCGTGCATCCATTAACGTCGCTAAGTTTTCAAGAACGCCCCCCATATCTGAAGGAAGAACTTCGACGCTCGTAAACGGGCTTTTTCTTCTGATCGCTCGAACGGTTTCCGCAAAAACGGCAGATCCGCCATCCTTTAAATCATCACGGGCAACTGCCGTTACAACGACATGCTTTAAATTCATTAAACTGACGGAATCAGCAACCCGCTCCGGCTCTTTCCAATCAAGCTCTGTCGGCAAACCGGTTTTGACTGCACAAAACCGGCAGGCGCGCGTACAAGTATCCCCGAGGATCATAAATGTGGCCGTTCTTCTTACTGCCCAGCACTCATGGATATTTGGACACTTCGCTTCTTCACAAACAGTATGTAGGCTTTTTTCCCGCATCATTTTTTTAAGTCCGGTATAATTCTCATTTGTATTCAGCTTTATTTTCAGCCATTCAGGCTTACGTAAATGTTCTTCTTTCTTACTCAATTGTCCCACTCCAATCACTTAAAGCATTACAAAAATACATCATCGAAAGTGTATGATATGTATTCAATTGTCACTTTAACATATTCAACATAAGCAGGACAAGTTGAACAGCTTCCGATTACCATTAATTGATATATATTAATTTTCCTTTTCCTCACAAACTAAACAAGTAGATGAATTAGGAGGGAGGATTCCAGTGCGGTTTATTTTGATTATTCCATTCGTTTTTATGCTGGCTTTGCAACTATGCACACCATTGGCCGTGAATGCCGAGGAGCCAGATTTTTATGCAATTCGAATGGAATTGTACAAAAAGGTTGAAGCCACGACAAACATTCCGTGGTATTATTTAGCAGCGATCGACCAATACGAAAGAAATGTTCGCCAATCGAGGCGGGATCTGCCAAAAGCTGATGGTGCTATCGGTATTTATTTTCGGCCTGAAGAATGGGCAGGCTTGCTGAACCCTAACCTTACGGATGAAAACCCGGCCTCAATTCAGTTTTTCGATGGAATTGGCATCGATGGAAATGGTGACGGTAAGGCAAGCTTTAAAAATGATGAAGATGTTCTCCATGCTTTTGCCAATTATCTTCTATCATATGGGGTCGACCATGATAATCTTAAAATCGGTCTTTGGAATTACTATAAGCGTGATAAAACAGTTGGCATCATTATTGGAAAAGCAAGAATTTATAAGCACTTCGGCCGTCTCGACCTTGAATCCCATGCCTTTCCAGTCCCATTAAGGAGCAGTTACAGCTACCGCAATACTTGGGGCGATGCACGGGGCTGGGGAGGCAGGCGCATCCACGAAGGCACTGACATCTTTGCAGGTTACGGCGTGCCTGTTCGTGCTACATCGTACGGGATCATTGAGATGAAAGGCTGGAACAGGTATGGAGGCTGGCGGATTGGTATACGGGATATTAACAACAATTATCACTACCTGGCCCATTTGAGCGGGTTTGCGAAGGACTTGCAGGTTGGCCAAATCGTTGAACCGGGCATGGTCATAGGCGGAGTCGGGAGCACGGGCTATGGACCTCCCGGAACATCCGGGAAATTCCCACCACACTTACACTATGGCATGTACAAGGATAACGGTTATACAGAATGGTCATATGATCCCTACCCCCATTTAAAACTATGGGAAAGACAGGAACGCAAAAAGGCGCGGAAACACAAATAATAGTTTAGGCAAGGATTGTTTATCTACCGGATAGCATTTAAGCAGAGATGACTGCCGGATGACCGCAGTCATCTCTTATTTTCATCGCATCTAATTAGAAGGCAGCTCAATCGAAGGACCTCCGCCCTTACCGCCATTGTTATAAAATTGAGGTACTTTTCCAGGGTAGAAGTATTCCCCTATTTTAACAGATACCACTTCTTCTATTTCATTTTCCAACAGCGGGATAATGACATTCATATGCACCTTCACCTTAATGTAGACCTCAACGATCGTGTTATTGATTCCCGTCTCGATATATTTGGTTTCTAAATCGGAAGTTACCGCACCAATAATTTCAAAACGAACCGGTATTTCCGGCCCTAAATTTGATAGCAGGGTAACATTTGTTGCCATCCCCAACGGAATATTGTAGACAATTCCTTTTTGCTCCTGTGATTTAGTAAAATCAATATCCTCGTCTTTTTTAAAAGCCTCAAGTTTTTCAAGTTCACCAGCCTCTACCAGATCCAAGTATTCCTGAACACGGATTGTCGCATCAGCTATCAATTTGCTATACATCTGGGGATTAAAACTAATAATTGCCTCATCCCCAACCTCACGGGAAATAATCAATTTTTCGATGTCAACTTGTTTAACAATCGTATTGGAAATTGCATCATTTATCGCCTGCGCTGCGAACTGTCGCGATCTTGTTTCAGCAATGCTTTTTAAGGCAGGTTCAATATTTTTATTTATAATAATTAAGCTAAAGAATGTGCAGCCAATAAAAATAATAAAGCTGATCATAAATACATACTTAAATGGCAAAGGACCTTGTTTAAAGGTTCTTCTTCTAGGTTTGAACACAAAAAACCCTCCCTTACCCAATATATATGTCCATTGCACGCTTTCATGAAAGTTTAGTTGTTAATAGTGGTTCAGTATAAACAGTCATTTTCCAACTAAAAAAAGAGAGCGGCCAGTCTTGTCGGCCGCCTCAAACCATCTTCAGCAATGCATCTTTCCCAATCATGCCTTTACGAATTCCGAGGTCGACCGCTGCAAAAGTGATAGATTCCAGCGGAGCCTCCAGAAGCTCCTCAATTGTCTTGACTCCGACCGCGCGCCCGGCAATCACTTTTCGATCTGCCAGCTTTTCATTGAGCAAGGCCACATCAAGGGCACCGCACATAATATATCCTTTATCGCTCATTACAGCGAGGAGGTTCGTTTTTGGCAGTCTTACTGACATAGCAAGAAAAGTCTGCCCCTGAATCTCAATCGGCGATAATTCGATCATACTCACACACTCCTTTTCTATCCCTTTCATTACACTTTATGAATAAGAATGGAAAAGCGTGTATCATGGCAGGAGTTTCTTAAACGAGCTTACTTATTCTGTTACCCGATGCAGTTCGGCGAGCTTCCAGCCGAGCAAATCCCGCAGAAATTCCGGGAGAAAATACTTTTTATGTTCAGCGCGAAAGAGTCCCGGGAAAAGTCGGCCAAACGTAAACATATCAGGAACTGCCAATTTATAAAAAGCGTCCGGCTTAATTTCCCGATTTTGGATATAAATTTTCTTAACACCTTTATGTACTATAATTGAAATTCCGTCATATTCCATTCTTCCCATCACCGTGCCCCTGAAGCCGAGACCGACTATTTGCAGGTGGGGCCATTTTTCATCGAAGGTCTGGTTAATAATTTCCTTTAATTCACTTCCGGACAATTCAATGACACATGGATTGATCGGATGGGGGCAAACCTTTAATAAGTCATATTCAGTTAACGGTCCCGCCGGCAAGTCATGCAACAATAGACCTGCATTTAAGAATGCACAATCTGCCTTGCACCATTCTCTTAATGCCTCAACCAATATTTGCGGCAGAGGCGACGGCTTAAAGTGATCTGTGTGAATCGGCTCAGGCAAGATTGTAACTGTGTTATTGAGCAGCTCTTTTCCTTGAATAAAAAGTTCTTCAGCCCATTGTTGTTCCTGATCGGCTTGACTGAGCTCATTCGTATCGTATAACCTCGCTGTTTTTTGTACGATTTGTTTTTCCTGAGGACTAAATTCAATCGTCACCTGGCCGACATAAAAACCATATTTCCCGGCACCGCATAATAGACGTCCAGCGACTGTTTTCCCTTCATGTAACACATGGTGGGTATGTGCCCCAAGAATGATATCAACCTCCGGGAACTCTCTGGCGATTCTTTCATCTTCATGGAGTCCAAGATGGGATAAAATGAAGATTAGATCTGTCTCGTTTTTCAGCACCTCCACCTGTCTCCTTAATTCTTCAAGCGGTTCGGTAAGCTTCCAACCGAGCAATTCATATAAATGCGAAAAGTACGCTGTTAAACCGATCAACCCGATCCGGGTACCGGATTTTGTCGTTTTAATTGTAAACGGTTTGGCCCAGTCTGGCCGGGTTCCATCTTTCCGATAAAGGTTGGCGGCCAGAACGTCAAAATCGGCCTGCTCGTACAAGCTGTCCAAATCTTCATGGGAAAAGGTGATTCCTTCATTATTACCGATCGCTACAGCATCGTATCCCGCCCTGTTTAGTAGCTCTGTATTTCCTTTTCCACGCGTTCCTTCTGTATATGGGTGCCACCTGTCTGCATGGTCTCCGATATCAAATAATAACACTTCTTCCCCCTGCTCGCGATGAAGCTTTTTCCGGCTCGTGAGAAATTGTTGAATGCGGGGCCAATGGTCGAAATGGCTATGCAGATCATTTGTATGGTAAATATGAATGTATTCCATTTTATCAACCTCTTTTACTAACCGACTAGTCCTTCTAATACCAGCCGGGTTCCGATCATAATCAAAATGATCCCCAGCACAAGGACGAGCGTGCTGCATTGCAATTTTATATGGCATAAGCTTCTAATTTTGCGCCAGCCCATACTCCGCGTTCCACCCTGCCCGCTCCCGGCAATTGTCATCCTTTTTTTAAAACAAGTCAAGCTGCCGTGGTGCCAATCCATCGTATTCTATATTTAATATATCTATAAGTTGTTTCGCATTATCAGCCGCATCTCCACCGGAATTGTTGTTAAAGATCGCATACACATCGCGGCATTGCGTTTCTAAATCTTTCAGCCATGCTGCCCAGATCTTAAGCTCCTGCTGATTATAGCGATATAAATAACGAACCTCGCGCCAATTTTGGCCATTGCGTTGATTCCAGCCATGGACGTTTCTGCCGTGAAACCTCACCAGCACCTGCTCGTCGTTCGTTGCCGTTAACACTGTCGGCACCGAACCTTGTCCTGCTTGCGGTTCATCGCAAATACTGTGGATCCATCCGTCGTTTTTCATATATTCAATCGTTTTATCACGTAATTCTCCTTGAAACCAGCTTTGGTTACGGAATTCAAGAGCACAGGGAATATCGCGCATTTCCTCTCTGCACCAGCGCAGGTAATCAACGTTTTCCCGGTTGCAGTCAAACCATGGTGCAAACTGAAAAAGTGTCATCGCCAGCTTGTTTGCCGACTGATAAGGCTTTAGCGATTCCCGAAAGGCAGCAAACATCTCTTGTTTGTTCTCAAATGGGATTTCCCCGCGCTGGTGGCCTGTCATCCCTTGATATGCTTTAACAATAAACCGAAACGAATCTGGTGTTTCCTGCACCCATTTCTCAGCATTTCGGATCGGCTGTACAGCATAAAATGAAGCATCCACTTCGACAGTTGGAAAAACACCGGCATACTCTTTTAATTTGTCACGGGAAGAAGTATGGCTGCTATATAAGCTGTCATGGTCTCCCCAGCCCGTTAACCCGACGATGATCATGGATACACCTCCATACAATAAATAATAGCATATTCTTTTCTGCTAGAAAAATTTGGCTGTTCCAGTAATATAAATTCTTCATCATTCGGATTTTAACATCTCCCACATATGGAGAATTCCATTTTCTACCCAATTTCTGTTGCTTTTAAACCACGTTGAAAAAGACAAAAAAATACACCAGCAAAAGAATTGCCGATGTGTTTTTATTGTTAATCTTTTTTCAGCCTCGCTGCCACCCGGTTGCCAAGTGATTGAAGGCCTTGAACGAGGATAATTAAGATAACGACCGTTACGTACATTACATCTGCTTCGTATCGAAGGTGGCCAAACCGGTAAGCAAGATCGCCCAACCCGCCGCCGCCAACAAGGCCTGCCATTGCGGTTGCACCAATTAAGCCAATTGTTGCAATCGTCAAGCCAAGAATAATCGATGACCGCGACTCCCTTACAAGAACATGCCAGATAATATCTTTTGTCGCAATCCCCATTGCTTCATATGCTTCGATCACACCTCTGTCAACTTCGAGGAGCGCCGTTTCCATTAATCTTGCAATATATGGAGCCGTGTAAACGACAAGCGGTACAATCACTCCCTGAACACCGATCGTCGTCCCGACAATCAACTTAGTGAACGGAAGAATAAAGAACAGTAAAATTATAAACGGTACCGACCGGATGATATTGATCAAAACATTTAACACCTGGTAAATGTAGCGATTCTCAAGGCTTTTTCCCGGGCGGGTTAAAACGAGCAAAATCCCGAGCGGAAGACCGAGCAAAATCGAGATGAGTAATGATATCCCGACCATCTGGAAGGTTTGCAAAGTTGCCTGCCAGATGTCAATGCCCCACATATCAAGAAATTCATTGATTCGTGAAATCATGCTCACTCACCCCTTCTACATGTACACCCTGCTTTTTTAAAAAATCAACTGCTTTCTTGATTTCTTCATCTTCACCTTGCAAGTGAACAAGAAGCTGTCCGAAAGGCTCTTCTTTCAGCTGGGTAATCGAACCGGACAAAATGTTCGGAAAAATATCGAAGTTTTTGCTGACAAGAGCGAGAGCCGGTTGTTCTGAAGATATGCCGAAAAAAGATAAAGTAAACACATGACCCGTCTCTTTTAAATGGTCGAAAACATTTTCCGGAATCTTATGAGAAAACAAGCTGTTTACAAATTTCCTGGTTGTCTCCTGTTGTGGAGCACTGAAAATCTGGGCAGTTTTCCCCTCTTCAATCACTCTTCCGTTTTCCATTACTGCAACCTTGTCGCATATGCGCTGGATGACATGCATTTCGTGGGTAATCAGCAAAATTGTAATCCCGAGTTCACGGTTGATCTTAAGGAGCAAATCAAGAATCGCTTCTGTTGTATCGGGATCCAACGCACTTGTTGCTTCATCGCTCAACAACACTTCAGGTTCATGGGACAGGGCGCGGGCGATCGCCACCCTCTGCTTCTGTCCGCCTGATAATTCAGAAGGGTAGGAATGTTGTTTTTCCGCGAGACCGACAATGTTTAAGTACTTTGAAACTCGTTCATCAACTTGTTTTTTACTCAGGCCTGTTAATCGTAAAGGAATCGCAATATTATCATAGACCGTTGCTGTTTTTAATAAATTAAAGCCTTGAAAAATCATGCCGATTTTTCGGCGTGATTCCCTTAGTTTTCCTGGTGAAAGTTCAGTCAGTTTCAAACCATTTACCGTTACTGTCCCCTCTGTTGGCTTTTCAAGAAGATTGACGCAGCGGATCAACGTACTTTTGCCTGCTCCGCTGTAACCGATCACCCCGAAGATTTCACCTTTTTTTACCTCAAGTGAGACGTTTTTTAAAGCATCAATTTTTCCCTGTTTAACGGCAAATGTTTTGGAAACATTTTCTAAAACAATCATGCTAGCACTCCTTTGAAACGCTCATTACCAGGCTGCGATAACAGACCCGGCGAAGGTTTCTTCAATAAATTGCTTTACTTCTTCCGACTTATAATATTCAACGAATTTCTTAACTGCAGCGTCATCCTCGTTTCCCGTCCGGACAGCAATGACATTGGCCCAAGGAGAATCCTTCGGTTCGATCGCAATGGCATCTTTTGCCGGAGTAAAGCCGTGTTCAACAGCAAAGTTTGTATTAATGGCCGCTGCATCCAATTCTTCTAATTGACGAGGGATTTGCGCTGCCTCCAATTCGATAAATTCAAGATTTTGCTTATTTTCTTCTATGTCTTTAAGTGTTGCCGTTACGCCGGCACCTTCTTTTAATTTGACCAAACCTGCTTGTTCAAAAAGAATTAATGCACGTGCACCATTTGTCGGATCGTTTGGCAAACCGATCTTTGCTCCATCTTTAATTTCGGAGAGATCTTTCACTTTTGAAGAATAAAGTCCCATTGGGAAGTTAACAACTTCTGTAACTTCAGTTAGATCAAGGCCACGGTCTTTCTTAAATTGTTCGAGGTATGGCTTATGCTGGTATACATTTATATCAATCTCTTCTTCTGCTAAAGCCATATTCGGCATCACATAATCATTGAATACCTTCAGCTCTACTTCAAGTCCATCAGCTTCGGCAACTTCTTTTACTTTTTCAACAATTTGTTCGTGTGGGCCAGCTGTTACTCCGACAACTAATTTTTCTTCACTCAGCTCTGATTCTTTGTTAGCTGCTTTATCTTTATCGCCAGATGATCCTTCTTTGCTGCCACACGCTGCAAGCAACAACAATAATAATAGTGATGTAATCGTTAAAAACTTTTTCATGTTAACTTATCTCCTTTAAGGTCAATTTTTTGTTTTTGATCGATTCAAAAAGTCTTCAGCAAATTTTTCGAGCCCCCAAATAGCTTCAAGGAGACTCTGTTCGGAAACTGTCTGCTTCATGAGATGAATGGATTCTGATTCCCTTAATGCTTTGCCAATAATGAAGGCAAGTACTTGCTTATTTTCAGGATCAATTGAAAATTCCTTTAGCCGGTATGGAAGCTTTGTCTCGACATAAAAAGGGATGATTTGTTCTATCTCCTTCCAGTTGCACTCAATTGCAAGCTGAACGAGAATTCCATAGGCTACTTTTTCGCCATGAAGGAATGCGTGAGTTTCCTTGACGGCGGTTAAACCGTTATGTACCGAATGTGCACCGGCAACCCGCCCATATTTTCCGGCAAAGCCGCCGACCATCCCGCCTGCTATAATATTAGCCTCGATTACTCTAATGATCTCGGCGGTAACAAGCTGGTTCTCACATGATTGAATTGCTTCCCGGCCGTCTTTAAGCAAAATTTGTTTACAAAGTTCAGCTGCTTCCCTGCCGACTTGAACCGCAACAGGCAATGACTCGTTTTGAAAAAAAGATTCAAGTAAAGCTTCTGCCTCATAAAACTTGGCAAGCGTATCGCCAATACCGGCTCTTAAGTAAGCTACAGGCCCTTTCGCGATAATTTCCGGCTCTATTAACACAAGTGCTGTCGCTGTCGGAAAAATCGAGTAATGCGAAAATTCACCCGCTTGATTGTAAAAAACACTCAAGGGTGTCCACGCCGCACAAGTTGACGCCACGGTCGGGATTAACACTGTTTTCAGCTTCGCCTTATAACCAACTGCCTTCGCAATATCTAAAATCGTGCCTCCGCCAATCCCGATAATTGCATCTGACTTGCCCTGCAATTCACTGGCAAGTCTATCCGTCATTCCCTCTGTGCAAGGACCGGTTAATTCGATATACTCCCAATTTTCTGTCTTCTCATTTGTTAAAAAAGGTTGAGCCGCCTGTAAGGCAGTTTTCCCATGTAAAACAGTAACGCGTTCAATTTCTAAAGCCTGAAGATAGATTGGGAGTTTTTCCAAAGCGCCCTGCCCACATTCATACTGCATCGGGGCGCCTTGTACAGTAATAGCTTCCATGTCTCATCCCCCTAAAGATCACCTCATTATAAAAGGTTAGCCCAGCATTGACTTACTTTAAATGAGCTGTTTAAACACAAAAAATGCCTCCCTGATAAAAGAGAGGCATGAAATCATAATAAATGACAGATCATCCTCTCTTATCTTTCAAAACATAGCGTTTTGCAGGATTTAGCACCTTTTCTCATCTATTGACAAGAACGGTTGCCGGGTTTCGCAGGGCCAGTCCCTCCACCACTCTGAATAAGAGATTTGCTCATTAAATTGTTATAGTCAGTTTAATCATTATTATTTTATTCGTCAAGAACTTTTTAATCGCGACATTTTTTTGATATCACAAAAAAACCGCCCGTCAGTTGACAGGCGGAAAATTTATTAACCAATTGAACCTTCCATCTCAAATTTGATCAGGCGATTCATTTCAACTGCATATTCCATTGGCAATTCTTTTGTAAACGGTTCGATAAAGCCCATTACGATCATCTCGGTTGCTTCTTCCTGGGAGATGCCCCGGCTCATCAAATAGAATAATTGTTCTTCCGACACTTTTGAAACCTTGGCTTCATGCTCTAATGAGATGTTATCATTTAAGATTTCGTTGTAAGGAATCGTATCTGAAGTCGACTTATTATCCATAATCAGCGTATCACACTCGATATTTGAACGCGCTCCATCTGCTTTACGGCCAAAGTGAACGATACCGCGGTACGTTACTTTACCGCCTTGTTTCGAGATTGACTTCGAAATGATGGTTGAGGAAGTATTTGGCGCAAGATGGGTCATTTTCGCACCGGCATCCTGGTGCTGCCCTTTACCTGCCAACGCGATTGACAATGTCATGCCGCGGGCGCCTTCGCCTTTTAAAATGACAGCAGGATATTTCATCGTCAATTTTGATCCAATGTTTCCGTCAATCCATTCCATCGTTGCATTGGCATCACAGACAGCACGCTTTGTAACAAGGTTATAGACATTATTTGCCCAGTTTTGAATTGTTGTATAACGGCAATATGCATCTTTCTTAATAATAATTTCAACAACTGCGCTATGAAGAGAGTTTGTTGTATAAACAGGTGCTGTACAGCCCTCAACGTAATGAACGTGTGCACCTTCATCAACAATGATCAATGTCCGCTCAAACTGGCCCATATTTTCAGAATTAATCCGGAAATAGGCTTGAAGCGGAGTTTCGACTTTAATGCCCTTTGGAACATAGATAAATGATCCACCAGACCACACTGCAGAGTTTAATGCTGCGAACTTGTTATCTGTTGGCGGAATTACCTTTGCCCAGTGCTCACGGAAAATATCTTCATTTTCCTTTAGGGCAGAATCTGTGTCTTTAAAGATGATCCCCTGTGCTTCCAGATCTTCCTGCATGTTATGATATACGACCTCTGATTCGTACTGGGCAGAAACACCGGCAAGATATTTCTGCTCAGCTTCCGGGATTCCCAATTTATCAAAGGTTTGTTTAATTTCCTCAGGTACTTCATCCCATGAACGTTCCGTTTTTTCGGACGGTTTTACATAATACGTAATTTCATCAAAGTTTAATGAAGCCAAATCCCCGCCCCATTGCGGCATTGGCATTTTGTAAAAATGTTCAAGAGACTTCAAACGGAAGTCGAGCATCCACTGTGGCTCATCCTTTAACTTAGAAATTTGCTCCACGATTTCACGCGTTAAGCCACGCTTTGATCGGAAAATGGAAACGTCTTTATCGGCAAAGCCATATTTATAATCACCGATTTCGGGCATTTTCTTAGCCATTGTCGAATTCCTCCATTCTTTGATGGACAGGGAACTTCTTCCCTTCCACTCTTATTATCCGCCGTAACGGTCTTAAAAGTTTATGTTCGCACATTCATCGAAATTCCGGGGTCCGCTTAGTTAAAGTCTGTCTTCGTTCAAGCCTTTTTCCATCGCTTTCCAAGCCAGTGTGGCACATTTAATTCGTGCTGGAAACTTCGATACTCCCTGCAAGGCTTCGATATCGCCTAAATCAAGGTCATCATCTTGTATTTCTTTACCCTGCATCATTTCCGAGAAAACTTTGGACAGTTTGATTGCGTCGTCAATATGCTTCCCTTTGATTGCCTGGGTCATCATTGAAGCGGAAGACATCGAAATTGAACAGCCTTCCCCTTCAAACTTCGCATCGTTCACAATCCCGTCATTGACCTTCAGCGTTAAGCGGATTCGGTCTCCACATGTCGGGTTGTTCATATCAATCGTTAAGCTTCCGTCTTCTAAAACCCCTTTGTTGCGTGGGTTTTTGTAATGATCCATGATTACTTGGCGATAAAGGGTATCCAAGTTATTAAAAGACATTGCTGAAATACTCCTTTGTTTTGACAAGGCCTTTTACAAGCTTATCAATATCTTCTTCAGAGTTATACAAATAGAAGCTCGCTCTTGCTGTTGCCGATACATCCAACCATTTCATCAACGGCTGTGCACAGTGGTGGCCTGCCCGAACTGCAATTCCCTCTGCATCCAATACTGTTGCTACATCATGCGGATGGACATCCTCAATATTAAATGTAACAACACCTGCCCTCTTCTCGGGATCCTTGGGGCCATAGATCGTCAATCCGTTGATTTGCCCGAGTTGATCCATGGCATAAGCAGCGAGCTTATGCTCATGTGCTTCAATATGATCACGGCCGATTTCTTCTAAAAAGTCGATGGCCGCTCCCAAACCGATAGCTCCGGCAATTATCGGTGTGCCTCCTTCAAACTTCCAGGGAAGCTCTTTCCAGGTTGAATCGTACAAGCCGACAAAATCGATCATTTCGCCGCCAAATTCAATCGGCTCCATATTTTCAAGCAAATGTTTTTTTCCATATAATACACCAATCCCGGTTGGTCCGCACATTTTATGGCCGGAGAAAGCAAAGAAATCACAATCGAGATCCTGCACATCCACGTTGATATGCGGAGCAGCCTGGGCGCCGTCCACCACCATCACTGCACCATTTTCATGAGCGATTTTGCCAATTTCCTTGATTGGATTCATTACTCCAAGAACATTAGAGACGTGCGTAACCGAGACAATTTTCGTGTTTTCTGTTACTGTACCCCTGACATCATCAAGGCTAATCGTTCCGTCAGCCTGAAGGGGCAAATATTTTAACGTTGCCCCGGTATGTTTGGCCACTTGCTGCCACGGAATGATATTGCTGTGGTGTTCCATATAACTGATGACAATTTCATCGTCTTTGGAAAGGTTTGCCCTTGCGTAGCTGGCTGCAACTGTATTCAAAGCGGTCGTAGTTCCGCGAGTAAAAATAATTTCTTCTGTTGATTTTGCCTTGATGAACTTTCGAACCTTTTCGCGGGCTCCCTCATAGCCGTCGGTGGCTCTTGTTCCGAGAGTATGCACTCCGCGGTGGACATTGGAATTATATTCGCGATAATACTTATCCAATGCCTCAATCACCTGGTAAGGCTTTTGCGATGTTGCTGCACTGTCCAAATAGACAAGTGGATTTCCGTTAACTTCCTGGTCAAGGATGGGAAACTGTTTACGAATATCGGCGATATTCATTACTTAACTTTCCTTTCAATAACATTGACGAGCTGTTTTTTAACTCCTTCAATTGGAAGCTGGTTCACAACAGGAGCAAGGAACCCGTGAATAACGAGACGCTCCGCTTCTTTTTGGGTGATACCCCGGCTCATTAAATAATAAAGCTGAAGGGGATCGACCCGGCCGACAGAGGCTGCATGGCCTGCCGTAACATCATCTTCGTCAATTAACAGGATCGGGTTCGCATCCCCGCGTGCTTTTTCGCTTAGCATTAAAACGCGCGATTCCTGTTGGGCATTTGATTTTGTCGCACCATGCTCGATTTTTCCGATTCCGTTAAAAATCGAGGAAGCACTGTCCTTCATAACACCATGCTTCAGAATAAATCCTTCAGTATGCTTTCCGAAATGGACAACGGTCGTTGTGAAGTTCTGTGTTTGTTCTCCGCGTCCAACAACCACTGTTTTCGTGTCGCCAATCGAGCCGTCACCGACTAGATTTGTCAAATTTTCAGAAATCGTGTTTCCGTCATTCATTAAGCCCAATGCCCATTCAATTCGTGCATCCCGTCCGGCCACACCGCGGCGGTTTACATATGTCGTTACCCCTTTTGACAGGTTATCAACTGCACCGTATTGAACTTTAGCATTTGTACCCGCAATCACTTCGGTAATAATATTAAAAACACCAGTCCCTTCATCAGAAGTGGACACGTAATTTTCAACATAAGTGACCGAACTGTTATCCTCTGCGACAACAAGCACATGGTTGAATAAGTTCGCTTCCGGCTCATCATGGACATAGATCGCTTGCACAGGTACTGATAGCTCAACGTTTTTCGGAACATAAAGGAAAGCCCCGCCATTCATCAATGCCGCATGCAGAGCAGTTAAGCGATGCTCAGCCGCTTTAACTCCGGAATTCATAAAATACTTTTGCAGCAATTCACCATGCTCGCGGGCCGCCGTAAATATATCTGTGAAGATAACGCCGCTATCCTGCAATTCCTTTGTTAAAGATAAAAATGCCGGTCTGTTATTTCGTTGAATGTATAAATTGTTATTTGAAGATTCAAGATCGATCAGTACTTTCACTTGTTCGGGAAGCTCGTCCAACGAAGCATAGTCTTCGCTCTTGACAATATGTTTACCGATTTTCGTGAAATTCCATTTATCGATTTTCGTTTTATCCGGTTTGGGCATTGGCAACATTTCAGCCTGTGCCAAAGCCTCAAGGCGTTTCTCTGTCAACCAGGCGGGCTCACCCATTTCTTTTGAAAATGAGTTCACATACTCCTGATCGAACGGTAATCTTGTTTCAGTCGTCATTATGATCCCCCTAACGCTTACGCTTCTTGCCCAACTGTTTCGTCTTCAATACCGAGCTCTTGCTTAATCCAATCGTATCCTTCTGCTTCAAGACGCTGGGCCAGCTCAGGACCTCCTGATTTCACAACGCGCCCTTGCATCATAACGTGCACATGGTCAGGAGTAATATAATTAAGAAGGCGTTGATAGTGCGTGATAATCAAGCAGCCGAAATCCCCGCCGCGCATTTCATTGATTCCTTTAGAAACGACCTTTAGTGCATCAATATCAAGACCGGAGTCAATTTCATCGAGAATCGCGATCTTAGGCTCAATCATCATTAACTGAAGAATTTCATTGCGCTTCTTTTCTCCACCAGAAAATCCTTCGTTCAGGTAACGTTGTGCCATATCTTGGTCCATTTCCAGCAAGTCCATTTTTTTATCCATTTGGCGAATAAACTTCATTAAAGAAATTTGGTTTCCTTCGTCAAGACGGCTGTTAATTGCTGAACGTAAAAAATCAGCATTTGTTACACCGCTAATTTCGCTAGGATATTGCATGGCAAGAAATAGTCCGGCACGTGCGCGCTCATCCACTTCCATTTCGAGGACGTCTTCGCCATCGAGCGTAATGCTGCCTTTTGTTACTTCATATTTTGGATGTCCCATGATAGCAGAAGATAAAGTTGATTTACCTGTTCCATTCGGCCCCATGATCGCATGGATTTCGCCGCCTTTTACCTCCAGGTTTACACCTTTTAAAATTTCTTTGCCATCAATTTCAACATGTAGATCCTTGATTGTTAATGTTGACCCTGCCATTTTATTACCTCCGTCAATAAAAGAAAAATTTGTATCTAACAGCTTTTAAGCCTAAAGCTTTTTCTATTCTCATTTTATTCTCATTACAATCTTATAACAAATGAAAAGTGTTAGCAACTCTTTGACTGCAGATGAAATTCTATAAAAATAAATAACTGGATAATATTCGAATCGATACACTTTTGTCCATTAATGGCCACTTAACATCTTTTCATATGATTTCCTTCTGTCTTGTTTTCATGTAATCGAATCTTTTTCGGGACAGGCCATTGACAAAAGCGTAAAAATAGCGAAAACCAGTGCCTTTAAACACTGGTTTTCTGCCTTATCATCCAATTATCTTACGAATGTAATTTTCTCTCCAAATCAGAAACCATCCTCTGGCTTCTCAAATAATCTTTTTCCCGTTTTTTCTCAACTTCCATTCTAACATCATGCTTTCTGCTGTAAGTTTCATAGCCTACACCGTGAGCACCGTGCATCGCCTTCTCCATTTCACTCGTGTAATTAAGCTGTAAGTGACTGATAATGAATCCATCCTTTCGGTTTTACGCTTTCGCGTTTTTTTCTCACGAATTCATGTTAACACTATTCTTTTACCACGCTCAAAGCCGATAAAACCGTTAATTTATGGATAATAAGGAGAGAGAGTGATTCTCCCTCGTTCAGCTCTTTATTGCTTAAAAATGCTGGTTATTGCTTTAATTGATTGAGGTCACCGATTGCTTCCTGAACCAATGTTACAGCCTGGCTCATCGATGCCCCGCCCCCAAATGCTGAAGTAACGCCTACTGCTTCAAGAATCTCGTCTTCAGAAGCACCCTGATCAAGACATCCTTTCAAATGGTAAATAATACAATACTCATCTTGAGAAAACAGGCTAATTCCAAAGGCGATCAGCTGTTTTTCACGCTGTGTTAACGCCCCTTCTTTGAAGCAGGCTTCTGTAAATGCGTTATAATGCTCCGCCAGATCGGGCATTTTTTGCGTAAATATCCCGAGCCCCATTTTATAATCGTATAGGGCTGCTTCTGTTGCGTTTCGTGGTTCCATTTGTTCCATGTGCATCCACTCCATTCTTATAATCACAGCATTAGTATGTTTTAGAAAAAAAGAAACTATTCGAGTGAATTTCATAATGTAATAAGCTAATCCGAAAAACGAACGAAGGTTGACTAAATAAACAAGAGATTGCCCTTAGGAACGAATATTACTATCTTAATTTTAAATAACTGTTCGTTTTTCAATTAAAGAATTGCTTTATGAAATTGACTCATTCTTATAGAAAAAACAGGCACCCTTTTTGGATGCCTGTTTTCATGCATTACTCGGAAACCGGAACAACGGCGCCTTCATATTTTTCTAAAATAAAATTCTGGATTTCTTCTGAGCGAAGTACTTCAACCAATGTCTTGATTTCTTCTTTTTCTTCGTCACCTTCGCGAACGGCAATAACGTTCACGTATGGAGAATCCTCTTCTTCAATCGCAATTGAGTCGTCTAGAGGATTTAAACCAGCATCGATAGCATAGTTGGAGTTGATTAAGACGGCATCACCTTCACCGTTATTATAGATTTGCGGCAAAAGGGAAGCTTCATACTCAGTGTCGAATTCAAGGTTTTTTGCATTTTCTGCAATATCATCAATTGTTGCTGTTGTTTTCTCAACACCTGCATTAAGCTTGATTAAGCCTTCTTTTTCAAGCATTGATAAAATACGGCCATGGTCTGCAACAGAGCTGCTCATGATAATATGGGCACCTTCCGGCAATTCTTCAAGACTCTTGTACTTTTTAGAGTAGACCCCGATCGGCTCGATATGAATTCCGCCGGCATTCGTGAACTTGTAGCCATGCTCCTTCATTTGTGCCTCTAGATACGGGATATGCTGGAAATAGTTTGCGTCAAGCTCTTTGGATTCCAACGCTTGGTTTGGCACGATATAGTCCTGGAATGTTTCGATTTCAAGCTCGATTCCTTTCTCTTCCAACAATGGTTTTGCTTCTTCAAGAATTTCAGCATGCGGTACGTTAGAAGCACCGACCACCAACGTTTTGCTTTCTTTTTCATTGCTTTCACCAGCATTGCCGCCTTCAGGGCTTGTTTTTTCGCCAGTTCCGCAAGCTGCAAGCACGAGGGCAATTGCAAGGGTTGTAATAAACAGTAACCATTTTTTCATCTGTAAACCTCTCCTTATCTTTTATCTAATTTTGATGTAATAAAATCTCCAATAAACTGGAGGATGAATACAATAATTAAAATAATAATCGTCGCGACAAGCGTGACATCAAAACGGCTGCGCTGGAAGCCATCAAGGTATGCGAGGTTTCCAAGTCCTCCGGCACCGATTACGCCTGCCATCGCCGTGTAGCCGACCAGAGCGATCGCCGTTACGGTAATTCCTGAGACAAGAGCAGGCATCGATTCTGGAAGAAGCACCTTCCAAATGATTGTGCTTGTTGATGCACCCATTGATTTGGCCGCTTCAACAACCCCTTTATCAATTTCGCGCAGGCCAATTTCGACCATTCGCGCATAAAAAGGCGCTGCGCCGATGATCAGCGCGGGAAGGGCTGCATTTTCTCCAATCATCGTTCCAATAATGAATTTTGTAAAAGGAATTAATAGAACAATTAAAATAATAAACGGGATTGAACGAAAAATATTAACAAAGCTGCTGATAACTAAATTAACGAATCGATTTTCCCAAATATTCCCTTTAGACGTCAAAAACAGCAACAGTCCGAGCAGTAGACCTAAAACAAACGTAGCGAGAACGGAAATACCTGTCATATAAAGCGTTTCGGTTGTCGCTTCCCACATTTTTTCCCAATCTACATTAGGCAGCATTGTTTCAATCATTCGTGATCACCTCCACCCCAACCTGCTGGGTGCGTATGTAATCAATTGCCTTCGCTGCCTCTGCTTCTTCGGCATCAATATGGATAAATAGTGTTCCATAAGAGCCATTCTGGGTTTTGGAAATTTTACCCTGCAAGATGTTAATCGTCACCTGATAATTTCGGATCAGGTTTGTAATTAACGGCTGTTCTGTACCTTCCCCTACGAAGGTCAGTTGAACGACCTGGCCGTGCGGATAGCTTTCCAGCAAGTGCTCAATCGTTTCCTTTGTTTCCTCCGGTTCGGTAACTTGCTGAACAAATCTTCTCGTGATCGGCTGCTGTGGATTTTTAAATACATCGAGCACATCTCCAAGTTCGACAACCCGCCCACTTTCCATTACAGCGACCCGATGGCAAATTTTCCGGATCACATGCATCTCATGGGTAATCAACACGATCGTCAACCCAAGGCGTTTATTAATATCTACGAGCAGCTCAAGAATAGAGTCCGTAGTTTGCGGGTCAAGGGCAGATGTTGCTTCATCGCATAGAAGCACTTTCGGATTGTTGGCCAGTGCTCTTGCTATTCCGACCCGTTGTTTCTGCCCGCCGCTCAATTGTGAAGGGTAGGCATCTTCCCGCCCTTCCAGTCCGACCAATTTAATCAATTCATCGACGCGCTTTAATCTTTCCGGCTTTCTGAGCCCGGCAATTTCAAGAGGAAAAGCAATATTTTCACGTACTGTTCTTGACCAAAGCAAATTAAAGTGCTGGAAGATCATACTGATCTCCTGGCGCGCCTTGCGAAGCTTGCTGCCCTTGATTTGTGACACCTGACGCCCAGCTACGGTAATCGATCCCTCAGTTGGAATCTCAAGACCGTTCAGCATGCGAATCAAAGTACTTTTTCCAGCGCCGCTATACCCGATGACACCAAAGATTTCTCCTTCTTTTATTTCCAGGTTCACGTCTTCTACTGCGCTAATCTGTCCATTTTTAGAAGGATAAATCTTTTTTACGTTTTTTATCGTAATCAACTGATTCACCCTCTTAAATCCGATTCACCCCGTGGGCTAACTTAACATTAAAAACTGCCCTTACATCGCTATACCATTTTGAATGCATCACTAATACAAACTCGTATCTATGTGTATCTATCCCGATAAGCGCGCAAATAAAAAGCCTTTCTGCTCTGTGAGCAGAAAGGCATATCATCTATGTCCTTTCTCTCATCTCCCAAAGCCTTAAGCTTTGTGTGAATTGGCACCATTTCATTGAATAAATGTTCAATGATGGTTGCCGGGCTTCAACGGGCACATCCCTCCACCTCTCTTGATAAGAGCGCAAAATCTTCTTTTATATTAAATTGGTTTTCGCCTGAAAATAAGCAGTTTTTAATTATGAGTGATATCGTATCACGGATAAAAAAGAGTGTCAACGACAAAGTTTTTCCGCTGAAATCGTCTAAAAATTATACATGGGCCGTCCTTGAAATGATGCCTGTTGCTTTTTCAATTGCTTGTTCTAAATCTTCAATTAAATCTTCGGCATTTTCGATTCCAATCGATAAACGAATAAGGTCTTCTGGCACACCGGCTGCCGCCAGTCCATCTGCATCAAGCTGCTGGTGGGTCGTGCTTGCTGGATGAATGATTAAGCTTTTCGCATCTCCGACATTCGCAACATGCGCCCATAATGACAAAGAGTTAATCAATTTTTCGCCAGCTTTTCTTCCTCCTTCGATTCCAAATACGACAACAGAACCTGCCCCTTTCGGCAAATACTTTTCAGCTAATTTCTTATCAGGATGGGCTTTATGCCCCGGATAAAGAATCCATTTTACTGCAGGGTGGTTTTCCAGATACTCAATCATGATTTTCGTGTTGGCAACATGCTCCTTCATTCTCACATGAAGGGTTTCCAATCCAAGTGTGAATTGAAAAGCGTTTTGCGGGCTCAGTGCCGGTCCCAAATCGCGAAGAAGCTGGACTCTCGCTTTGACAATGAACGCTGCTGGACCCAATGCTTCACTATAAACAAGATCGTGATAGCTTGAATCAGGCTCATTAAAACCCGGGAACTTTGCTGAGCTCCAATCAAACTTCCCTCCATCTACAATGATCCCGCCAAGAGTGGTCCCATTCCCGACGAGCCATTTCGTGGCCGAGTGGATAACAATATCCGCACCGTGCTCAATCGGCCTGCATAAATATGGTGTAGCAAATGTATTGTCAATGATTAATGGAACACCAGCACTATGTGCTGCCTCTGCAACAGCTTCAATATCCAAAACTCTCAAGCTCGGGTTTCCGATTGTTTCTGCAAAGACAGCCTTCGTTTTTTCCGTAATTGCCCGTGTAATTTCATTAGGGTCTGTGGAATCAACGAGCTTTACCTTTATCCCGTACTTCGGCAAAGTGACCGCGAACAGATTATAGGTGCCGCCATAAAGATTAGCAGATGCAACAATTTCATCGCCAGCCTCGGCAACATTTAAAATCGCTGTCGTAATCGCAGCCATACCGCTCGATACTGCAAGAGCGCCTATGCCGCCTTCGAGCTGCGCAACTCTTTCCTCGAAAACGGTAACGGTTGGATTATGAATTCTTGTGTATATATATCCTTCTTCTTTTAGGGCAAACAAGTTTGCTGCATGCTCGGTATTTTTAAATTGATAGGCATTGTTTTGGTAGATCGGCACAGCCCTTGCACCTGTTATCGGGTCAGGTTTTAGCCCGCCATGAACCCCAATTGTTTCAATTCGATATTTTTGCTGCTTTTCACTCACTTTTCATCTCTCCTCTTTATTTAGTGATTTCTTTTAACAATAAGCTGCCTATGGCAGAGAAAACCAGGATTCATTAAAAGAAGAAATGAAAAACCCCCTTTTCAAAGAAGAGGGGGGTCATCTCTTCTTATCTGCCAGAGCAAGTTACATTGGCTTTAAACTTTATCCATGCTCTGCTGGAATTAGCACCGTGTTTATTAACCGGTTGCCGGGCTTCGTCGGGCCAGTCCCTCCACCTCTCTTGATAAGAATATTCAATTGTCGTTTTTGTCGGAATATTTAAACAGATGATACCATGCCTTTTGCCGGTTAGTCAACTGTTTCCTGCGTCCGAAATCCTCCCATAAACAGTTGGATTATATGGTTTTCCTAAAAAGAAAAGTGATTCAAGAAAAAGAATGATCCGAAATGGCGCGATTATGCTCAATCCAGTTGCAGAAGCTTCCCTGAGCTTTAATTCCCCGGCAAGCAACGAACAGATCAATCGTTCTTCCCCTGCTATTTTAGCATCGGGGGAACCCACATGATCTTTCACGATAATGATGACCCCGTCACTAATATGCAGGCAGGTGTCGATCTTTTCGGAAGAGAACAAAATAGTCAATGACTTATCTTCAAGTAAACAGGCTGTATGACGTCTAGTTTTTATTTCTTCAATAAAAATAGTTAAGTGCTGTTCCATTCCGGGCACCTCTTTACAAATCGATATTGATTCATTCGACTTTCTTGTTCAATAGCCCTGCGTGAAAAGTTCGACACTTTGAATTAAATAAAGCAATACCGCTGCATATTTCGGCATTGCCAATTCATTTCCCGAGAAATATGTCTTTTTTCGATTCTAGACCGTTTTTACCGAAGCTGCTGTCGTTTCCGGGCGGTTTATGCTCCTGAAGACGATAAAGAAATAGGTCGAGCCAATAAGATAGAGTCCGGCCGTAATTGAAAAGACGAAGGCATATCCCCAGTATTCCCCATATTTAATAACAATGCCGGTTGACACAGGTCCCATGATGGCCCAGCCGAGGCTAAAAACCATCTGATTGACTGAATTCGCCAGCCCCTTCATCGAATCATCAACATGGGACATCATCAAGGACATTTGGATTGGATTTCCAGCATTCATTAACGCCTGCCTGAACAAAAACCCCAGCGCCGCCAGCCATAGCTGTTCCGTATAAGCGGTGAGCAGCAAAAATGGCAGTGACAACAATTGAAGAACCACGACTGCCCTTACCTCGCCAAGCCTTCTGACAACATACGGACCAATAACCATGGCAACTGCTGTCGCAGCCTGGCCTAATGAAATAATCAGGCCGATTACTGAATTTGAAGCAGAAAAACGGTCAGCAAAGTATAAGTTCAAATACGGGATGACTAAACCTGCCCCGACACCGATAATCAGTTGCGCAACTGCGAACAGAATAATTACTTTTAAGCTGTCCCACTTTAGCTGCACTTTTTTTAAAACGGCTGTTTTGACAGCGTTTTTCTGGACAAGCAATTCCGGTTTTTCCTGAAACCGCAAAATCGGTATAACACCCAACAAGTAAATGACACCACCCATTAATAGGGTCACCCTGATGCTCGTGAGCGGATCAATTAATAAGGAAAGTAGATCAGTAAAAACACCGCCAAGCAAGTTTCCCACTACGTTGGCTGCAGTCATAACGGCAAAATGCATGCTGAAAAGGTGGACACGCTGCTCTGGCTTCGAGTTTTCGGCCAGCCACGGAATGCCGGAAACTTGTATAAAGGAAGTCGTGAGTCCGGTGGCAAAGGCAAACAAAATGAGCAGTGTTTGCGGTTCAACAACACTTCTTGACAGGAGAACAATTCCGGAAGTTATTGCCCCGAACAGCATTACTTTTTTTCTGCCGA
Organism: Bacillus canaveralius; assembly: GCF_002860125.1. Taxonomy (GTDB): domain Bacteria; phylum Bacillota; class Bacilli; order Bacillales; family Cytobacillaceae; genus Bacillus_BJ; species Bacillus_BJ canaveralius. The sequence continues at coordinate 89,999 of NZ_PGVA01000024.1, forward strand.
GCTTATCACTTAAAAGACCCGCAGGTATTAAGATCAACGCCGTAGCTAAAGCCGTCATCGATATAACCTGTCCATTAACCTGTTCAGAATAGCCGAGCTCACGAATATAAAAGTTATAGATAACCATGAAAACACCCAGGCCAATTTGGGTGAAAATATTTGCTGTAATCGCTAATTTAATATTGCGATTATAATTGCGAAATTGATTTGCCCATTCCATATATAACGCCATCCAGCTTCGCCCCTTAAATATTTCGAATCCCTAAATATCATAATCCTTTTCGCATCAATCTGTAAATATTTGCGAGTAAAATGATTCAAAATAGTTTAAAGAAATATGGCATGTTATCTTGCCGCAAGCCATGCAAAACAAAAACCAGGAGCTTAACCCCTGGTCAATGTTTTAGAGAAGCAGTTATTTTTTCAACTAAGTACGGGACAGAATGAAAAGCATACAGTTTTTCTTGCAATTTGCCATCTTTGAATATGACAAGACATGGTACACTTTCAACCGTAAGAAGTTCAGAAAACTCAGGAACGAAGTTCAAATTTGCCTGTCCAATCGGCACTTCTTTAAACAGCATGGCCGCGACTTCCAGCATTTTTCCGGCAAGCTGGCATGTGCCGCATAAAGGTGTGTAAAAGTAGATGACTGCCGGCCCGCCCGCCTCGAGTTGTTTTTCGATATCTTCGCGCGTCCATTCCTTCATGGTACAATTTTATCCTCTTTCCAAGTATTCAGAATGAACATCAATATTGGCCCCGAGAAGAACAGTAGCCAAGTGGTGTTCGGGAGCCGTCGCTACTTCCCGGTACATTCTGTCAATATAGAGATGTGCTGCCTGGGGCATTTCTCGTTTAAATTGTTTGCGAAGCCTTTCTCCTGCAGCATCCGAATCAAATAATATATAAACATCCTTTTCAAACAGCAGCTCAATTAATTCATCGAGCTTAGCTAAGCTGATTGTGCCATTTGTACAAATAATCTCAACAGGTTCCTTTAAAATGTTTTTCACTTTTGTTTTGTCCGATTTCCCTTCAACAATAAGAACCTTCTCAAAAATATCAATGTTCATTATGATCACCTATGTTTGGAGTTATATCTGTAATTACGATAATTTATGCAGACGAGACTGTGGTGGTGTACTACCTGTGATTCATATTGCTAAATTTATTTTTACCTATTTTCACAACGTATGCAAAAACGACGCATTCCAGATGATAAAAAAACGCCTTGATCACTCAAGGCGCATTTTTCAATCTTCTTTGGTCATTTCTTCGTATTGTTCGGCACTCATTAAGTTGTCAATTTCACCGGAATCTGATGGTTTCACGACAATCATCCATGCCTTTTCATATGGTGACTCATTGACAAATTCAGGATTGTCATTTAAATCTTCGTTTACTGCCACAACTGTCCCGCTGACTGGTGCATACAGCTCAGAAACGGTCTTTACGGACTCAACGCTTCCAAATGGCTCATCAGCTTTCACTTCATCTCCCACTTCCGGAAGCTCAACAAAAACAATGTCGCCCAGTTCCGATTGTGCAAAATCAGTGATTCCAACACGGACGTTCTCGCCTTCCACTTTAACCCATTCATGTTCTTCTGAATAACGCAATTCGTTTGGTGTATTCATTCATATCCCTCCATATGTTCCTGTAATCTTAGGTAATCTATTATAGATTTTCTTACCAGGTAAGTAAAAGCATTTCCTTGCCTGGTAACAAATACTAACCTAACTTAAAGCCATGCTTTTTCGTAATCTTCTTCTTTAAACCCGATCGTTACCTTTTGTCCATCTGTCGCTATTGGACGTTTAATAAGCATGCCATCGGCTGCCAATAAATCAAGAAGCTCGTCCTCTGACGCTGTTTTCACTTTGTCCTTTAAGCCAAGCTCGCGATATTTTTGCCCGCTCGTGTTAAAAAGCCTCTTAATATCGAGTCCGCTGTTTCGATACAGCTTTTCGATCTCAGTGCGGGAAGGAGAATTTTCTACAATATGTACTTCTTCATAAGCTATCCCGTGTTCCTCGAGCCATTTCTTTGCTTTTCTGCACGTACCGCACTTAGGATACCAATAAAACGTTAATGCCATGCTTCCACCACCCAATGTAATCTTATCCATTTCTTTCTATTGACATGCTTCCTGTTATTCATTTGAATAGTACCATAATTTCAGGTGAATTCCTAACGGATACGTCCATACATAATGATTCGACACTCTTCTCCGCCTTCCTGCTTTTCTGATTCCGCTGCAATATAAAACAGTAATATTTTTCAACGAACAAAAAAATGGCCGGAAGGTTTTTACTTTTCCGGCCAATTTTGGTTCGTTTTATACGACAAACCGTTCTGCTGTGATTAATTTTTCAGATGCTTCACGTTTTTTGCCAATTACATTTATCGGTGTATGGCGTGTAAATTTGCGAAGCGCTGATACAAGCATGCGCAGCGTATCGCCTTTCTCTACAGCGACCAACGTTTCTTTTGCATGGCTTTCAATTTCGTTGAAAGCTTCCTGGCAGAAAATTTGTGTATACAGCAGCTTTTGCTTGCTCTTCTCAAGACCATCTCTTTCAATTGCTTTTTCTGTACGAAGAACAACCGATTCCATTGCATAGGCATTGGAAATTATATCGGCAATATTTGCGAGGATCTCCTGCTCTTTATCAAGCGCTTTTCCAAATTTTTGTGCAGCGAGGCCAACGGCCAACAAGCCAATTTTCTTTGCATTTTTCACCAAATATTTTTCCTGCGCCAATGGCTCATCGCCCGGTTCTTCCGGCATTAGCATCATCAACTCTTCCTGTAAAGCTTGCGCTTTTTGAAGCAACGGAAGTTCTCCTTTTAATGCTTTACGGAGGAAAGTGCCCGGCACGAGCAGACGGTTGATTTCATTCGTTCCTTCAAAAATACGGTTGATACGGGAGTCACGGTAGATTCTTTCGATTTCATACTCGGCCATGAAACCGTATCCGCCATGAATCTGCACACCTTCATCAGCAATATAATCCAATACTTCACTTGCAAAAAATTTATTTAATGAACATTCGATCGCATATTCAGCAATCGCTTTTGCATTTTCTTTTCCATCGTTAGCTTCCGCGTCGGTCAGCCGGCTCATCCTGTCTTCAAACAGACCGACTGTACGGTAAACAGAGCTTTCTGCAGCGTAAAGTTTTGAGGCCATTGTTGCGATTTTTTCTTTCGTAAGATTGAACTGGGAAATTGGCGTTTTAAATTGCTGGCGCTGGTTTGCATACTGAACTGTGACTTCAAATGCACGTTTGGAAGCACCAACTGCACCAACTCCCAATTTGTAACGGCCAATGTTTAAAATATTAAATGCAATGACATGACCCTTGCCAAACTCGCCAAGCAGATTTTCTTTCGGAACAAGCGCATCCTCCAGAATCAATGTACGAGTTGAAGAGCTTTTGATGCCCATTTTCTTTTCTTCTGCGCCGGTCGACACACCTGGATATTCACGTTCAACAATGAATGCTGAAAAATGCTCGCCATCGATCTTTGCATACACCACAAATACATCGGCAAAACCCGCGTTTGTGATCCATTGCTTTTCGCCGTTCAGGATATAATGCGTTCCTTCCGCATTTAACTTCGCGGTTGTTTTCGCCCCAAGTGCATCCGATCCTGACCCCGGCTCTGTCAAGGCATAGGCAGCAAGCTTTTCACCTGTTGCCAACAGCGGTAAATACTGCTGTTTCTGCTTTTCATTTCCGAACAAAACAATCGGCAGTGACCCAATTCCAACATGTGCGCCATGAGAAATCGAAAAGCCGCCGGCACGGGCCATTTTTTCAGAAATTAACGCAGAGCTGATCTTATCTAACGCCAGTCCGCCATATTCTTCCGGAACATCAGCACCCAGTAATCCCAGCTCGCCAGCTTGCTTCAAAAGCTTTACCGAACGGTCAAATTCATGGTTTTCCAGGTGCTCCACTTGCGGAATAACTTCGCCTACAACATAATCTTCAGTCGTTTTCGCAATCATTTTCTGCTCGTCGGAATAGTCCTCGGGCGTAAAAATATGATCTGGAGACACATCTTCGATTAAAAAGCTGCCGCCTTTTACTAAGCTATCTGTTTGGTTTGCCATTTTTATATTCCTCCTGTCTATTTTTAAGAGAGAGTCTTACGTTTAAGCCTCTCCCATCACTTTTTTCATAAAAGTTCAAACACTCCGGCTGCACCCATTCCGCCGCCGATGCACATTGTGACCACACCAAATTGCTCGTTTCGTCGCTTCAACTCATGAATAAGCGATAAAGTCAGTTTTGCACCTGTACAGCCGAGCGGATGGCCAAGCGCAATCGCGCCGCCGTTGACGTTTACTTTTTCCTCATCCAATCCAAGCTCACGGATAATTTGCAAAGACTGCGATGCGAACGCTTCATTTAATTCAAACAAGCTAATGTCTGAAAGCTCCAGGCCTGCTAGTTTCAATGCTTTTGGAATTGCCACGACTGGGCCAATCCCCATGATTTCAGGCGGAACTCCGCCGACAGCGAAGGAACGGAACTTGGCAAGAGGTTTTAAGCCAAGCGAATCCGCTTTTTCCCTGTCCATCACCATAACAGCTGCTGCACCATCACTCGTTTGCGACGCGTTACCTGCCGTTACCGAGCCGGTAACTGAGAAAGCCGGGCGAAGCTTTGCGAGCGTTTCCATATTTGTGCCCGAGCGAACACCCTCATCTTGCTTAAATTGAATCGTTTTCTCAGTCAGCTTATGATCGCGGCCGACTGAGCGAATCGTTACATCGACAGGAACAATTTCGTCTGCAAATTTACCTTCTTCTATTGCCTTGGCAGCTTTTTGGTGACTGCGAACCGCGAAGGCATCCTGATCTTCTCGGGAAATGCCGTATTTCTTTGCAACTTCTTCCGCTGTATGCCCCATCCCCATATAATACTCAGGAGCTGTTTCTGCCAGCTTTGCATTTGGACGGACCACATGCCCCATCATCGGGACGAGACTCATCGACTCTGCCCCGCCGGCAATCACCGTGTCGGAACCACCAACCATGATTCTTTCTGCTGCATAGGCGATCGCCTGCAGTCCTGAAGAACAATACCGATTAATCGTGATCGCCGGTACGGTATGGGAAAGGCCAGCCAATGCGCCGATATTACGTGCCATATTCAGGCCCTGTTCCGCTTCCGGCATGGCACATCCAATAATTAAATCATCAATATTGCCCTCATAGTTTTCTGCCCGCTTTAATGTTTCTTTGACAACAAGCGCGCCAAGATCATCAGGCCGGACATTCGCAAGCGTGCCTTTTTTCGCTTTTCCTATAGGAGTACGTGCACCTGCAACGATTACCGCTTCTCTCATCTTGTTCCCTCTCTTTCCTCTGCAATGTCGAGAAAATCTAAAACTATCAATCTTGTTCTGGTTAGTTGCGCAACGGCTTGCCTTTAACAAGCATATGCTGCATTCTTTGCTGCGATTTTGGCTCAGCAATTAAACTTAAGAATGCTTCCCGTTCGAGGTCCAGCAAATATTGTTCATCGACTTCTGTCCCGTATGGTACCTTCCCGCCAGCAAGAATATAAGCCAGCTTTTTCGCAATTTTTAAATCATGCTCGGAAATGTATCCGGAATACATCATCGTTTGCGCGCCAAGAAGAAGCGTCGCATATCCAGGTTCACCAACGACCGGAATTTTCTTGCGAACTGGTGGTTTATACCCCTGTTCATAAAGAGCAAGCGCCGCCTGCTTTGCATCATGGAGAAGGTGATCCCCGTTCACGCTGATGCCATCCGCAGCATTCAAGAAATTATTGTCGCGCGCCTCTTCCCCGGAGGTGGACACTTTCGCCATCGCAATCGTTTCGAACACTTTATTGGCGACTTTTTGCAGATCAAATTCAACACCGTTCGGCAGGCTGTTAAGATATTTAATATACAATTCCTTGTTTCCACCGCCGCCTGGAATCAAGCCGACACCAACCTCGACAAGTCCCATATACGTTTCCATTGAAGCCTGGATGTGTGCGGCAGGAAGACATACTTCTGTTCCGCCGCCGAGCGTCATTCCAAATGGGGCAGCGACGACCGGCCTTGAACTGTATTTGATTTTCATCATCGCCTGCTGGAATTGGCGGACCGTCATATCGAGTTCATAAATATTATCATCCTGTGCCTCCATTAACATCATCGCCAGGTTAGCGCCGACGCAGAAGTTTTTTCCCTGGTTGCCAATCACCAGACCTTTATAATTTTTTTCAACTTCGTCAACCGCAAAGTTGATCATTTGAATGATGTCGAGCCCGATTGCGTTATTTGGTGAGTGGAACTCAAGCAGTGCAACACCATCTCCGAGATCAATTAAGCTTGCTCCGCTGTTCTTTCTGATAAGGCCTTTTTGTTTTTTCAGCTGTTTAAGGTTAATCACCTTCGGGTTTTCTTCAATGAGGCTATATTCACCATTATGGAAAAAGCTCAGCTTTCCGTCTTCTTCTTTGTAAAATGAAGTATATCCCGCTCCGACCAGCTCTTTTACCCAGTCAGGAACCTCCAGGCCGGAAGCTTCCATTTTTTCAACAGATGTCTCTAAACCAATCGCATCCCATATTTCAAATGGGCCAAGCTCCCAACCGAAGCCCCACTTCATCCCCCTGTCGATTGCGACAATATCATCGGCTATCTTCCCCAGCAATTCAGCAGAGTAGACGAGTACCGGACTAATAATCTTCCATAGTAATTGTCCGGCGCGGTCATCAGCAAATATGAGCGCTTTCATTTTATTGCCAAGCCCTTTTTCCTGCTTGCTCATTTCGGTTGAGGCTGTTTTAAGCTTCTTCCATTCTCCATACTCCAATGTGTTTGGATCGAGCTCGAGTATCTCTTTCCCCTTTTTCAAAAAGAAGCCCTGACCTGATTTGCTGCCCAGCCAGCCTTTGTTCAACATTTCTTTCATAAAGTCAGGAACTTCAAAAGCTTCTTTTTCCTTTCCTTCTACCTGCTCATATACGTTGTTGGCAACATGGACAAACGTATCAAGTCCCACTACATCAAGGGTACGGAAGGTCGCGCTTTTTGGGCGGCCAATGAGCGGCCCTGTAAGGGAGTCAACCTCGCCGACACTGTACCCGCCTTTCAACATCTCTTGAACCGTAACGAGTAACCCATACGTTCCAATCCGGTTCGCGATAAAGTTCGGAGTGTCTTTCGCTTCAACAACCCCTTTTCCTAGAACGTCTTCACCGAATTGCTTCATGAATGAAAGAACGTCATTATTCGTATGTTTAGTCGGAATCACTTCCAAAAGCTTTAAATAACGCGGTGGATTAAAAAAATGTGTGCCCAGGAAATGCTTTTGAAAATCCTCTGAGCGCCCTTCCGCCATCGCTTCAACGGAAATCCCCGAAGTATTGGAACTAACAATGCTTCCCGGCTTACGGAATTGATCTACTTTCTCAAATACTTGTTTTTTTACATTTAGATTTTCGACAACGACTTCAATAATCCAGTCAACTTCACTCAATCTTGGCATATCATCGTCGAAGTTACCTGCTTCAATTAAAGCTAGGTTCTTTGTTGACGTAAGCGGGGCTGGCTTTTGCTTGAGCAATTTTTGCACGGAACCTGCGCTGATTCGGTTGCGGACCTGTTTATCTTCGAGCGTTAAATCTTTCGCTTTTTCCGCCTCGGATAATTCTCGAGGCACAATATCCAACAACAATGTTGGGATTCCAATGTTGGCAAGATGCGCAGCAATTCCTGAACCCATCACACCTGACCCAAGAACTGCAGCTTTTTTAATACGTTGGACCAATTTTGTTTCCCCCTTTGACACTTTTGAATGAATACTCATTCATTTTTCTGTCAAAAAAAATTTGCTTTCGAATGAGTCGTGCTACTTATAACTATAAAATATTTACAAAATTTCCGCAATAATAAACAGCGGAAAAATAAAAATTTTTCAAAAAATATCATTAAGGCTAAAATTGCCGACTAGTTAAAATGAAGTTTGCCCACAAAATCAGCCATTATTATAGAAAAAGCTAATCTAGAAAACTGCTTTTCTGAGCAGAATTTAGATTAGCTTGTCTTTATTTCTTAAAGACTCCCTTTAAAACAAACGCTACATTGGCCGGCCGTTCAGCTAGGCGGCGCATAAAGTAGCCGTACCAGTCGGTGCCGAACGGGACATAAACCCTCATTTTATAGCCTTCCTGGACGAGCTCAAGTTGCCGATCAGGGCGGATTCCAAACAGCATCTGAAATTCAAACTGGTTGTTTGGGAGATTATGTTCTTTCACAAGCTGTTTCGTATATTCAATGATAGCTTCATCATGGGTGGCGACAGCCGTATAGTTGCCGTTTAAAAGATGGATGCCAATAATTTTTTTAAAGTTTTCGTCTACATCCTGTTTGTCGGGAAAAGCAACCTCTGCCGGTTCCTTGTAGGCTCCTTTTACGAGGCGAAGATTCGGTGAATACTCATTTAAGTCGTGTATATCACCTTCAGTGCGATATAAATATGCCTGAATGACGGTGCCGACATGATCATACTCAGCTTTTAAACGTTTAAAGATATCGATCGTCCTTTGACATCGTGAGAAGTCTTCCATATCGATCGTAACAAACACATCGTTTTCTTTTGCAGCATCAAGAATCCGCCGCATATTTTGCATGACAATTTCATCTGAAATATCAAGCCCCATCGAGGTCATTTTCAAGGAAAGCTGTGCATCGAGCTTTTCCCGGCCAATCGCTTTAATTGCTTCAATTGAGTGATCTGCCATCTCGTTTGCTTCCCGTTCATTGTCGACAAATTCACCTAAATAATCAATCGTCACAACGAGCCCTTTTTGGTTAAGGTCTTTGATCACTTCTACAGCCTGCTCGATTGATTCTCCGGCGACAAAGCGGGAAGCCCCGAAGCGCAATCCGTATTTTTTCGCCATTTTTGTTAAAGTTTTATTTTTAGATAAAAAGAGAAAAAAGTTTCTTAATGCTTGCTCCAATCTCATTATCCCCTCTCGAAAACGGTTACACAACAGTAAAAAGCACCTGAGTGGCAAATCAATTTTATCATTTTTTCATATTTTTGAATATTAGTTTAGTAAGAAAATCATCGGAATGTGTCGGTCAACTTTGCAAAAACGCCATACATATAATTGATCGATAATTATCACCCTCAAAGAAGAAAGCCATTCCCCAATTATTTGGGCAATGGCGTTTTTATTTTTCAGCGCGGCCCCCATGCTGGCGATGCGCTTCATTTAAACTTTTAATTTCACTTATGATCGTTTTTACTTCTTCCTTTGCCTCAGGGTACATCTCATTCCAATGCTTGGCGAGCGGAGGCATCGATTTGGCAATATAGCTGTACAGAGCCCATACTTTCACTTTTTCTTTCAGATCCTCATTGCTTTCACCAATCAAAAGCTCCGTGTATTTGTCCAGTAAAGCTTCAAACTGATTTAAGAATTTCTCATCCATGCTGGTCCTCCTTTGTCAGCCTCCCGCATTTTAGCGGGCAGGTTTTGTTCATTTCTGTCACCGTTGGCTTAAACTCCACTTAAGACGCCTGGCCTCTCGATAATGCATCTTCCCTTGCCATAGGGAATACATAATGGCGTGCCGAAAAGCGGGTCCATCGTCACTTCACATTCCATTCCAAATACATTTTTCACAAGGCTGCAATTAATGACAATTTCCGGCTTCCCTTGCGCAAATACTGTTTGATCCTTAATCGCGACAATATTATGTGCATAACGGCACGCTAAATTCAGATCATGAAGAACCATCACAATCGTTCGTTGTTCTTGTTCATTTAATTCAAAAAGCAAATCCAATATTTCGATTTGATGAGTCATGTCAAGGTAAGTAGTCGGCTCATCGAGGAGGATGATATCCGTGTCCTGGGCAAGGGTCATTGCTATCCATGCCCGCTGCCGCTGTCCGCCCGATAAGGAATCGACGGAACGATCTTTCAAATCTGCGAGCTCGGTTGCTTCCAAAGCTCCGATTACTTTTTTCTCATCAAGTTCGGTCCACTGCTTCAGCCATGTTTGATGCGGATAGCGCCCTTGCTTGACAAGCTGCAGAACGGTCAGCCCTTCCGGTGCAATTGGAGATTGGGGAAGAATCGCCATTTTTTTTGCGACATCCTTAGTCGGCTGTTTGGCAATCGCTTCGCCTTCCAGTAAAATCGTTCCTGCCTGCGGCTTGATCAGCCTGGCAATCGAACGGAGCAAAGTCGATTTTCCACAGCCGTTCCCGCCAATAAAAACGGTAATTTCGCCTTTCGGAATTTTCAGGTCCAGCTCATCAATGATGATCGTGTCTCCATAAGAAAGCGTCAGATGTCTCGTTTCAATTGCTTGCCCCATGTTTGCCAGCTCCTTTTTCCGTATAATTTGCTCCGTGTATGTCTGAAAAAAAGTTGATTACTCAGCCTGCCGAATTTCGGGTTTTGTACAACAAATAAATAAAGTATGGCGCGCCGATTGCGGCTGTAAACACCCCGGCCGGAACCTCGAGCGGAGCAAACAATGTTCTTCCCACCAGATCAGCAAGCATGACGAGAATACCGCCAATCAATGCAGAAGCAGGGATTAACGCACCGAACGAAGCACCGACAAGCCGTCTTGCCATATGTGGCGCCATTAAACCGACAAAGCCGATTGCTCCAGCGAATGCGACCGAGCCGCCAACCAGCCCAGTGCTCAGCATTAATAATATAAAGCGCTGCCTTTGCACACTGCCTCCAAGCCCCGCCGCTACTTCATCACCAAGTTCTTGAATATTAACATGCCTTGCATATATGAAAGCTATGACAATCAGAATGGAACACCACGGCACTAAAACCCCTACGTTTTCCCATGTTGAACCGTATACCGTCCCGGTAATCCAGATATTTGCCTGGCTTGTCTGATAAATTGGCCCCAAAACCATCATTAATGTTGTCAGAGCCTTCGTTAAACTCATGACCCCAATTCCCACAAGAACGAGTCTTATCGGAGAGACTCCATTTTTCCAGGCCAAAAAATAAACCAGCAATGCGACGATTGCTGCTCCTGTAAAAGCAGCAGCAGGCAACCATTTAATGCTTACAGTCAATACATGGTTGTTATCGCTAAATATAGCTAAAAAACCGACAACTGCAACCGCTGCTCCACCGGAAATCCCCAGGATATCTGGAGATGCAAGCGGATTTCGGATCATCCCCTGCAAAATGGCTCCCGCTACTGCCAGGCCCACGCCTGCCAGCAACGCTGTCATAATTCTCGGCAACCGGAATGACTGGATGACAAGTCGGTCCATATCTGAACCTCCGCCGAAAAACACTTGTAGTACCTTAAACGGGTTGATTTTCATTTCTCCCAATCCAGTGCTGATAATAAATATTAATGCAGCTACAAGCAACAAACCAAGGACAGTAAATAATGCCTTTTTATCGATTAAGAAAGAAACTGTTCCTTTATAGATGCGAACAATTTTGTATTCGCTCATCGCCCATTGAACCCCTTTCTCGCAATATAAATGAAAAATGGGGTTCCGATAATAGCAGTGATGGCCCCGACTGGAACTTCCTGCGGCATCAAAATATATCTCGATGCAATATCAGCAGCAACCAGTAATACTCCGCCCAGCATGCCGGAAAGCGGGATCAACCAGCGATGGTCATTTCCTATGAGTGAACGGGTCAGATGTGGAACAACGATTCCAATGAATCCAATCGGGCCTGCCACGGCAACTGCACCTCCTGAAAGCAGGATGACAATTACACCAATACTTATTTTAATGAAAGCGGTATTTAACCCGAGACCTTTTGCCACATCTTCACCCATCGCCAGTACATTCATTCTGGATGCAATAACGAGAGAAGCAATCCAACCTGTGACTAAATAGGGAAGAACTGCCGTTAAGTTGTCAAGTTTACGACCGGATATTGAACCCGCCAGCCAAAATAACACTTGCTCTAAAGCAGCTTCATTTAAAACGAGGAGTCCCTGGGTAAAAGATGCAAACATCGCTGTCATTGCTGCGCCGGCAAGTGTCATCTTCATGGGTGTTAAGCCTTCCCTGCCTATGGATCCAACAGCATAAACAGTGATCGCAGCTATAGCCGCTCCTGCAAAAGAAACCCACGTGAATAATTGGAGATTCCCAATGCTGAAGATCGTTACAGCTATTACAACAAAGGCGCCAGCTCCCGCATTTACCCCAAAGATATCGGGTGAGGCGAGCGGATTTTTCGTTAGTGTCTGCATCAAGACACCTGAAATTGCCAAGCTTGCCCCAACAGCAGCCCCAATAAATGCACGGGGAACTCTTACCGATTGAATGATGATATGTTCATTTGAACCATTGAAATTCGTAAACGCAGCAATGGCCGTCCGCCAGGATGTCTCCGTATACCCGTATACAATACTTGCGCACATTAACAAAAGCAAAATAATCATCGCTACAGCCAAGCCAGTCCATTTTTGCCGGTTATTTTTGAACAACATAGCTTAATACCTTTCCAACTGAGTAAATTCCACAATGTATTAAACGAAAAACGAATTAAATTTATCCGGAATAACCATGAGGGTTCCGTATGAACGAATAAAACTGTCATAATTTTAATTTATTATTCGTTTTTCATAAGAAATGCATTATGAAATTTATTCAACTACTAAATATATTTTCAGTCTATTGTAACAGTGAAATAGTGTCAATGACTTTGATAATCATTTTCATTTAGTTATTGACACGGTAAAAAAATCATTTTATGATTGACTTACAAATGAAAATGATTATCATTCACAACGCTTTTAGGAGGCTACATAAAATGAAAGGCTTTAAACATTTATCTGCAATTATTTCTTTAGTTGCTCTCTTCCTTCTTGCCGCTTGCGGGAACACAGCTGAGGAACCTGCTGCAACAAACGAAGCTGGCAACAATGCAGAAGCTGCAAGCTATACGGTTGAACACGCAATGGGCACCACTACTATAGAAAAAACACCTAAGAGAGTGATCATTCTTACAAACGAAGGTACAGAAGCATTGTTGGCACTAGGCGTGAAACCCGTTGGTGCTGTGCAATCATGGCTTGGAGATCCGTGGTACGATCATATTAAAAAGGATATGGATGGCGTAGAAGTTGTCGGTGTCGAGCACGAGGTGAATTTGGAGAAAATCGCCGCACTAAAACCTGATTTAATCATTGGTAACAAGCTGCGTCAAGAAGCTGTGTACAGCCAACTGAATGCGATTGCACCTACCATCTTTTCAGAGACGCTAAGAGGAGATTGGAAAGAGAACTTTAAATTATATGCAAAAGCTTTAAATCAAGAAGAAAAAGGTAAGAAAGTATTAAATGATTTTGATAACCATGTAAAAGAGTTAAAAGAAAAACTGGGTGATAAAGTAAATCGAGAAGTTTCCGTCGTCAGATTCATGGCCGGAAAGTCCCGTATTTATTACACAGATTCGTTTTCCGGGGTTATTTTCGAGCAATTAGGATTTAAACGCGCTGCACAGCAGGCAGATCTTTTCACTCCAGATAATAAGCTCGGAAACCTTGCGATCGAAGTTGGCAAGGAGGTAATCCCACAAATGGACGCAGACATCCTTTTCTACTTCACATATGCTCCAAAAGGTGATCAAGCAGCTCTCGATACAGCAAAAGAATGGACAAATGATCCCTTATGGAAAAACTTAAACGCTGTGAAAAGCGGGAACGCCTATGAGGTTAGCGATGCAATTTGGAACACAGCCGGTGGTGTCATAGCGGCTAATCTAATGCTCGATGATCTCGAAAACTATTTCCTAAAATAACATCCCCCCTGTCAACAGTTAAAAATAATAACATCACTGTGCATATTACTTAAAAATATCTTCTAGAAAGAATCTGCAAAAATTGCGGATTCTTTTTTATCTCTCATAAAACTGGCAGATAAGGAAATAATAGCTTTATGGCAAAACTGGCGGTGGGAACAATATGAAACAGTGGTTTAAAAAAAAGCGAACTCAAAAAGATGCCAAGAACAACGACTGGGAAAAAAAACTTAGTAAATCAAAGGATTTTAAGAAAACCTTTTATGTTAACCGAAAAACGAATGTGCGTTTCACTTTTACATTCATAGCAACGCTTGTTGATGAAAAAATTTTGCAGGAAAATGCGCTTCCTTATTTGCTGGAGCAGCCATTTGCTGTTATCGATGATGTCAAAAAAATTATCCCGGTAGCAGAGGTGGAAGTATCGGAAGACCCTTCGGTTATCGAGCAAAAGCTTTTCGCTGGCAACGCGATGTTAACCGTCGAAACAGATCCGAAAAAATTCGCCTTTATCTCGGCACAGAAAAACGTCGCGAGGAAAGTTACACAGCCTGAGGTTGAGTTCAGTGTTATCGGTCCGAAAGAAGCTTTCGTTGAGACGCTTGACCAGAATTTGAACATGATCAGGAAGCGGATTCCTATTAAGGAATTGGTGGTCGAAGAAATCATTGTCGGTGATTTATCTAAATCAAAGGTTTGTATTCTTCATATTGACGGGATTGCCGATCCAGAGAATGTAAATACGATCAGGCATCGAATCAAAAATATTAACTTTGATGAAATTTTAGACAGTTCTTACATCGCCCAAATCATCTCTGATAATCAAAACTCTCCGTTTCCACAGTTATTGGACTCCGAAAGGCCTGACAGGGTTGCGGCGGTGCTCGCAGAGGGGAAAGTGGCGGTGATTGTGAACGGTTCACCGCATGCGATTATTGGCCCTACTACATTAGTTGAATTTTTCAGTTCCTTTGAGGATTATCTGTTAAATTGGTATTTGGCCTCATTTTTCCGGCTTATTCGCTTGTTTTCGGTTGCTTTTTCGGTTTTGGTTACGCCTATTTATGTCGCTGCCCTTTCATATCATTATGAACTGATTCCGAAAGATCTCCTAACCACATTGATTACGTCACGAAGGGCAGTTCCGCTTCCACCAATACTGGAGGCATTATTTTTGGAGCTAACGATTGAATTACTGAGGGAAGCCGGGGCCCGTCTGCCGACAAAAGTTGGCCAGACTATTGGTATCGTCGGCGGAATTGTCATCGGAACCGCTTCCGTTGAGGCCGGCTTGACGAGTAATGTCCTGTTGATCCTTGTAGCACTTGCCGCGCTGGCTTCGTTTACCACACCGATCTATCGAATGGGCAATACCATTCGTTTACTGAGGTTTCCATTTTTATTTTTCGCCGAGCTTTGGGGCCTGCTTGGAATCATCTTTTGCTTCTGCATTTTAATTACTCATTTGTTAAGGCTCACTTCATTGGAAAGACCATTCTTAGCACCGCTTTATCCACCAAGAATGATCGATTTCAGGGATGCTTTAATCCGCCTTCCTTTTGAGAAACAAGCGCTGCGCCCGCTATTTTTACGGCCGGAAGACCCGGTTCGTTTCAACCCGAAGAAGGCCAGAGAAAAGAAAGACATAGATGAATAGTTCCGAGGTGAAATATGCTCCAGAATGAGTCGATTCCAGAACCATTGAAAATTTCCCCTTTTCTCGTCTTTTACATTGTAATAGCAATGCAAATTGGCATCGGGATCCTTGGCTATCAGCGGATCATTGCCAAGGGTGCAGGATATGAAGCTTGGATTTCCGTCCTTTTTTCCGGTTTATCCCTTCATATCATTATGTGGTTAATTTATAAAATCTGCAGCACCGTTGAGGGCGATCTCGTAACTGCGAATATTTTCGTTTTTGGGAAAAAACTAGGGAAAGCGATCAGCACGATCTTCATTGCTTATTTCACGATCATTGCCGTCACTACCCTTCGCACCTTTATCGAGGTCATTCAAGTATGGATGTTTCCAGAAATGAGTATTTTTTGGTATTCACTCGCCTATTTACTGCTCGTCATTTACATTATATACGGTGGATTTAGGACTGTTGTCGGGATCGCCTTTTTTGGAACAGTCCTTCCAGCTTATTTGCTCCTTACGTTTGCATTCGCCTTAAAATACGCGAAATTTGCAAACATGCTTCCGTTGTTTGACCACTCATTAGTCGAATTTTTAATCAGCGCTTATAAAATGTCGCTAACCTATATCGGTTTCGAGGCAATATTATTAATGTATCCATTTATCAAGAGTCCCGAAAAATCCAAGAAATGGGCTCATTTAGCGATATTAACAACGACTCTTATTTATACAGTGTTAACCATTATTTCCTTTGCGTATTTTTCGGAGCAACAACTGCAAAAAACGATTTGGGCTACCCTCACGATCTGGAAAATCGTCGAAATGCCCATTGTCGAACGTTTTGAATACATTGGCATTGCCAATTGGAATCTTGTGATTCTCCCTAATATATGCATCGCAGTTTGGTGTGCAAGCCGATTAATTAAGCGAATTTTTTCTTTTCAGCAAAAAAAGAACGTTTTTTTGATTGCGATCATTTGTATCATTGTCACCATTTTAATCGAGACCCGTAGCCAGGTCGATTTCCTCAACACTTTGACATCGAGAATCGGTTTTGCTTTTATTTATATTTATATCCCGATCCTTTACCTTTCAATTGTGATTGCGAAGAAGGTGAAAAAAGGATGAGGACGTTTCTTACGGCGATGCTTGCCACCTTATTACTGACCGGCTGTTTACAGAAGGAGATTGTCGACGATGTGAGTATCGAAGCAGGAGTATCGTACGATTCACATGATGGCCGTCTGAAAGGCACATTTGCCGTCCCCCAGTATGAACCTGATAAAAAGGTTAAAAACCTTTCGTATACAGCTGTTTCGACTTTGCGCCAGGATATCATTGCCGAAGTTCAAAGAATGGCGGCCGATCCGCTCGTAACCGGAAGCCTCGAGGTTGCCATGTTTGGCGAAGATCTTTCCAGGAGAGGTCTTGCTCACTTAATCGATGCTTTTCAACGAGATCCGAGTATCGCAGAACGACTTTATTTAGCGGTAACTGAAGGAGAGGCCGGCAAAATTATCGGTGGTGACTATGGAACGAGGGGAACCGCTGTTTATTTCGCGGATATGCTGGAGCATAATATCGAAAATAGGAATGTACCAAATGTAAACCTTCATGTTTTTTCTGCGATGTATTTCCAAAAAGGCCAAGATCCATTCCTGCCGATTATTAAAGATATCGGCGGTGGGAAAGCAATAATCAATGGCTTGGCGCTGTTCTCTGGAGACAAAGTCGTTGATAAAATCCCGGCTGATAACATGTTTTATTTTAAATTGATGGTAGATAGGCATACAAGGGGAGGATTGAAGGTCCACATATCCGAGGAAGAGGAAGCGTATGTCCGCAGTATCAAGTCTAAATTCAAACTGAAAATCGTTAAGCGAGAACCATATGAGCTAGGCCTCGACATTAAAGTAGAAGGAATTATCAAAGAATATTCCGGTGGTAGACTAAGCCCCGCAAAAGTAAAGAAGATAGAAGATACAATGGTTAAAAATATAAAAGAACAATGTGCGGGCATGACCCACCGGTTTCAGGATAAAAACATTGACCCGATCGGCTTTGGAACATACGTGAGAAGCAGAACCCGGCATTTCGACTACAACAGGTGGCCGGATGAGTACAAGCACTTAACCGTTAACGTTAATCCTGATGTGACGCTCACTGAAGCAGGTGTGCTTGAATAACGGCCTGTTTAAAAGAGCGAAGAGAACTTCCCTTCGCTCTTTTCCTTTCCACATGAAACCCAGTCTTTTCGAGTTCGCTGCCTATGCATCCTTTGAGAACATATACTTTTTGTAATGATAGCGTATCGAGAAAATCAGGCTGATCGCGAGCATGTTTCCCATCAACGAACTTCCGCCGTAGCTGATAAACGGAAGCGGAATCCCCGTGATAGGCAGCAAGCCAATCGTCATCCCGATATTTTGAAAGACATGAAAGGTGATCATGCTAATGACCCCTACACAAACAAATGTATAGAAATCATTCTTCGTTTCCATGCCTACTTTTGTGATTTGGTAAATAAGCAAAAAGAACAAACTAACAAGCACACTGGCTCCGACAAAGCCAAATTCTTCACCAACAATACTGAAAATAAAATCGGTATGGCTTTCAGGCAAATAGACCTCGCGGTTCCCGTAGCCCTTTCCGCCTGTTTGCCCTGACCCGATCGCGAGCAGTGACCGGGTCAGCTGAAACCCTGTCGTGCTTTGATAGTTGTAAGGATCAATCCACGAATAAATTCTTCCGAACTGGTATTCTTGCACACCAAGATATTTTTCAAGAATTTCCGGTTTCCAGAGGACAAAGTACATGATAACCGAAATAATCGACAGCCCTGCACCGAAAATAGACAATAACAGTTTCCAGCTGACGCCAGAAATAAAGATCATTCCGACCATAATCGCAATAAAAACAAGCGATGTCCCGAGGTCGGGCTGCTGCATGACAAGAAGGAGCGGCAGCAGCGTAATCAAGCCGATTTTAACCAATAACCATAAATCGGTTTGAGTTGTTTTCACGAGGTGTTTCTGATGGTGTTCAACAATCACCCTTGCGATCGCAAGAATGATAAATACTTTGACAAACTCGGACGGCTGGAGCGACCCCATTCCAGGTACCCTGAACCAGCTTTTTGCACCGTTAATTGTAGGTGCAATACTATCTGGAGCAACAATCAACAAGCCAAGCAACAGAATTCCGAATCCGTACGCATACCAGGCCAATTTTTTTAACTGATCAGAGTCAAGATTAATAACCGCAGCGATAATTCCGCAGCCGACTGCATAAAAGACGATCTGCCTGATTAAAAAGTTTTCCCCGTATTGGCCCGTTGTCTGTGCACTATAGATGGCTGCGCAGCTGGCCAGAAATAATAAAAATAATATTAAAACTAGACCGAAATCCAGTCTGGAATTTGATTTTTGATTCGAAGTCATATCCATTCTCCCAAAAAAGGATTGTGTACAATAGTTCATTATATTTTTATTACGGGAAAAGCACAACTTCTTACTGGCGTTTGGATATTATTACATTCAATTTTTATGATTAGCCGTCATCACGCTAATGATCATGGTCACTTTCTTCATCATGATGTTCATGGCTCATTTCCGCCGGGTTGCCAATTTGCAGTTGCTGCTTTGGCATCGTATGCATGCTGCGTGCCGTCACGTGCACCTGAACAGTATAATGGCCTTCTTCTGCGAAAGTTTTTATCGCCGTATATTTCCCTTTTCCTTGATATTTCGCAGGAATCAGCTCGCTTGCATCTTTATTGCTGTCACGCCAAATTTCAAATTTTACCTCGTTAGCATCTTCAACTGCTTCGCCGTCTTGTGTTACGGCGACACTTAACTCAACTTCCCCTGCCGATTCTACTTTTTCAGGAATCTGTAACTCTGCCTCAATTAGACCCGGCATTTGATCACCATTCCCGTTTTTACCGGACTCCTGATTAGCATTACCGCAGCCTGCCAAAAGAAGCATTGCAAATAGCATAACTGTGATTCTTTTTTTCATAATAATTCCCCCATTAGTTAATAGTACCTTTGCTTAATATACTAGCTAAATGTGTCCCAACAAAAATATTCTACATATTGTCACAAAAATTTCACAAAAACCCACGCTATCAGTAGGATCAACTGGCCAGCTTTACTGATTAACGGGGAAAAACGTAGATTATTGGAATCAACACCTAACAATCCTTCACAAAACTTAACGTTTCCAAACGAATTGTAACAAAAATCACAGATAGAAAGATACTTCTGCTTTATTTTTAAATAAACAAGCATTTTCTTGAAAGGAAGGGCGCCTATTGGATCAAGAATTGTTTACTGCCAATGATGTTGCTGAAATTTTAAAAATATCAAAGCACACTGTTTATGAATTGATCAAACGAGGCGAATTAAGAGCTTTTAAAGTCGGAAATAAAATGCGAATTGAAGCTGACGAGGTTGAGCGTTATAAAACGATGGTGCAGACGTTCCCTGCCATAACGGAAAGTCCGGATCAAAGAATGAACGGGGCTCTTCAATTGTCTGGAAGTCATGATTTCCTTGTTGAGTACCTTGTAAAACATGTATCAAAACGGAACTCAAAGCTAAGCTTACAGCCGGCCTATATCGGCAGCCTCGAAGGTTTGATGAGTCTTTATCGCGGTTTTGCTGATATTGCAGCCATTCATCTGCTTGACCCTTCCAGCGGTATGTATAACCTTCCGATTATCAAACAATTATTTGTTTATGAACGAATCACCGTGATCAGGCTGGCATCCCGGGAGCAGGGATTGATGATCGCCAGGAATAACCCGAACAATATTTCCGGGCTCGCTGACGTGGCAAGAAAGGATATTTCGATTGTGAACCGGCAAAAAGGGTCAGGCACCAGGTTCTCACTCGATTACTTGTTATCCTTAACAGGGATTGACCCTGCTTCCGTAAATGGGTATGACAACGAGGAATGGACCCACCTCTCTGCTGCTTCATATATAAGCAAAGGTCTTGCCGATACGGCATTCGGCATTCGTGCAGCCGCAGATCAACTGAATCTCGATTTTATCCCGATCACAACCGAACCATTTGATCTTGTCTTTCGCTGGAAATCGGAAAATACACCGTTTCTCGAACAATTAATCGAGATCATCCAAACGCAAGATTTCAAAGATACTGTGATACATCTATCTGGCTATGATTTTAGTGAGCTTGGAAAGATGATCTATCAATTTTAAAAAGTAGGGGCGAATAATCTTGAATTTAAAAAACCTTTATGTCTCTTCCTTGATTGCTACGATTCTTATCCTATTATCTGCCTGTTCTTCCGCGTCCGGGTCGACAGCGAAAGGAGCACCGACAAATCTCATTCTTGCGACAACAACCAGTACTCAGGACAGCGGGCTGCTCGATGTGCTGATCCCTGCTTTTGAAAAAGAAAACAACATAAACGTCAAGACTATCGCTGTCGGTACAGGGCAGGCTCTTGAAATGGGTAAAAAAGGTGAAGCGGATGTCCTGCTCGTTCATGCACCAGAAGCGGAGCAGGAGCTAATCGACAGTAACGATGCGATTAACCGGAAAAGAGTCATGTATAACGACTTTATCATGGCCGGGCCAAAAGAGGATCCAGCTAAGATAAGTGGACTTGAGATGGCGAAAGCTTTAAAAAAAATAAATGAGCGTAAATCACTGTTTGTTTCCCGGGGGGATGACTCCGGAACCCATAAAAAAGAGCTTGAGCTATGGAAGAACGTTGATTTGCAACCTTTCGGAGCGGACTTTTATTTTGAAACAGGCCAGGGCATGGTCAATACGCTCAGGGTTGCTGCAGAAAAACGCGGTTATGTGCTCACAGACCGGGCCACCTATCTTGCCCAGCAAAACCAGCTCACAGACCTTATGATAATGGTTGAGGGTGATGGAGAGCTCTTAAATGTTTACCACGTAATGCAGGTGAATCCCGAAACGCATCCGAAAGTAAACGAAGAAGCCGCAAAATTATTTGTTGAATTTATGACCAGTGAAAAGACACAGGAAATGATTCAGCAGTGTGGCGTCGAAGAATTTGGAGAGCAGCTGTTCTTTTTGTTTTCAGAATAGCGAAACTAACGAAGGGTATGAAGTGATATGGAGCTTTTACTGGATGGACTAAAACGGGCGTTCGAAATGCTTTTGAGCGGGGATACCGAAATTATCGAGATTGCCTGGCTGACATTAAAAAGCTCCTTAACAGCAGTCCTGATTAGTACAGTGATCGGGATTCCTGTGGGAGTTTGTCTCGGTTTACTCTCATTTCCAGGAAAAAAGTTCCTGCTTGTGTTCGTCAATATCGGAATGGGCCTTCCCCCTGTTGTAGCAGGCTTTTGGATTACAATTTTATTATGGCGGTCTGGACCTTTCGGCGATTACGCTCTTCTGTTTACACCTGCGGCGATAGTGATCGCTCAGGTTGTTGTGTCTCTGCCACTGATTGTAGGATTAACGAGCTCCGCCTTTCAACAAATCGATGACAAAATGCTGCTGCAAATAAAAGGCCTGGGCGCGACAAAGCTGCAAATGCTGTTCATCCTTCTAAAGGAAACGAAAATTGGCATTCTCGCCGCTGTCATGGCTGGCTTTGGCCGGGTCATTGCGGAAGTCGGCGCCGCGATGATGGTCGGCGGAAACATCCGCGGTGAAACAAGAATACTGACGACAAGCATTGTCATGGAAGTTTCCAAAGGGAATTTTGATATTGCGCTTGCTCTGTCTTTTATTTTGATGTTTCTCGCTTTCATGGTTACATGCTGCCTAACCTTCTTACAGCAAAGGACTGGATCTTTATGACTGAGTTAATTCGGATTGAACAGATGAAACGGGTTGCGAACGGAAACAATATTCTTGATATAAGCCAATTAACCATCGACCGTGGCGAAATCCTTGGCATCATGGGGCCAAATGGTGCAGGAAAAAGTACGCTGTTGAAGGCCCTTTGTTTGTTGGAACCGAAATGCATCGGAAGTTATTTTTTTCAAGGGCAAAACACCCCCCTCCAAAAACCACCTCTTCAATTGCGCAGAAGGTTTGCGATTGCGCTGCAACAGCCGCTATTGTTCAATGCTTCTGTCCATAAGAACGTCGCAATCGGCCTAAAAATCCGCAATACCGGCAACAAAGAATTGAAAAACAAGATTGCGTTTTGGCTTGATGCTTTTGAGATTGGCCATCTTGCTGCAAAACAAGCACAGCATTTGTCCGGCGGCGAGGCCCAGAGAGTCAATCTTGCACGGGCTTTTGCGCTTGAGCCCGAGGTTTTATTCCTTGACGAACCGTTTTCCGCACTCGATTATCCGACTAAAAGGAAGTTAATTCAAAATTTAAAAAAGGCCATCGACGAAACTAATACAACGGTCGTCCTTGTCAGCCATGACTTGACGGAAATTGAATACTTAACAAATCGTCTCATCATTTTAAAGGAAGGGGCAGTTGTTCAGGCAGGGGCAACCGTTGAGGTAATTGCTCATCCCCACCAGCAGGCATCAACCTTTTTAAGTGGCTGGAATCCATTAATGGAAAAGCAGAGCAACCAGTAACTGTCGGATTTATCATTGAACGGCAGACTTTTAATTTGGATTTGGTCCCTATTTTGTGGTTGACTAGTGTTACTAATGTCAAGGAGTGAACAATAATGAAATTTGCATTAATTACCGGGGCATCAAAAGGATTGGGTGCAGAAATCGCCAAACGAATGCTTGCAGAGAACATTGGCATCATCACCATTTCCCGTACTGAGAATACGGAATTGCAAGCGATCGCAACTGAAAAGGGTCATCTCTATCAGCACATTTCCTGCAGCCTCTCAGATGTGGAGCAGGCCCATGCGGCTTTTTCAGAAGCTGCAACAATGCTTTTTGGAAAGCGGCCAGAGCTTGTTTATTTGATTAATAACGCTGGTACGATCGAACCGATTGAAACGGTTGGGCGCCTTGATGCTCAGTTCGTCGAAGACAGTATTCAAATCAATTTAACCGCTCCCGTTTTACTGACAAACCTGTTCATTTCGGAAGCAAATCGCCACAACACTCCCATTCATATCATAAACATTTCTTCCGGGGCAGGCGAGCGGCCTATTCAAGGATGGAGTATTTACTGCAGCACGAAGGCGGCCTTAAATATGTTTACACAAACAGCAGCAATGGAGCAACGTTCTGCAGGCCACCCACATAAAATTATTGCTTTTAGCCCTGGTGTAATGGACACCGACATGCAAGTGACGATCCGTTCTTCATCTGCCGAAGCTTTTCATGATGTTGATACATTTCAGCAATACAAGGAAACAGGAGCTTTGCGCAGCCCATACATAGTTGCCAATGCATTAATGGACAAACTCCTGGAAGGAACGATTGATTCAGGAAAGATTTATCATATCAATGAATTGCTATAACTGTTTACCCTCACAAAAAGCGGGAACAATGGTTTCGCTTAATTAATCGAGTTCTCGTGCATCAATATGTTTTCAAAGGGGTCGGGGTTCGCTTAAATGTGCTTATTATTTACGCTGCTACCCCGTCTTTTTTCAGCTTCTGAATGTAAACCACGTGTTGGTTTTAAGATTTTTTCCCTTTTGTATTTAGCCATTTGAGAAAACGGAGAGCTTCGTGGCGATTTTCTTCTGGAGAATTTTTTAATTCCTCACGCCATATCCTAAACTCCGGATCGTTAAGAAGCTCGACTATCTCATTTTCCTCTTCTCTTGTGGTGAAATTGTCGTAACCGTGTTCTCTCACCTGGCTTTCTCGACCTAATAAATAATCTGCAGTTACTTCAAGCACCTTTGTCAGTCTGGCAATATCTTCAGTTCCCGGAGAAGTGTATCCCCGCTCCCAATTTGAGACGACCTGTGACGAAACATTGACTTTTGTAGCGAGTTCCTTTTGCGTTAGTTTTCTTCTCTTCCTATACTCTCTAATTCGGTGACCGATTGACATTTAAATCACCTGCTATCGGATTAGTTTTATTTTAATAATACCAATTAGTAACTAATTTCGATAGAAAACTAACGGAATTTGAGATCTAATGGATTATATTTGACATTAACAGGAAATGGTAGTATGATTTTATTAACGGAAATCGTTATTCTTGTTTTGGAGGGGATACATTGATTCATATAAATGTTGAACGTATTCGTCAAGCAAGAGGGGTTACAAAAACGCATATGGCCAAGAAGTTAAATTTGTCTCTGCAAGGTTACAGGCATATCGCTTCGGGAAGTGTTAGATTGGATGCAGAAAGGCTTAAGGTTATTGGACTTATTTTAAACGTAAATCCGAGTACTTTTTTTGATGATAAACTAACGGAATTGGTTATAAAAGAAATCGATAGTATTGGGAGTAATGATTCTGTTGGACAACCCAATAAGAATAAAAAAAGAAAGCCTGGTGAGGGATAGCAAGTAACCTCGAGCCTTGCTCATTGAAAGCTGAACGGAAAATGGAATTAAGGGGAGATCCTTATATGACCAAGCTCGAAACAGCTTTAACGATCGCTGAAATCCAAGTTGCCTTGTTGAGGCTCCTTCATCGTATAACTGAGGATGAACTGTATGAACGGGAAGATGCGATTGAGGATATTAAAGAATTGCTTCGGGAAATGAATGGAGTATACTATCCTTTTGAATAATGAATAACTGTTCCGGTTTTGGGCCATGCAAAAACCGGCTTTCATGATGAAAGCCGGTTTATTTTTTTTCATAAGGGTTTTTGATGAGAATTGGGTTGGGGTTGCCAGAAATATAAGGCAATATTGAGTATTCTGGACGATGATTGTCAGCATAAAACTCCTCTTGGATCTTTAAATTTGCAGCTTCTGTTTCAGACATGCCCTCAGCGGAACCGTAAATTCGTTTCGCAGCCTCTCTGCTGTCCAGCTTCCCATTCTTGTCGGCCGGTTTATTTTCCGTTTCTTTTCGATTCATTTAAAAAACCTCCTTCAGTAACAAGCCTAGTATGCTCATTGCTGCTTTTTTTACACCATGTTTCAAAATGAATTTGTTTCTTTATCTTGTTAATACCCGAATACGGAAGGGGTATAACTTGATAATCCTTCCAAAAGCCGATAACACAGGCTTCACTCGGGTTGCGTTGATTCCATCCCCCGCATTGTCCCAGAAACCCTTGAAGATTTCTCAATTCAGCCCACTGCTCTTGAGCCTCTGAAAATTGCTCTCTTTTGTCGTCAGGCACTTCTGCTCTAATCCATTTGACTAGCAATTGATGATCCTCCTTACTGACTGATTGTTTATTACATTTATTTTCCATTTCCGTAAACGTTTCACAGGGTTTCATAATGGGTACTATGATACAAACATTTTCATTTTATTAAAGAATCAAATATTCCTAAAGGAGATGTAGAAATGAACAAAAATTCAGTAAACGCTACTAATATGGAATATCTTAATAATGGACAGACATTAACCCGTGAATCAGATGAATCCTTTTATTTTGAAAATCAATTGGAGGGGATCGAAGATATTGAAGATGTTGATGCATCAGATATTGCCTATATATTTGCGGGGTGTTCGCTGATCGGATCGATTATTTATCTTTTGTCATATATTTTATAGCTAACAAAACTAAACAACCGGAGAAGGCGAATTAGTCCGTTGTTAAAATTTCCGCATACAATTTTTCAAACTCTTCTTCCCTGGTGTTGCTGTTTAAAAAAGCAGGGTCGATGATGGCTGTCAAGAGCTGTTGCTTCTTGATGGGATCGGCGACGTTGTTTAAGATAAATTGTCGACAATCATGTAGAAATTCGAGATAGTTTTCGAATTTTTCATCATACACTTCGGCAAGGTCATCTCGTATTGCTTTTGCCAACGAAGGGCTGGCTCCCGAGGTGGAGACTGTAATTAGAAGCTTTCCTCTTTTCAAAACGGACGGTGCTATAAAGTCTGAATGCTCAGGGTTATCCGCCATGCTGACAAGCTGAAAATCTGAGGCAGCCCTGTGGACTTCTATGTTTGCTTCTTGATTATTTGTCGCGGCGATAATCAATGCTGCCTCTTGAATATCCTCGGCAGAAAAGCTTTTTTGGCGCCAATCAATGTTCTGTCCATCCGCTAATTTTTTCAGGCCCGCAGTTAATTCAGGACTAACGACGCAGATTGTGGCGCCCGTATTTAGCAGCCCGTAAACCTTGCGCTCGGCCACTTTTCCCCCTCCGACAACCACAGTCATTTTTCCGGACAAATTAAGGTTCACCGGATAATACTCTTCTTTCATAATCAACACCTCTACGTCCAAATATAGCATGGCTTGCCCTAGTTTCAGCAACTCTTTTGCGCAGAACGTTTCGGAGCCTTCCATCAAAACCGGTCGGATCACACAAAATCGATTGTTCTCCTGCAAGCCGTTCAGAAATCTGCTTTGCAACTCCACCTGTAAAAAGAAAATGTGGGACGACATAGACTTTATTCATATTGATTCAATCCATCACAACCCGGTAATCGGGATCAGATTTAATATACCCGGTATACACCGGCGAAGCAAGATTGAATTGGAGCATTTCTGCGAGACGGCTCAATTCCTTTGCGGCTTCTGGCTCGCGGCTGCCGTGGCAGACAAGCAACACTGATTCCTGTTTGCTGTTTGAAAAACCTTTCGCGCCAAGCCGTTCCTGAATCACCTTTACAACTTCTTCGTCATAGCCGATTGGTTTTCCGTATTGAATCGTAACATCGGGAAATACCTGTTGTACCGTTTTTAATTCTGATGGAATATCTTCATTGGCATGAATGCCCGGCAGCAGCAGGAACGGAACAATAATCAATTGCTTTGCGCCTTTTTCAACACAGCCTTCTACAGCTTGAAAAATATCCGGTTCCCCGTTTTCGAGAAAGCCGTATGCTTTTATCGGCACTTCGACCACTTTATACCACTCATCGATAAATCTTCGGAACTTCATGTTCCCCTTTTCCGACCGGCTTCCATGGCCGATTAAAATGACTGCCTCCATGTGCTTGTCCTCCTATACTTTAAGCAGAGGCTTACCCCCATTTACTATTTATCAAATGCTCCAACAAAGCAGCTTTAGTTGGATTGGCAAGCACAGCTTTCGGCTTAATTTCATGTTCTGCCGCTGCCTGCAGCGTTTGCTTCCCCATACAGACGATTGATGCACGATCCAGCAGCTCCCTTGGAATAAAGTTAGCATTGATCCCCTCTTGCATCAGAATCTTGACCGATAAACTGCTTGGAAAAATAACGGTATCAACAGCAGCTTCCTCAAGCATTCGCTCAAAAATCGGCAGAAACTGTTCATCGATTTTTTTATGGCTCGTGATGTACAAATCAAATCGTCCATACTTGGAGGAGGCATAGGCCAGCTGCTGTTCTTGAAGATGATTGTCACCAACCAGAAGCAGCCTTCCATCAGGACGCATTTTTTCAGCTGTGTCGGCCAAAAAGCCTTTTTCATTCAATGCTTTGGCAGATTTCACTGAAGCTCCAAAAAGCTCAGCCTTCAGGGAGCGGATATCGATTCCCGCTTCGAAAAGGACTGTAAAAAAATCGGTGATACTTTCCGGCGAAGTGAA
This sequence comes from Bacillus canaveralius, assembly GCF_002860125.1. Lineage (GTDB taxonomy): Bacteria > Bacillota > Bacilli > Bacillales > Cytobacillaceae > Bacillus_BJ > Bacillus_BJ canaveralius. The sequence continues at coordinate 118,020 of NZ_PGVA01000024.1, forward strand.
CAAAATTCTGCAATAAGCATCTAAGTTCTTTAGTATATGCATATCAATCGGGGCCGGGACCTTATTCCATTTCGGAAATTCGATCACATCTGCACCCTGGTCCGAAAGCTCTTTTGCAAGTTCACTTTGATTGGTTCCCGTCCGGGCAAGCAAAATTTGCCGGCCAAACAATGGCTTTTTTTCAAACCAGCTGATTTTTTCCCTTAAGGACACGATATTGCCTACCAATGTTATCGCAGGATTGCTGAAACTGACCGCTGTCGCTTGAACTGCAATTGTTGCCAGTGTACCCTGGAGCGTCTTCTGGCGCCCGAATGTGCCCCACTGAATCAAGATCACTGCTGTGTCGGAAGGCTTACCATTTTTGATGAGGTTTTCGCAAATGAATGGCAAATTTGCAATTCCCATGTAAAAGGCAATCGTATCAACACCGGAAGCGAGTCCTGGCCAATCAAGAAGCGGCTTGCCATCCAGCGATTTATCATGAGCCGTCACAACGGCAAAAGATTCACCATATTTTCGGTGCGTGACGGGAATGCCCGCATAAAGTGGAGCCGCAATCCCGGAAGAAATACCGGGAACGATTTCAAACTCGATACCATGCTGCGCCAAAGCTTCCGCTTCTTCGCCGACACGGCCGAAAACCCCCGGGTCCCCGCCTTTTAGACGGATTACGGTTTTTCCTGTAAGCGCATTTGAAACGAGCAAATCAGTGATGGCTTCCTGGCGTAAAATATGACGGTGGGGCAGTTTTCCGCAATATATCAGCTCGCAGCCGGGCACTGCAAATTCAAGCAGCTTCGGATTTGCCAGCCTGTCATAAAGAATCACTTCCGCTTTCCTAATGGCTTCCATACCTTTGACGGTGATTAATCCGACATCGCCAGGGCCGGCTCCAATTAAATACACTTTTCCTTTACTCATGATGCTGACATCCTTCCGGGGTTTCGTGTAGAAAATAAACCTTTTTTCCTTTGATGAATTGCGTTTCCAAGTTCAATCATTTATCGAACAAGGTACACGCTATCACCCTCGACCTCGATATTGTATGTTTTTACCTTGCCGCTTTCCGGTGCCTGGACTCTTCCATCCTGCAATGAAATCTTCCAATCGTAAACCGGGCAATAAATGAATTCGCCGCTTAGCATGCCTGCTGCAAGGGTCCCGCCTTTTGGATGCGGACTCTTATTTTCAATCGCTTTCACTTCACCATTTGTCAAACGGAACAACGCAATTTCTTCGTTTTCAATTTTTATGACTTGCCCCGATCCTGCTGGAAGGGCCGCATAGTCCGCCACTCTGATTTTTTCTTTTGTTGTCCTCATGTCTGCCACTCCTTTATCGAACCGTTACCGGGATTGATCGTGTTTGGTAATATTTTTCCTGGATTTCTTTGCTTTCAATAGCTTCCATCCATGGTTCATTATATCTTGAAAGGGTGCGGTCGAGGCGCTCGTTTAATTGTTTTCTTAAGCCCTCTTCTGCGAGTATTTCTTTTACAGCTCCGAGCCCGATTCGGTCAAGCCATTTTGAGGTGCGTTCCAAGTAGTTTGCTGTCTCGCGATAATACTGCATGTAGGCACCGGTTATATCCATAACTTCTTCTTCCGTTTTAACAGTACAGAGCAGGTCCCCGGCACGGAGGTCAGTCCCGCCGTTTCCAGCAACATAAATTTCCCAGCCGCCATCGATTCCGACGACCCCGACGTCTTTAATGCCTGCTTCAGCACAGTTGCGCGGGCAGGCCGACACTCCCATCTTGACCTTATGCGGTGTATCGAGGCGTTCGAATTTTTTCTCCAATCTGATTCCCAGGCTCATTGAGTCCTGCGTTCCAAAACGACAAAACTTTGCCCCGACACAAGTTTTTACCGTACGCAGTGTTTTACCGTACGCATAGCCGGACGGCATGCCGAGCTCTTCCCAGATTTGCGGCAAATCTTCTTGTTTCAATCCGAACAGGCCAATCCGCTGGCCGCCTGTCAGTTTCACAAGCGGGACGTCATATTTTCTGGCGACTTCGGCGATTTTTTGCAGATCCTCCGCAGTCGTTACGCCGCCATACATTCGCGGCACTACAGAATAAGTTCCATCCTTTTGGATATTAGCGTGCATTTTTTCATTGACGAGGCGGGAGTCACGGTCATCACGATAAAGCTCCTGATGGACCATTCCAAGGAAATAGTTAAGCGCCGGGCGGCATTTCGTACAGCCTTCCTCCTGCTTCCATCCCAGCACGTACATCGCTTCTTTGACGCCTGTCAAGCCCTTTTCCCGGATTTCTGCGACGATTTCATCCCGGCTTAATTCTGTACAGCCGCACAGCGTTTGTTTTTTCGGTGCTGCGTCAAAGCTGTCACCCAGTGTATAAGCTAATATATCAGAAATGAGCGGTTTACAGCGTCCACACGAGCGACCGGCATTGGTACATCCACCCACTTCATCAACGGTTGTCAGCTGATTTATTTGAATAGCATCGACAATCGTCCCTTTAGTCACACCGTTACAGCCACATACCAGTTCTTCAGCTGGCATTGAGACGATATCACTATGCTCACCGCCGCCACTTTGAGTCTGTAAGAGTGATGTGCTGGTCATGCCACTGATATCTTCTTTATTCAGAAGCATTCTGAACAACTTTGTGCTGTCCTTCGTTTCCCCGTAAAGGACTATGCCAACGACCGTGTTATTGCAGATCAAGATTTTCTTATAAATACCATCAAATTCATTATGGACTTTAATGGACTGTGTGGTCGGGTCATCGATGATTTCTCCGGCGGAGAACAAGTCGACATCAGAAACCTTTAGCTGTGTACCGACAATTGATCCTTCATAGGGTTTTGGCTGCTGCCCGCATAAATGTGCAGCAAGAACTTTGCCTTGTTCGTAGAGCGGAGCAACCAGGCCGTATACAATTTCCCGGTGTTCAGCACATTCACCGACTGCATAAATATTCGCTTCACTCGTCTCCATGTAATCATTGACGACGATCCCCCTGTTAACGTATATACCGCTGTCTTTTGCAAGATCTGTGTTCGGTTTAATTCCAACAGCCATCACAACGAGGTCCGCGCCGACTTCCGAACCATCTTGAAAGCGGAGCCCTGTCACACGGTCATTGCCAAGAATTTCAACCGTTTCTTTTTCCATCAAGAAATTCATGCCCTGATTCTCAAGCTCTCGCTTCAGCATCGCAGCAGCAATTGGATCAAGCTGTCTTTCCATGAGATCCGGCATTAAATGCACAACATCGACTTCCATCCCGAGATTAAGCAATCCCCGGGCAGCTTCAAGACCGAGCAGCCCGCCGCCAATTACGATTGCTTTTTTGTTTGTTTCCGCAATATTGATCATCATTTCACAATCTCGAATATCACGAAATCCTGTTACACCCTGTTTGTCAGCTCCCGGAATGGGCAGGATGAATGAGCTTGAGCCTGTCGCGATAATCAGTTTATCGTAGGTGACGGTCCGGCCCTTTTCCGATATCACCCGTTTGTTTGCTTTATCGATTGTTGTGATTGCCTCACCTGTATATAGCTGAATCTGATTGTCTTCATACCAGCTCCAGTTATTCATAATGATATCTTCAACATTGGTATCTCCCTGAAGGACTGTCGATAATTGGATCCTGTTGTAATTCGGGTATGGTTCGTTTCCGAATATCGTGATTTCAAATCTGTCAGGCGCAATTTTCAGGATTTCTTCAATTGTTCTGACCCCGGCCATGCCGTTTCCGATCATGACGAGCTTCGTCTTGTTCATGTTATGGTCCTCCAGTGCAGCTCAGTATTGTCGTTTACAATGAATATCATTGTTCTTCTGCCTTTATTGTAATGCGATAAATATACAAAGTTTGTGAAGTTGATCACATTGATGTAAAAATTGTTCACTTCTTCACAAAAAATGCAAAAAAAAGATAGTGCGTGTCCTCACATATAATTGGGAAGAAATAAGCCGGGAACAGCTGATCTGTTCCCGCCTAAAGTTTATGCCTGTTCGTTTTTCCATTAAAGAAATTGCTTTATGAAATTCATTCACTTAACTATTTTCTTAAATTCTCTTGATCCTTTAAGCGGTTTTGCTGGTCAGGCACTCTGCCCTGGTCCTTGAATTGACTCTCCTCCTTTTGTTCTTCTTGTAGTTTCCGCGCATAGTCCAATAAGCTTTCTTTCTCTTTTCTGTTAGATGCCATGTCTATCCCTCCTTAAAGTCATTGTTAGTCTTTTCCCGAAAGATTTCATTGAAAAACATCGCTCGCTGCATGTGTGAGCAGTTTTTTTGACAGCCAAAAAATAACTATTATATAATCGCAAAGTATTTTGTTTGTGCAGCATTTTTGCAAGCTATCATTCATGATCAATTGTTTTTGACGGCCGGATAAACAATATTTGAAAGATTTTGAGGAAGATTGATTGCCCGCATATTTAACCTCCTTGCAGACACTGCACTCTCAGGCTACAACAACCACAACATAGATAATGGAGGAACACAGCCAATGGCAAATGTTTTATTTGTAAAAGCAAATTCACGACCTGCTGAGCAAGCAGTCAGCGTGCAATTATATGAAGCTTTTCTAAACAGCTATAAAGAATCCCATCCAGAAGATCAGATCACAGAACTTGATTTGTTTGCAGAAAATCTGCCATATTACGATACTGATAAAATCAACGGTATGTTTAAGCTAGGCCGCGGTCTTGAACTCACGCCTGAAGAACAGCAAGCAACAGAGTTGGTTAATAAGTATTTGGACCAATTTATTGCTGCTGATAAAGTAGTTTTTGGTTTCCCGCTATGGAACTTTACGATTCCGGCAGTTCTGCATACTTATTTTGATTATCTTGGCCAGGCGGGAAAAACATTCCGCTATACACAGGAAGGTCCAGAAGGATTGCTCTCAGACAAGCAGGTCGTTCTTTTAAATGCAAGAGGCGGTGTTTATTCAGAAGGCCCTGCAGCTTCGATTGAAATGGCAGTTAATTATGTCATGACTGTGCTTGGATTCTGGGGAATCAAGGATGTAACAACTGTTATTGTCGAAGGACATAATCAATTTCCTGACAGAGCAGCAGATATCATTGAAGAAGGTATCGCGAGGGCAGCAACGGCTGCAAATCAATTCTAATATCCATTAGAAAGAGCTGTGAATTTGGTCTTGTACCAAACTTCTAAGTAGTTCAGTTTTAAGGTACAAATCATCGGTAAACACCATAATTTGATGTCCAATTCGCATATGAATTGGACTCTTTATTTTTTGTTGATATATCAACGCCATATAAAGAGATACGGAAGGCTTTGGCAAGCTTCGAAAAGCGCTGGCCGACTCAAAACCGCCACGTTTGATGGCAACATCGGAACTACCACGTCGATGCTGCGGGCCTGACAGTGAAATCGGGCTTGACTCCATCCGCAGGACCGCAGCGACTCGGACTGAGCTGGGCACATCATCGCGTTGTACCGAGCCATAATGTGCACAAGATGGTCCGAATAACCCACTCATTTAGACTATCATTGCTTATTTCTTGCTTGTCCTGTCCGAATAACCCGCAATTCGGACTATCATTGGTTAGTTCTTGTATGCCCTGTCCGAATAGCCCACTCATTCAGACTATTATTGCTAGTTTCCCGCCTGTCCTGTCCGAATAACCCGCGCATTCGGACTATCATTGCTTTTTTCCCGCTCGTCCTGTCCGAATAGCCCACTCATTCAGACTATCATTGCTTATTCCCCGCTCATCCTGTCCGAATAGCCAACTCTTTCGGACTATCATTGCTTATTCCCCGCTCATCTTGTCCGAATAACCCGCGCATTCGGACTATCATATGCCAATTTCCCGCCTGTCTTGTCCGAATAACCCGAACATTCGGACTGTCATTGCTTTTTTCCCGTTCGTCCTGTCCGAATAGCCCACTCATTCAGACTATCATTGCTTATTCCCCACTCATCCTGTCCGAATAGCCCACTCATTCAGACTATCATTGCTTATTCCCCGCTCATCCTGTCCGAATAGCCCACTCATTCAGACTATTATTGCTAGTTTCCCGCCTGTCCTGTCCGAATAGCCCACTCATTCGGACTATCATATGCCAGTTTCCCGCCTGTCTTGTCCGAATAACCCGAACATTCGGACTGTCATTGCTTTTTTCCCGCTCGTCCTGTCCGAATAGCCCACTCATTCAGACTATCATTGCTTATTCCCCGCTCATCCTGTCCGAATAGCCAACTCTTTCGGACTATCATTGCTTATTCCCCGCTCATCTTGTCCGAATAACCCGAACATTCGGACTCCCATAGGTCATTCCCCGCCAACCGCTGTCCGATTTCACCCCCTCACTCGGATTAGCACCATAGCAAATTTCTAGAAATCCCTCATTCGGGAACTTATTTATCTTCTAATAATGTTTGACGGCAAATTAACCTCATTTATAATGAGCCTTTTTATCATTTTTCCACTTCAAAACTTAGCTGCTTAACGAAACTTCACAGTTCTTTTTTCATTACGCCCCGGAAATCTGTGCATTGTGATCCCCCGCCTCATCCAGGGTATTCCTTGATCCTGATTCACCGCTTTACGTCTTAGGACTTACAAAAAAATAATTCCCCGGCTCAATGAATTAAGAGAAAATCCGTAATACACTGATATTGTCGATACAGTTTATTCGTTATACGATAAACGAGAGCTTATTACATGATCATTATAGAAAGCGGGTAAAGAAATGAAAAGAATATTAATCATTTTTTGCATCATTCTTGGCGTGTACTTATTGTTTTTCTCCAGCTTCAATATTTCAAGCCTGCTGACCGGAAAAGACGAGCAACAGGCACGAGTTACGGACAATATCGATTTGATTGAAATTGATGTTTCCAGCCTGGATGCGGTGGTTATTCCTGAGGAACGGGACAATGTCAAAGCGGTGCTTGATGGTAAAGGCAAGGTAACGGTTAAAGAGCGCGGAGATAAGATTACAGTGGATTATGATCGGAAATGGTATCAAGGTTTTGGTTTTTTCAACACGCCAACACTTGCCGTTTATATTCCCGAGAACTACAAAGAGGATATGAATATCGATATTGGTTCAGGCACATTTAATTATGATGGAGGATCGGCGGGAAATCCTGCAAAATTGAATCATTTATCACTTCACATGGGTTCAGGTGATGTGAATATAATGAACCTGGATGTCAAAGAATACGTGCAAGACGTAGGATCAGGCAGTGTTGTGATTGAAACTCTTACTGCTGAAAAAGGTGTTTTTAATGTCAGTTCCGGAGATACGATGCTATCCAATTATTCCGGACAATTAAATGCTGATGTTTCATCGGGAGAATTAATCGTTCAAATGGCAAAACTGAACGATGCAATTAATATTGATGTCAGCTCTGGAGATGTCAGTCTCGACCTTCCTGCTGATGCCGATTTCAGTTTAAAAGGGCAAGTGAGCAGTGGGGATATTTATAGCGATTTTGATTTAAAGAACCAAAATACAAGCAAAAAGCTAATGGAAGGCACTTATGGTTCAGGTAAACATGAAATTAATTTGAATGTTTCGAGCGGACAAATTAATGTCTTTTAATTCGTGAGGAGAATACTTGCCATTCTCCTTTTTTACATATAATGTTTATAAAATCCTATGACGAACACTTTCCCATTTTCCAAATGAGTTTTGGCCTTCATGAGCCCTGTAAAGAACACTTTCCTATTTTCCACATGAGTTTTGGCCTTCATGAGCCATAAAAGCACCCGCTCTCTTTGCCCATCTAAAGATAGCTGGAAAATGTTAAATACAAGTTATAGATAAGCAGTTCCATGCCTTATTACGATTTAACCCTCCCTGACAGATGTGGACTCAAGTGTCCAGCCAGCCAAAGAGCCGCCAAAATAATGAATAACATTCCTATTCTTTTCATGGCTTGTTCCTTTCATGTATAGTCACAAAATACTTCTATTTTCTGTTACTGAATTCCTTCAAAAAGAAGAGAACCGCAGCTTTAAACTAACGGGTTCTCTTGATGGGGACAAAACAATAAAATAACATATAAAATCGCAGACCTATCAGCATTATCTGATAGGTCATTTTTTATTGATATAGAGCCATTTGTTTGGATAATTCAATAAAAATAGCACCAAAAATAGCATACAGGTGACAATGTACAATAGTCATGAAGTGCGATTTAATTGGCTAAAATATATACTAAAAAGTGTGCTATTTTTCCTAAATAAGGGAGGCTTTATTATGCGATTTATGGTGCCAAAGGAAAAGAATTTAAAAAAGGCAGATTGGGAAGTATCGCAAAAGATAATAGATTTGGTCAAGGCTTATTCCGAATACACGGATAACACCGAAAATGAGGTTGTCGAGTATTATTTAAGCCAAATTCAAGAAGATGAACGGTTCCGAGCTTGGGCTATGAAGAAGCGGAATAACAAGAAACTGTTGAAATTATTGGAGATTGAAGAACCTCAAAACGGAGGGACTGCCAGTAGAGCAAATTAAAACGACTCGCAACCGTTTCGGATACGATTGTTGAAATTGATAGTCCGTTCTCATTGGATGAAATTAACCAAAGAAATAAAGATTATCCCATTCTATCGGATAAAAAATTTGCGACGAAGTACAGTAAATCTTTGTTTCATCCAGTTACATTTCGGATAAACGGGGTTGATCCAGTATCCAATATAACTTCTGTGATGACCAGTTTTGTAAGTGGTTTGGTCAGCCTCAAGTCCGATTTACCACAGTCAAAAATAAACCATATCGCTACAAACTTGTCGGGCAATCAAATAAGAAATCAATCCAATGCAATCCTGACCCCATTTATCCAAACAGGGGAATGATTTTCAATTGCACTTCTAAAACCTATTCAAATTGGAGCGTAGCACAGGAAATCGAACGGTTAATCCGCATCAATTCTGTAAAGGATATAGAGCCTGAACCAGTTTCATAAAGAATCCTGTGAATATACAGATGAAAATCCATTTGAACATCCCTCCCTTTTCTATAAAAGAGGGAAAAGCAAAACGGGAACGCAGCGATGGCAATGTAAAAAGTGCGGGAAAAGAACAGATATGATGCCGACAAGAAGGCAAACATCCACCTACAATCAAAAGAGAAATGACATCCTTCCATTGTTCACGAAGCTGCTTGTCAACAAAATGCCTGTTTCAAGAGCTATTGATGTTTTGGAGATTGGTGTCAAAACCTATTACAGCAAACTGGAATGGATCTATCGTCGGTGCTTAGAATTTTTGGAGCGGCACGAACAAAAGCCACTTCAAAATAAAACATTTGGAACGGTCTGGTTAAATACTGACAAGATGATTTATAATTTGAACAATGTTCGAAAGAAAGGAATGGGCGGAGCGAGATATGATGATGTGGAAGATACGCAATTTTCAACTCATATCATCATTTCTGCCGATGTATTTTCCCGTTATGTATATCGGGCAGATGTTGCTTTTGATTGGGATGTACGGATGGAAGATATAATGCTTGATACCATTTTATATAAAGATGACCATCTGCATCTATTTGCTCGTAAACATGCAAGATTACGGTTCAGCTCTTATCCGCAAGAGCCAACGGAAAATGACACTCAAACGATGGCTGAGTACAAGAAAAAACTCGATGAATTCGATACCAGAAACCACTATATTGAAGGGTTGCATACAAACGGAACTTACACCACTATGGCTCATTATTGGCTTATCAAAGACCTGTTAAAGGCACAAAATTGGCGATTTGTGACCGATAACGAAAGTTCCTTGCATTCAGCAATGTATCGGGTGTTTTCGGAGGATTTCAGGTCATTTTCGGCTCATCATTTCTTGTGCCTAACCGACCGTGAGAAATCACGGAAACAAGCCTACCAGGAGTTCAGTGAGGCAAGTACCGATTTGTATAATTAGGGATTGGCGACGGGAATCGACAGCCGCAATCCTTATACAATTGCCTATCATTATCTTGTAGATTTGTTTAAAAATCGTGGTCATCAATTTCATAAGGAGATTGTCTTACCGACACACAGCTTCACGGTCAAAGATAATAATCCAATTGTTCATCCCCTTGCTTCCATTGACCGAGGATATACGAAAGTGGATTGCAAGACGGACTTATCTTCACTGGAACCTGAAGAAGTTGCAAGGTTAATTTTGAATGTAAATGACCACGCCACCAACTTCTTTATCCAACACATTCGCAGAAAATTGTCGGTCCTGGAACGCCCACTCACAACTGCAAGAGGTGATGGGAAAAGCTATATCTATTCGAATTTCAATCCCAAATACGCTCAAATGGCTACCACAATCCTCCGAACGTATTACAATTTTTGTTTGCCTTATAAATCTTATGATAAGCAAAAGTTGACTCCTGCACAGCGTTTAGGGATTACTGACAAGAGATTTAACATTGAAGATATATTGTATTTAAGGTGAGTGTAAAAATTAGAAAAATTAATAAAGGATGGTGAAAATATAAGCTAAAATTAGAAGGTAAATAATAAACAGGGTGAAGGAGTTTTAGGTTGATGGGCAGGTTAAGTAAGTTCTCGTTTATGTGCATAGGCTTCAATTTGTTATTAAATATTTTGCTTTTTTTATTAATTAGAATTCCGTTTTCAGGTGGAGTAATCTTCGGAACCATTTACCAAATTGTACTTTTTGGCAATATAGTCCTACCAGTTATGGTATCACTTGGGGGAGCTATGTTAGGAATTGGTTCTATAATACTTAAGGAAAAACCGTTAGTAAAATCAATGATTGCGATAGTATCTAATATTATTTATATAATTGCATACTTTTCTGTTTGGTCTATGTAAAACATTGGAAAATTGTGAGAAATAGCGGATACCAATGTCGAATTTTTATGTTAAATATTAAAGCGATTTAAAAAGCATCGGTGCGAAAACCGATGCTTTTTTTGATGCTAAAATTTTGTGATTTTTATTGTTTTTTTTACTTTTGTCCCCCAGAAGAGAACCCGTTAGCTTTAAACTGCGGTTCTCTTAAGTGAAACAAGTCGTGGACTTGTCAGATATTTAACTCATAAACTCTCGCTTCATGCGGCCTTATATTCATTGTCTCTGAGAAGTCTGCACAATCTTCATTCGGGTAGTTTGAGATGATTAGCTTTCCTGTCGATATTTCTGAAACAGGAGTGTACGAGTTTGCCTTATCCGAATGGTTTAAAATGACCAACCATGTCTTGCCATTGTAAGTGCGGGTATAAACATATAAATTTGGGTCGTCTTTGGATAAATCTTTATAATCCCCATAAACCATAACCTCATGGTCTTTTCTTAACGATATAAGCTTTTGATAATAATAGAAAACAGAATCAGGGTCCTTTAATGCTTTTTCCACATTAATACCCCGATAATTCGGGTTCACTTTTATCCATGGTCTTCCCGACGTGAACCCAGCCTGATCGCTATCATCCCACTGCATTGGCGTTCTTGAATTATCGCGGCTGGGTAGAAGCAGGCTTTCAAACACTTCATCCGGATCCTGCCCTTTTTCAACCAATTCTTTGTACTTGTTCTTCATAGCAACATCATCATAATCATCGATCGAATCAAAGCGGACCCCGGTCATGCCGATTTCTTCGCCTTGATAAACATATGGCATGCCCGGCAGAGTATGAACCATGGTCGCCAGCAGTTTCGCAGATTCAACACGGTATTCACGATCGTTTCCATACCGGGTTACCTGGCGCGTGTGATCATGATTATTGAGAAACTGCGAATTCCAGCCTTTCCCCTTCAAGCCTTCATACCAGCGGGTTTGGATTTCCTTATAACGAAGCATATCCCACGTCGCCATTTCGTCGGCAACCTGAAAATGAAAGAGTGTGTTCAGCTCGTTTCTGTCTTCCCCTACATAAAGCAGGCCTTCCTCCGGCGTCACGAACGGAATTTCCCCTACTGTCATCACGTCGTAATGCTGCAGAACTTCCCTGTTCATTTCCTGCAAATAATCATGTATCCCCGGATTATTGGCCAAGTAGCTAATATCGAATGGATTTTCGGCATCTGGAAATCCTTCCTGTTTTGCAAGCAAATTAATGACATCCATGCGGAATCCATCGATCCCTTTATCAAGCCAAAAGCGCATCATTTTATAAATTTCGCTGCGAAGCTCCGGGTTTTGCCAGTTTAAATCAGGCTGCTCGACCGCAAACGAATGGAAATAATATTGGCCGGTTGCCTCATCCAGCTCCCATGTCGACGGGGCAAAATAAGACCGCCAATTGCTCGGCTCCCGCCCGTCCTTCGGATCTTTCCAAATATACCAATCACGCTTTTGATTATCAATTGAGGAACGGGATTCAATGAACCATGGATGTTTGTCAGAAGTATGGTTAACAACAAGGTCCATAATCACTTTCATGCCACGCTCATGAATTGCTTTCACAAGCGTCTCGAAGGTTGGCATGTCGCCAGCCTTGCCCATTACTCCATAATAATCGCTGATATCATAGCCATTATCGCGATCAGGTGATTCGTAAAAAGGATTAAGCCAAATAACATCAACGCCAAGACTTTTTATATAATCAAGCTTCTCGATTACACCTTGCAGGTCACCATAGCCATCCCCGTTCGTATCATAGAAACTGCGCCAATACACTTGGTATACAACAGCTTCCTTCCACCATGTTTTTTTCAGTGAATTCATCAAGGTCAGCTCCCGTTCTAAATTAAAAACCCTTATAAACTCTTGCTTCATATGGCCGCAATTCAAACGATAGAGATGGCTTTCCTTCAATCGCATAGTTGCTGGTTAATAGTTCATTTGCAGTGAAATCGACATCTTCAGGCAATGAGAATGGAACAGATTCACCGCTAAAATTAGTGACGACCAACAGCTTCTCATTTTCCAGGGAACGGGTATAAGCAAAAATTTGCTTATCTTCCGGAAGAATCAATTGATAATCCCCATAAACAATAATCGGATGTTGTTTGCGAAGTTTAATAAGCTTGCGATAATAATGATAAACTGAGTTTTGATCTTCAACCGCTTGTTTTGCATTAATTTCATGGTAGTTAGGGTTTATTTTCAACCAAGGTTCACCGGTTGTAAAGCCGGCATGTTCTGAGTCGTCCCATTGAAAAGGTGTTCTGGCATTATCCCTGCCCTTGACGTAAATCGATTCCATCACTTTATCATGGCTTTCATTGCCTTCAATCACTTTTTCCTTGTACATATTTAGGATTTCAATATCTTTATAGTCTTTAATCGAATCAAAGCGGACATTGGTCATGCCGATTTCTTCACCCTGGTAAATATACGGAGTACCTTGAAGCATATGGAGGAATGTCGCGAGCATTTTCGCCGACTCTACCCGATATTTCCCATCGTCGCCAAACCGGGACACCATGCGCGGCTGGTCGTGGTTATTTAAGTAAAGACTGTTCCAGCCTTCCCCGTTTAGGCCTGTTTGCCACTTCGTAATACTTTGTTTTAAATCACGAAGATCAAGAGGTCTTAAATCCCACTTTCCATTTGGTCCTGAATCCAGATCGACATGTTCAAATTGGAAAACCATATCTAGTTCTTCGCGATCGTCCCTTGTATAAAGCTTCGCTTCGTCTACAGTAACACCCGGCATTTCACCAACGGTCATGATGTCATATTTTGAAAGAACTTCATTGTTCATTTCATGCAAAAACTCATGAATACGGGGGCCGTTCATATAAAACCTCCCGCCTCCCACATACTTTTTCCCTTCAGGATTAGGAGCGTCCAGTAGGCCTGGTTCTTTGGAGATAAAGTTGATCACATCCATTCGGAAGCCGTCAATCCCTTGATCTAGCCACCATGTCATCATTTTGTAAACTTCTTTCCTTAAGTCAGGGTTCTCCCAATTCAGATCTGGCTGTTTTTTACTGAATAAATGAAGATAATACTCTTCTGTCGCTTCATCGTATTGCCAGGCAGAACCGCTGAACGCCGACTCCCAATTATTCGGCTCACGCCCATCCTTTCCCGGGCGCCAAACATAATAGTCTCGATAAGGATTGTCCTTCGATTTTCTTGATTCAACAAACCACTTATGCTCATCGGATGAATGGTTCACGACCAGATCCATAATCAGCTTCATGCCGCGATTGTGCACTTCTGTAAGCAGCTTCTCCCAGTCTTGCATTGTTCCGAATTCATCCATAATATCCTGGTAATCACTAATGTCATAACCATTGTCATCATTCGGGGATTTATAGACCGGTGATAACCAGATGACATCGACACCCAATTCTTTCAAATAATCAAGTTTTTCGGTAATTCCTTGTAAATCACCGATCCCGTCGCCATTGCTATCATTAAAGCTGCGGGGATAAATTTGATAAATGACGCTCTCTTTCCACCAGGTTTTGTTCAAAACGATCGCTCCAATCACTGATTTTTGTATAGCGTATTATTGTAGTTTCTACATTCTTAAAACTGTTTATTTTATCGAACCTCTCATCACGCCGCTGATTACCCATTTTTGCGCAAAGATATAAACAATGATCATCGGAGCTAACGCCATTAAATAAGAAGCAAAGGCCAGATTATAATCTGTGCTGAATTGCGATTGGAAAATATACTGGACGAGCGGTAAAGTCGCCATATCGCGGTCGCTTAGCATCACTAGCGGAAGCATAAAATCATTCCACGCGCCAAGGCATGTGATAATCGCAACTGTTGCATTCATAGGCGCCAAGAGCGGGAAAATGATTTTCCAAAAAACTCCCCATGTGCTCGCACCATCGATAATTGCTGCTTCCTCGAGTTCTTTTGGTATCGATCTGATATATCCAATATATATAAATACATTAAATGATAAATTGAAAACGATATAAAGGATAATCAATCCGACTAAATTATCCATTCCCCATGCACTCGTTTGTTTTACAATCGGAAGCATAATAATTGGAAACGGAATAAACATCGCACTAATAAAATAATAATACAAAAACTTATAAAACTTCTTATGAAGATTGCGGGCCACCGCATATGCAACCAGGGAATTCGTAAGGACCGTAAAGATGACAACAAAAACAGTGACGAATAAACTATTTTTGAAGGCGTTGAAGAAATTCGTCATCTCGATCGCTTCCGTAAAGTTATTGAATGACCATGATTGCGGCAGCGCCAATAAGTTTCCTGCCATTTCAGCTGGCGTTTTAAACGCAATTGTGACGGTTAAATAGAGCGGAAATACAATAAATAATGACCCCAAAATTAAGAGAATGGTAACAGGCCAATTTGTTTTTTTCGTCATCATTAGCTTTCCACCTCTCTTTTTTCTAAAAATTTAAGCTGAATGATCGAAATGACAACAATAATGATGAAATATATAACGGCATTTGCCGATTGGTAAGCAAATTCGCCGCCCTCGAATCCGCCGCGGTAGATGAGCAACGAAATCGATTCGGTTGATTGACCTGGCCCCCCACCAGTCAGGGCCATAATTTGATCAAATACCATCAAGAAGTTTTTCATCGATAACACCATATTAATCGTAAAGAAAGGAGCGATTAGTGGAAAGGTAATCTTCCAGAACCTCGTCCAATGATTGGCGCCATCAATGCTCGCTGCTTCATATAAATCCTCAGAAATCGTGACAAGACCTGCTAAATAAAGAATCGTATTAAATGCGACTGCCTGCCAGACGGCAACAATAACGATCCCGATCCAGGCAAGGTCAGGGTCTCCCAGGATGTTTGTTGACAAGAATTCAAGCCCAGTTGCTTCGCCAATCTTCGGCAGGAAATGGGTAAACACAAAGTTAAAAATAAAGCCAACAATCAGTATGCTTAGAATATACGGTAAAAAATAGACAGCCCGTAGTGATTTATGGAATTTAATCTTTGAATTAAGGCCCATCGCAACCAGCAAGCTGATCATGTTGACGATAATGGTTGATATAATCGCAAACTTAAAGGTGAATATATAGGCATCGAGCGCCCGTTCATCCTTAAATACATTTAAGTAATTCTTCAATCCGACAAAATTCCAATTTCCGTACCCTTTCCAGTCAGTAAAGCTATAAAAAATCCCCTGCAGTGCAGGATATGTGTGAAAAGTAAAGAAAAGGACAAACGCAGGAATTGCAATGACCAAGAATGTTTTGTTTTTCTTATTCATCGAAACCTCTCCTTCTTAACAGCCCAGGGCCTCCGCTGCAGATGCCCCGGGCATTGATCCTTTTAGCGATTTTGGACTTTGTCCCACTCGCTGTCCATTTTCTTTAGAAAAGCCTCTTTCTTTTGTTCAATTAAAAACTCTTGAACGATGTTTTCTGCTCCCATTCCTGCTGGGTAGTAATGATCAGGAAAGCTCGTAATCGCTCCGGATTCAAAATTAGCTTTAATTCCTTCAAATACCGGATCCTCCTGGAAGACACCTTCGATAGCAGAGAAGGCTTTTTGTTCATCAATATAACGTTTCGCTGTTTCTTTTTCCATCATAAATTCAACAAATTTCAATGCTTCGTCTTTATGCTCTGTATCCTCATTCACACCAAGTAGTACATCAACACCTGAAACCAATTTATTTTGAGCTGGATCATTTGTGACCGGCATTGGAAATACTCCAAGCTGAATATCCGGATTTGCCTTTAAAATTTCCGGAATCGCCCAGTTGCCCTGGATGTACATGACAGACTTTCCACTCGCAAACGCATTATTTCCGTCTTTATAAGCAACTCCCATATTATCTTTATGACCATAGCTTATAAGAGATAACATTTTGTCAGCAGCCTCACCATAGCTTTTAACAAATGTAGTTTTACCTGCCGTTTTCTCCTCGGCAAAATCGTCCCCTGCGGTATTAGCACCTAAAGAGTTCCATGAGATCATTCCTGTCCAGGCGTCTTTCAAGGTGAAGTAAATCGGGATCTGACCGGCAGCTTTCGCTTGATCAAGTACAGCGATAAATTCATCCCAGGTCGCAGGAACCTGCAAGCCAAGCTCTGCAAATTTTTGCTTATTATAAATCACCGCATTGGCGTTCGATGCGTATGGAAGACCGAATATTCCATCCGTTTCAGACCCGACCAAACGGCCAATCATTTCAACGTAGGAAGGCTGAACATTCTTTACAAGCTCAGAATCAGTAAAGTCATGAAGGACACCGGCACGACCGAGCTCTCCATATGTCGCATTACCCGCGATTGCCATTATGTCAGGCATATCATTTTTCGTTAACCGTGTTTTTAAAACGGTTTCTGCTTCAGGTGGTGCCTCGAGCTTCACTTTAATATCCGGGTTTTGTTTCTCAAAATCTTTGATTAACCCTTTATAGGTTTCTATATTCTCCGGCTTATTTGAAAACATCTCCAACGTGACCTTTCCATCTGCGCTTTCGCTTGAAGATGAACATCCCGCTAACAATCCAGCACCCAGCGCCAGAGCCATCATACCTGCAATCATTTTTTTAAACATTGTTTTTCCCCCTGAATATCATTTTTTAATTACGTAAACGTTTACTTTTTGCGTCTTAAAAAAATTCCTATCTTGTCCGATATTTACGTAAACGTTTACGTAAAAGAGTTGAGAAAAGAAGAATGATTATTCTTCTTTATACACTGTTTCTTTCGATAATTTGATGTGGCATAATCCGGCTTTCCACGCTCTGTCCGGTTTCCATCATCTCAAACAGCATTTTTGTGGCCATTTCCCCCATTTCAGCTAACGGCTGCGCAACAGATGTTAACGGGGGTGCCGACATTTCCGCAATGCTCAAATTATCGTACCCAATAATCGATAGGTCATCAGGAACTTTAATCCCAAGCTGATATGCTTTTGATAAGGCACCAATTGCGATCTCATCGCTGGCTGCAAAAACCGCGGTTACTCCCGGAGCCTGCCGCATCAAAGCTTCCAACCCTTCGACCCCGTCCTGGAAAGCAAAGCTTTTACTGTTAATAATGTATTTGTCGTTTACAGGAAGGCCGTTATCTGTCATTGCGTTGATGTAGCCGTCTATTCGCGGTTTCCCCGCAATAATATCGTCTTTATTCCCGCTGATCATCGCAATTTTTTTATGTCCTTTCTGAATTAGATATTGCGTCGCTGTGTATGCGGCATGCCTGTCATTCACTTTTACATAGGGTACCGGATAAACGTACGATTCAGTTGAAAGAAGCACCATTGGGACCTTCATCTTTTTAATATATTGATAGTATTCATCTTTTAGAACTTCACTGGTAAAAATAATTCCGTCAATTCTTTTTTCATTCAGTAACTGAAGGTACTTCATCGTTTTTTCACCGTTTGACTCTGTATGACAGACGATAACGCTCGATCCCTGTTCATTGGCTGCTTTTTCAATTCCACTTAAAAACTCTGTGACCAGCATTCCGGAAAACTTCGGAAAAAGTACCCCGATCGTATGCGTTCTCTTATTAATCAAGCCCCTGGCAACAGCATTAGGCTGATAGCCTAATTCCTCAATCACGTCCAGCACTTTTCGTTTTGTTTTTTCAGAAAATCCCGTTTGGTTATTAACTATTCTTGATACCGTTGCAATCGAGACATTTGCTTTCTTTGCAACATCTTTGATGGTGTATTCCATATCCCACCCTCTTTCTGGAAGCATCAAAATTACGAAAACGTTTACGTAATGATCTTAGCACTAATTGAAAACCCTTTCAATGTTTTTCGAAAAATTTTTTTTGCTATAAAAAATAAAACCTGATCATAAAGAGAATTAAAATTCTCCTCTGCACCAGGTTTATTTTTTAGTTTGATTGATTTGTTGCTTCCTGCTCATTCTCTTGTTCTCCTACAGCTTCGCAACCCGTTCATATATATCTGATAAAGTACGGCAGCCAAGTTCGTCGATTTTTGACAGATAGCAGCACCAAAGCTTAGCGGTCAACTTTGCATCTCCAAGCGCATGATGGCGATCTGCGACCGGTATGCCATTATGTTCACAAAAATCTTCGAGCCTGACCATGTTTGCTTTAGGTTCGGCAATTCGGTACAAAAACGATGTATCAATAATTCGATGCTTTAAAGGTGCGCGAAACAGTTTCCAGCATGCATTTTGCAAGAAGCTTTTTTCATGATTTGCATGATGGGCAACAAGGGTATCACCGTTTACGAATTCAAAAAATTGAATAAGGACATCTGAAAGATAAGGTGCATGTTTCAGTTCATCACTTGTAATGTCGGTCAGTCTCTCTATTTCCGGTGAAAGATTTTTCTCGTAACGAACAAGTGAGTAAAATACCTCGTTTTCATGAATTTCCCGGCCGCAAACCCGAACTGCTCCCAATGAGATCATTTCATCTCCCTGGTCAGGAAAAAAACCGGTCGTTTCGATATCAAATACAACAACATTCAACTCGTGTAAAGGTATGGTCATTGATGCTTCGACCTTCATCTCTTTTTGCAGCTGCCGCAAAAATGCCACTTGTTGAGAGCTCTGCCCCCCCACGGTTGAATTGATCTTTCCGTGAATTCCTCTCATCATATCAATAAGCGGAAATCTCATTTTCTTACACCCTTTTCAACAATTGCCTGGACGTATTGTTGCAGCTTTTTTCCATCTTTAAGGATTTTCTTTAGTTCATGTTTTTCAGCTTTACTTAGTTTTTTTATGCTCAAATAATGGCCTTCATCATACGATTTATTTGCAGCCAGTGAAAGTCGATAGCTTAACAGCTTTCTAAAATTCTCTCTATAGTCCAACAGTTCATGATGATTTTTTGTTAACCGGTCAATTCTCGCCAGAGTTGACGTCTCTTTTATCCCTTCTTTTAGCGCCAAAATCCTGACGGCATTGACATATGGAATAATCGCAGTATTTTTTAAATCGATCGAACCTTTATACAAGCCTTTTTCCTCGGGAATAATTTGTCCAAAAGGGCCGACTGCGTTTTTCATATGCATGACATTTTCTAATAAACGCATTAATATTTTCGGATGCTCTTTTTGAAAGTCATAAATAAACGACTTCAGCTCGTTTACAAAGCTTTCCGCACCGACCAGCGGCCGCGAATCGTAAAATATATGCAAATAACGGATTGACTGCCAGCTTTCCTCCTCGAGCCACTGCAAAAGCTGCGCTTTCCATTCAACCTTCGATTGGCACCAGAGCGGATTCGAACTCATTACTTTCCCTTCGCAATAAGGGTATCCGACTATAGCCATTCCAAGGGAAAGCTCTTCGCCAAGCCTCAGAAAATACTCAGCGGCTTCCGGGCTGGACCTTTCGTAAATAATGCCATGGTCCTGGTCGCTGATCAGCCCTTGCTCAAACCGCCCTCCACTGCCCGTAATAAACCAGGAATAGCTGCAGGGAGGGGAACCATTGTTCAATCGGCATGCCGCAAGCTGATAAACCTTGCGTAACACTCTGTCATGAAACTCATTTAAGGAAAGAGTATCTCCCTGAAACGAATGAATCGCTTCATCCTTCCATATTTTAATCGCTTCATAAGATTCAAAACCATCGGCCATTGCAACACTTCCTTCGTACCCGGCAGAAATTTCATCAGCCTATTGCAGAATTTTTGATCTTATGAGGTCAGTTTATTCTCTTTTGCCATGAATACTTCAGGATATCCGTAGCTGCCGTGCTCGCTCATATCCAGTCCCATAATCTCTTCTTCTTCTGTTACTCGAAGCCCTTTCATCGCTTTCTTGGCGACGAATAAAATTGCGAATGAAACGGCAAATGCATAAGCTCCTGAAACTGCTACCCCCATTAATTGAACGCCCAGCTGGGTAAGCCCTCCACCATAAAATAACCCGGGTAAGCCAACAGTTGCAAGTTCTGGTGTTGCAAAGAAGCCGGTTGATATTGTTCCCCAAACTCCAGCTGCGCCGTGAACGGATAAGGCATAAATCGGATCATCAATTTTTCTCTTTTCAAAAAATCTTGCACTATAGAACACTAGCATTCCTGCGACAAACCCGATCACAACCGCTGCCCATGTGTCGACAAAAGCACATGATGCGGTGATTGCGACCAACCCGGCAAGTGCTCCGTTCAGCAATGTCGTTACATCCGATTTACCCATTACGACCCATGAGATTAACAAAGCGGCAACAGCACCGGCTCCGGCGGCTAGATTTGTATTCAACGCAACGAAACCGAAAAATCCACCATCTACAGAAACCGTACTGCCCGCATTAAATCCAAACCAGCCAATCCATAAAATCAATACCCCTAAGGAAGTATATACTTGGTTATGCCCGTAAATGTTATTGGCCGAACCATCTTTATTATACTTGCCGATTCTTGGTTTAAGCAGTAATGTCGCAGCCAGAGCAGCCATTGCACCAGTCAAATGCACCACGGTAGATCCGGCGAAATCCTGTTTACCATGTTCCGCCAACCAGCCTCCGCCCCAAATCCAGTGGGCAACCACCGGGTAGACGAGCGCGGAAAACAGAATAGTGAAAACTAAATAGACCGATAATTTAGCGCGCTCCGCAAAGCCTCCGAGCGCGATGGTAATCGCGATTCCTGCAAAAGCCAATTGAAATAGGAAGAAAACCGATGAGGAAAGATTGATTCCTTCAATTTCATAACCGGAATAAAAAAAGTGGGAAAGACCAACGAAAAAGTTCGCATTATCACCAAAAATAAAGCCAAATCCTACTGCCCAAAACACAAGTGAGGCAAGCCCAAACGTAAAGATCGTTTTTCCTGCGATATGACCCGCATTTTTCATTCGAGTCGAGCCGGCTTCAAGCAGAATAAATCCACCGATCATCAAAATGACTAAAACTGCTCCTACCATTACCCACAAGCTGTTCATCAAAAAGATGGTGTCCATACATTTTCCTCCTTTTTCAATGTGTTTTTCATAACATTTCATGTTAGAAAATATAACATTGATTTATTATTTCTTATTTTAACCGATATGAATGATCTGTCAATGAAAATTTTAAAGTTTCTGATTGTTTAATGTAAGAAAATATAACATTAATAATTGATTCATTAAGATAAAATCATCTGCAGACGGTTTTTCGGAGGTGTTAAGGAGAAAATAAAAAAACAAAGCTGACTTGCAAAGGATTGAATCCCAAGTCAGCTTTGTTCTCATATTGTTTGTTAGTTATTTGACTTCTTGCGGTTGACAATCGGATAAATGATAAATCCGGCCAGGAACAGCCCAATTCCTAAAGAAAATGTTTGCAGATCCGCAGTTCCCGATCTGATCACATATAGCGAATAGACCAACGCCAATGCCGCAATGATGCCATCAAGAACACGCGGTCCTTTGATGAGATCATATGTTTCTCCTTTAATCGTCAGCATCAAGAAGAAAATGGCTGAGACAAGATAAGGAATTAAATAAGCAAGTGTTGCCGATGTTGTTAAAAATGTATAGGCCTCACTGATCGTCCCGGAAATCGTCGAAAAGATAAAGATCTGTGACATTGCATTTGTAACCGTAAGGGCACGAACAGGACTTCCATTTTTATTTACTTTCGCAAAATAAGCCGGGAAAATCCCCGATTTTGCCGCTTGATATGGAACTTCTGAGCTTAGCAATACCCAGCCGATTGTCGCGCCAAATAATGAAATAACTGCGAGCACTCCCATAATCGTCCCACCGTTGTCGCCAACCATAGCGGACAGGGCGTCAACAAAAGGTTTATCAGAGGCTCTTAATACTTCCTGAGGTAAAATACCCATGATGAGCATCGTAATTCCCATGTAAATAATGAGCGCAATGAATAATCCAATGACGGTTGCCCGGCTGACATCCCGCTGCGATTTGGCGCGCCCGGATAAAATAACAGCCGATTCAATGCCAACAAATGCCCATAGCGTTGAAATCATGACTAAATTGATTTGGCTGGCAAGATTGTGCGTTTGCCCCTCAGCATCGACTACTGTTGTATAGAACTCACCCAAGTTGGAGGACTGGAAAGCAAACAAGGCAGCAACAATGAATAATAAAAATCCGATAACCTTTGAAACTGTTGCAACGAAATTTAATTTTCCGGCAGCATTGAGGTTTGTAATTAAGATATAATGAGTTCCCCATAGCAAAATCGTACAAACGATGAATGTAACCAATCTTCCTGCTTCAATTGGCTGGCCCCCGATAGTAAAGAGAACAGCAGAGCTGCCCATTACCGGGAAGAAGGTTGACAAATATCCGGCTAAGCTCGTGATGATCGCAACATTACTGATCCAGTTTGCGACCCAGTATCCCCAGACCATGCTAAATCCGGCTAATTTCCCTTTACTTTCGGATTGGAACAGAGCACGCGCATAGCTTTGCGGACCTGCCGTTAAATCAGGACGGCGAATTGATAATTTCCCAAAGACCAGTGCGATCATCAGAACTCCGAAACCTGTTATGATCCAGGCAATCGTAACTCCCATAGGGCTGGCAATTTGCGCCAGTGTACTTGGAAGCATAAAAATCCCCGAACCTACCATATTTCCGACGACTAAAGCTGTCAGCAGCCAAAGTCCCCAATTTTTTTCATTCATGCAAAAACCCCCAAGGAATCTAGTATTTAAACAATAAAAAACGCGTAGGTATAGTGTACCCGCGCGTTTCTGTGAATATAAAAAAACCCGCATCCTATCTCGTTCATAGCTCTCCCCAGAATAATCTGCGACAGTCCTGCACCTATTCAATGCAGTCCCAGCGTGAACGGCTGTGTGGGTCCATCCATACTTCGGCAGCAATTCCTTTCACTCTTCGTCTCAGATCCCAACAGACCTCAGAAAAAGCTACTCTTAATTGCCGCAACCTCTACCTCACCGAGATAGCGATGAGGATTTTGTTCATATGAAATTGCTAGTATTGAGAATAGCAACATCGCAACCATCTGTCAACAATCCCGCTAGAATTCAGATTAGTTGTTATTATTAGTCTGTTCGGGAATTTTGCTCGTCGGCCAAAAAAATAAAAACTTTGGTTTGCGCGCAGGATGTATTTTTTATTCAATGTATTCAAATACTGTTAATGATATTCGTGAATATCACGTTATCACGTGTTTTAGCATATTCTATCCTATTATGAGGTGATTCAAAATGAGCTATAAAGATCACTTGGATCCACATTCTCAACAGTTTCACCACAATTGGACGAGACGTAAGCGCGCGAGTTCGCAAGTAAATGGACACACTCAGATGTCGCAAATGACCATTATACTAAGAAGTAACGCAAAGGCTCACAGGTGGTAAGGATATTTCTGAACTAAAAAGAAAGAAGACTTCTTCGGTCTTCTTTCTTTTTATACTTGTCGGGATACTCCTAATGGAACATCTCTGCCAATAAATGATAGGAGTAAATTTTATCTTGAAAATCATAAACATTGGTTATGATCATAAATTCATCTGTCCGGTAAAATTCACTTAAACGGAGAAGTTCGTTTCTTACTTTCTCAGGTGTACCAATAATCATTCTCTTGCGGTTTTCTTTTACTTTTAATCGTTCCTCATTTGTTAAGTTCATGCTTTTCACTTCTTCGATCGAAGGGATTCTTGTATCTGTCTGATTTCCCACCGCCAGCAGCCACATATCCTGGCTCAGTGCCATCTCCTCAGCTTTTTCTTCTGTCGAGGCGCAAACGACAAAAACACAGACATTTGCTGTTGGTACCGTTAAATATTGAGATGGTTGAAAGTCATTTCGATATTGGTCCATCGCTCTTTGCCCGTTAACAGGAGTAATGAAATGGCCATAAGTAAACGCTGTGCCGTTTTCAGCCGCAACCCGCGCACCCCGGTGTGTTACTCCCAAAAGCCACATTTGCGGAAGCGATTCTGTTGTTGGGAAGGCATGAACATCGTGAAATTGGTGAGCATCAGGCAAGCTGTTGTTTAAAAATCCTTGCAGGTCTTTGACCTGTTGCGGGAAGTCATTCATACTTTTTCTTAACCCATCTGTCAGCGCTAACCGGGTAGATGGCGAGCCTCCAGGTGAACGCCCAATTCCGAGGTCGATGCGGTTCGGAAATAATGCCTCTAAAACCTTGAAATTTTCAGCTACTTTATAAGGGCTGTATTGCGGGAGCAGAACCCCGCCCGAGCCTACGCGGATTTTTTTCGTCCTCGAAGCAAGATGAGAAATTAGAATTTCAGGCGCTGAACCTGCAAACCCGTTCGTATTATGGTGTTCAGCCACCCAAAAACGGATAAATCCAAGCTCTTCTGCTGTTTGAGCAAGTTTCACAGTGTTTCGGAATGTTGAGCTTGCATTTCCTCCTTTACTGATAACAGATTGGTCCAGAACACTCAATTTCAAACAAATTACCTTCTTCCTCTATAAATAGCATGACAATAATGGTCTACTTACCATACCAACCTATTATAGTTTTCATTTTCAATATCATCTATTATGCAAGCTTCGGACTGATTTTTTTAGAAATGAAAAAGAGCTATTCTTCTAAAAAGAGAAGATATAGCTTCAAATCTTGGAAACAGTTCAAGCGCATTAAATATCCCTGATCCGCTCCGGATGTGTATAAACATTTAATGATTTGTTGCGGATAAAACCCACTATGGTAATCCCCAATTGCTCTGCTAATTGCAAAGCGAGTTCAGTCGGGGCTGATTTTGACAATATCACTTCACAACCGATTTTTGCCGCTTTTAATAAAATTTCTGATGAAATTCGGCCGCTGAAAACGAGGCTCTTATCACCAATGGCAATGTCATTTCTTAAGCAATAGCCATAAATTTTATCAAGTGCATTATGGCGCCCGATATCCATTCTTCCAAGCAAAATTCCATTTCCATCTCCCAGAGCGGCATTATGGACGCCACCAGTATGATGGAAAGTAGTGGCCGATTGTTGCATATGATTCATCAACTGAAAACAGTCGTCAACAGAAAGTGATGCGGTGATTCGCTCCATCTTTTTGGCAGTATGCGCATCGTTTACGAATACAAAGCCCTGCCGTCCCATTCCGCAGCATGAAGTTATATAGCGTTTGCTTTGAAAATCGCGGAAATAAGGGTTGACCCTGGAAGTTTTCACATAAGCAAATCCATCTTTTTCCTTCACCCATATCTCTTCGATATCTTTATAGCGGCGAATAATACCTTCCGATGCCAAAAAACCTGTTACCAAATCTTCGATATATTCAGGAGTGCAGACGATCGTCACAAATTCCTCGCCATTGATTTTGATAGTAATCGGGTACTCGGTCACAATCGTATCTTCGACCCTGTTCAATTCACCGTCTCCATAACGCAGAATTTCTCGTCTCACTTCTATCGGTTTTTCCACGGCCACGACCTCTTTATGCTTTGTACTTCTTGTAAAGTAATCATTAACAAGGCCCTATAGCCTGGCTTAGGGGATGCCCACCATTAAAGGACATCCCCTTAATTAGTTTAAAAGAAATCATTTTGTAGATAATCCAATTTGCGGTCATTTTGACAGTCTTGGCAAACATGCAACAATGTACCTTCCATTTTTGTTGCCTCATCATGTTCTGCTTCCTCAGTTAATCCGCATACTTCACATGTTTTCATCAGCGCTTCCCTCCTAAAACTTATTTTTCGACCCGATAATTTTCAACCGGTTCAGCCTGGTAACCCCTATCAACAAGTGCATATTGAAAGTCTTCATAAGATGCCATTCGTTTATCGAAAGTAAATACGGCTTGATGGTTTTCTAAATGGACCTCAGCTCTGCCGATTCCCCATACATCAAGCAAGGCATTCAACACTTTATTTGCATCCTGCTGATTGGACATATTTTTCACGAAAAAAACGCCTGTTTCCACATCATCTCCCCCTTTTCCTATTGATTATTTTGCTTATTTTTCAGAAATGCTTGTCCCATTCCTTCAAGGAAATCAACCATTGTCGTCATTGCGGCCCTGATCTCGGGGCTGCGCAGCCTCCTTCTCATTTTCCATATTGTCTGCTTCTCGCCCTGTTGCCCGGTCTTGGATAAGCGTTTCAAGCCAAGGCCGACTCCGTCAAGAATGGTTTCAAGCTGGGCGGGTTGCAAACTGCCAAGGAATTTAAATGCACCCATGCCATTTTTAATTGTATTATGCATTTCCGGCTGATTGATTTGCTGAATCGCGATAACCCCTACTTCGGTACGCTGGTCGATGAGCCCATGCACAATCTCAAGGACCCTCATTTCATGCAAGCCTTTTAAAATCCCTATCGTCGACATAATCGCTTCGCGGTTTTTCGTGAGCTCCTCTAAAATATCCGAGATGGCCTGGGCCTGTTCCTCCGCAGGGTTGGGAATGGCCTGCTTAATTTGCCTGATTGCCTTCGCCATACTCATCACCTCCCATTTCGAACATTTCCGGTATTGGTGTAAAATCAGCCCGCTTCCATTTTTCTTCAACCCTCACACTGATTTGCGGCACACGGTTGCCATAACGAAAATTTTCCCTTGGAAGCGGCGGGTGTCCTTCCACTTCCAATACGTCCATTTTCACACTCATTTCCTTATAACTTGGAGTGTGGGTGATGTAATCATGGTAGCTGCTTGTTAAGCGATTGACAGCCGAAATAATTTCTGGTGAGTGCATTGGGAAATAGAGTTCATTACCCTGCACCCGGTCAGTAACGATCACGCGGATCTCAGTATGCCCGTATGGTGAGGTAAGCCGTACCAATGAACCGTCTTTCAGGCCTCTTTCCTTGGCAAGCTCATGGGAGACCTCCAGCCATGGCTCAGGCACTTTGTGTGTGATGTCTTCACTGCGGTACGTCATATTGCCTTCATGGAAGTGCTCAAGGATCCGTCCATTGTTGAGATGGAGATCGTATTCCTCACCAGGTTCATACGGCTCTGTCCAATCAACCGGAACAAGTCTCGCCTTGCCATCCTGAAAGCCAAACCGCTCTGTATACAGCAACGGGGTGTCCTGCCCGTTTGGAGCGACTGGCCACAACTGGCTGTTCCAGCCTTCAAGCCGATCGTAACTGACGCCGGCAAACAGCGGTGCGAGCTTGGCTACTTCCTCCATAATTTCACCAGGGTGTTCATACTTCCAATTGGCTCCGAGCCGGTTCGCCAGGTCCTGAAAAATTTCCCAATCGGGTCTTGCTTCTCCCAGCGGTTCGAAGACTTTATAAAAGCGCTGGATGCGGCGTTCCGTATTGACAAATGTGCCGTCTTTTTCAAGATTTGGAGCAGCTGGCAAAACAACATCAGCAAACTGGGCAGTCCTTGAGAAGAAGATGTCCTGGACAACAAAAAAATCAAGCTTTTCGAAATTCGATTCAACATAGTTTGAGTTGGAGTCAACCAGGGCCATTTCTTCTCCAAAAAGGTAAAGAGCCTTGAGCTTGCCTTTATCAATTCCTTCTACCATTTGGTGGTTGTTCATGCCTGGATCGGCCGGGAGCGACACACCCCATGCTTCTTCATATTTCTCCCGAACCTGTTGGTCTTGGACGGGTTCATAACCAGGGAACCATGCAGGCAAAGAGCCAAAGTCGCATGCCCCCTGAACATTGTTATGACCCCTGAGCGGGTAAGCTCCTGTTCCGGGACGACCGTAATTGCCGGTAATTAATAACAGGTTGCAGATCGCCGTGCTTGTGTCGGTTGCTCCCGTGTGCTGAGTTATGCCCATTGCCCAGAGGGCACATACCGTTTTCGCGTCATGGATCATCGTCGCGATTTGAATTAAAGTGTCCCGGGAAATTCCTGTTTTTTCTTCGGCATACTCAAGCGTGTATTTCTCAAGGGAATCTATATATTTTTCCAAACCGTTAACCCTGCTTGCCAGAAACTCCTTAGCTTCCCAACCTTGGTCAAGAATATATCTGGTCACGGCATTTAACCAAATAAGATCCGTGCTTGGCTTCGGATGGACGTACAGATCTGCCCGCTGCGCCAGTTCATGCTCCCGCAAGTCGACAACGATCAGCTTTTGCCCGAATAATTTATGGGCACGTTTCACGCGTGTCGATAAAACCGGATGGGATTCAGCAGGGTTTGCACCAACAACGAGGACAAGCTCGGCTGAAGCGATATCCCTGATCGTGCCGGTATCGCCTCCCAATCCAACCGTCCGCATTAGAGCGGCAGTTGCCGGTGTTTGGCAGTAGCGGGAACAGTTATCGACATTATTGGATCCCATTACTGCACGGACAAATTTTTGGAACACATAATTATCCTCATTGGAACATTTCGAAGATGCAATATATCCGATCGAATCCGGGCCATGCTTTTCTTTGATCTCAGTCAGCTTGTTGGCAATCAAATTCAGAGCCTCATCCCAGGTTGCTTCCACAAATTCCTCTCCCCTGCGGATTAACGGCTTTGTTAAACGCTCAGGACTGTTGATAAAATCCCAGCCCCATTTACCTTTCACACAAGTGGAGATACCGTTAACCGGTGCCTCTTCGGTGGGCTGGATCCTGAGAATTTCCCGGTCCTTTGTCCAAACCTCAAAGCTGCAGCCGACTCCGCAGTATGTGCACACCGTTTTTGTCCTCTTAATACGGGCTTTGCGCATCGCTGCTTCCACTTCCGATATCGCAAAAATCTCCTTATATCCTGGCTCGACTTCCTTTGTTAAATCGATCATCGGCGCCAATATCTTTGGTGGAATCCCAGTTAAATAGCCAGCTTTGCCAATCATCGATTTTTCCATTAAGGCATTGCACGGGCACACATTTACACAGTGACCGCAGGAAACACAGGAAGACTCATCAATCGGGACATCGTTATCCCAAATAACCCGGGGCACTTCCCGGTTCCAGTCAATCGACAGCGTCTCATTTACCTGTAAGTCCTGGCAGGCTTCGACACATCTTCCGCATAGAATGCACTGATCTGGTTCATACCGGTACATCGGATGCGAAAGGTCCGGTGGATATGGTTTCGCCTCAAATTCGTATTTTTGGTGTTCAATCTCCATGTACTCGGCCGTGTTGTGGACCGTGCAGTTTCCATTGTTGTTATCGCAGACTGTACAGTACAATTCATGATTTTTTAAAATTCGGGACATTGCTTCGTCCTGAGCCTCTTTAACCGGCTTGGAGAAGGTATCAATCTCCATTCCCTGCTCCACTTTTGTCGCACAGGAGCGAACCAGATTTCCTCCCACATTGACAAGACATGTATCACACGTTTGAATTGTTCCAAGATTCGGGTGATAGCAAATACTAGGAATAAATAAATCCTGTGCCTTGGCAACATCCAGAATCGTTTGTCCAGGTTTAGCGGAGTACACTTCTCCATTAATTTGCACTGTGAACATTGTTTCCGTCATCATCACTTCTCCTAACTATCAGATTGTCTCCCTCATGCCTCCGGGGCTGCGTAATCTTTGTAAGCAATCCAGTACAGTGCCGCTACAAAAACAGCCCCTCCAATCATATTTCCAATAAATACCGGAATGAAATTTGATATGTAGTCGCCCCAGCTAAAATGGCCTGCGAATATCGCAGCCGGAATGACGAACATGTTGGCGACAACGTGCTGAAATCCAATCGCGACAAATCCCATAATTGGAAACCAGACAGCAAGTATTTTCCCGGCAACATCCTCGGCACCATACGATAGCCAGATCGCGAGACCGACCAACCAGTTACAACCGATCGCTGAAAAAAACGCTTCCCAAAAGTCTTCATCCAGCTTTGCCCCTGCGATTGCGACTGTCTTCTCTAAATATGGACCAGTGTCTGTCAGACCGGCGATATGGCCAAAGCAATAAGCGACAAAGAGCGATCCGATAAAATTGGCGATTGTGATCCAAAACCAATTGCGTATCAGGCGGGTTAACGAGATACGCTTTGATAAGAAAGCCATAGAAACGGCCATCATGTTTCCCGTTAACAACTCCGCCCCGCCAACGACGATTAATATGAGTCCCATCGGGAAGACTGCCGCACCTAAAAAGGCCCCAAACGTTCCCCAGTCTTTCGGTAAATCCGCTGTCACCCTTATATCTAACAGATAGCCCAAAGAGATAAATGCTCCGCCCAAAAACCCTAATACAAGCATGCTCCGAATCGGTAATGTCGCTTTCCGAATCCCGATCTCTGTTGCTAATTGGGCAATGCGCGGGGGACTATGAAACGCCATTGAGGTTCCCTCCTACTTAAATTCACTTCTTACTATCTGCTTTTTTTCGAGTTTTATTAGGAAAGTTAGGATAATTTTCGTGATTTGATCGATATATGTTCTTTGTTGTCATTTCTTTGATCGTTTTGGGAATGTTATTAAAAAGATTTATAAATAGAAAGGAAGGCTTGCATGGAGAAGGAAAAGCTTTTTCAAAGAGTGGAGACAATGATCCATTCCTCATCAAAAAAACCAAAATATATGTCTCTATCGACAGTAAAAATGGCTGATATTTTTGCGGTAAACCCTTCTGATATTGAGCAGGGATTGGTGGATCTTGTTAATGACGGAAGGTTGCGTAAATCGAAACTGACCGATCCTCCTTTTAATGAGATATACTTATTGCCCTAGTGTAAAAAGAGCGAAATCCTTGGCGGATTTCACTCTTTTTTCCTTTATCACCGTAACCAAACTTAATGGTTGTGTGTTCCTTTTGATGGATTTGTGATGACAAATCCCTCTTCACCTACATAAAAGTACTGGATCCAGACACCGTCCAGAAAATCTTCACGTTTGTCAAGGAGGATATCAATGTCTTTATCTGTCTTGACGATTTCATCGTGCTCTGTTGGTGTATCAAGCTTTAAATCAAAGTGGGCGTGATCGCCATGGTGCAAAGAAACGTATACGCGGATCATTTTACCTTCTGCTTCTTCACTGCTCAACATCTTTTTTAGTTCTTTTGCTGCATTACGGTTAATTTTACATTTCATCCTGGTTGTCCCCTATTCTATGTTTTCTGTTTTATATTATGGCATTATTGTTGTAAAAAATAAAAAATCCTGCTTTCGCGGGATGTTCAGTTCTAGATCAATATTTATTTTACTGAAAAGAACTTCTTTTGTCCCTTTCTAAGTTCTCTTATCTTGTAATGATAATGTTCCTATTCGAGTCCAACGTAATGATAGTGTCGACCATTTTTACGAACAATCCATTGTCAACAACTCCAGGAATTAAATTCAGGTCGCGTTCTAACGCTGCAGGCTCGAGTATTTCCGGAAAGCTGCAGTCAAAAATATAATTTCCGTTATCTGTCTTAAAGGGAGTGTCGTAAATCTCGCGCAGTTTTGGTTCACATCCAAATCCAGCTAGATGTTTCCGCGTCATCTCATATCCAAATGGGACAACCTCTACCGGGAGAGGAAAATTCCCTAACTTTCCAACGAATTTTGAAGAGTCGGCTATAACAATGAAAGCTTTTGCCGTTTTAGCAATCATTTTTTCCCGTACAAGGGCACCGCCGCCTCCTTTTATCAGATTCCATTCAGAATCAACTTCGTCCGCTCCATCTATCGCAACGTCAATTTCATCTATTTCACTACTGTAGCCGACAAGGGGAATTCCCCACTGTCTTGCTAATTTTTCTGTTTGAACGGACGTGGCAACCCCTTTAAGCGAGAGTCCGTCCCGCAGAAGCTGTCCAAGCTTGGCAATCGTATAAAAAACCGTGGAACCCGTTCCAAGCCCGACAATCATCCCGTCCTTTACAAATTCGGCAGCCTTTTCACCTATCACCCTTTTTTCATTCATGCATTGTTCTCCTTTTGCGAGTTTCGTTGATGATATTTATGATGACAACTGTGAATTTGCATTTGTTTCATCCATGTTTTTTTATCAAGGGAGCCGTTTAAGCTCCCCTGCGATCATTACTTATTGAAAAATTGAGTGATGGGGGAATGGGGCAAAAAACATCTAGAAAATCAGAAAAACAACCAAGGGGATATATCTTAAAAGCTAAAGCCCGATGTGGCTTTAGCTTTGATGAGTTTCCTTTTAAACCCGTTCCTCACAGATGTGTTTACCAGAAAGTTATATCAAAAGCCGCAGCCAATGAGAAGGCACCGGGACCGGTCAGCATGATTCCTAACGCAACCGCTATCAGCACAACAGTATATTCGATTCCACCCTTGTCAGAAAACAGTCCATTTTTGCCATGAACCGTTTTGATCGCCACAATCATTGGAATAATAATTAAAATCGCAGCCAAAGGCGTTAAAAACCCGAGTAAGAACAAAACACCCCCGATAACTTCACCCCAACCGGCTAATAGAGCCATCGTTTTGCCTGGTTTAATTCCGATTTGGTCAAAAAAAGCACCTGTTCCTTCAGGCCCTCCCCCGCCAAACCAACCGAAGGCTTTTTGGGCACCATGTGCTGCATAGTAAAGACCAACAACAACACGGATAATTAATAGTCCTAGGTCTACCACTCTGTGACCTCCTCGTAAAGTGATGAATCTAATATGTAGTTTGATTATACCCCTAAAGAGCAGCTTTATTCACACCTGGCACAGTTAAAGGAATTGTCACAATCTCATTAAAAATAACTAAGATAGAATCGAAATCATCCTCATCCTTTTTAAAAATGTAGTAAGATGGAGAGGAATCCATTGGTAATTTACAATTCATTTCCTATATACGAAAGGAGTTTTTAGTGTGTCTGAACAGTTTAAAGCATTAATGGTTAATAAAACCGAAAGTGATTTTTCAGTTGATATCAAAAGTATTTCTTTAAACGAGCTGCCTGAAGCTAATGTGTTAATCAAGGTTGCTTATTCCGGTATTAACTTTAAAGATGGCTTGGCTGGCACTCCTAATGGCAAAATTGTCAGGTCGTACCCCTTTATACCTGGGATTGATCTAGCCGGAGTCGTTGTGTCTTCTCAGGACCCCCGTTTTAACGAAGGGGATGAAGTGATCGCAACGAGCTATGATATCGGCGTTTCCCACTATGGAGGCTATAGTGAGTATGCACGCATTCCCGGGGAATGGATTGTTCCACTGCCAAAAAATTTAACCTTAAAAGAAGCAATGGTATTCGGTACGGCCGGTTTTACAGCAGCACTTTCGATCCAGCGCCTGGAAGACAACGGGTTAACGCCTGATAAAGGTAAAGTGCTTGTAACAGGAGCAACAGGGGGCGTTGGAAGTTTAGCGGTTTCAATGCTTGCAAAGCTGGGATATGAAGTGGTTGCCAGTACTGGTAAAGCTGATGAACACGATTTTTTACATAAGCTCGGTGCGAAAGAGATTATCTCTCGAGAAGATGTTTACAATGAAAAAATTAAACCTCTAGATAAACAACTATGGGCCGGGGCTGTTGATCCAGTCGGTGGAAATACTCTTGCTGCTATCTTGAGCAAACTAAGCTATGGCGGGGCTGTTGCGGTAAGTGGCTTAACCGGCGGAACGGATGTGCCGGCTACGGTATTCCCATTTATTCTGCGCGGTGTCAATTTACTCGGGATTGACTCTGTTTATTGCCCAATGGATGTCCGAAAAGAACTGTGGAACCGCATGGCAGCCGACTTCAAACCGGCTAACCTTTTAGATAACATGCAAAAAGAAATCACCCTTGAACAATTGCCAGAAACATTGCCTTCCATTTTAAAAGGACAGGCGCGAGGCAGGATCGTAGTGAAGATTTAGCAGATCAGCGTGACGCGTGCTAAATCAATTATGAACAGAAAAGGCTGCTGAATGCATGATCGGCAGCCTTTTTGTTTTATTATTTCATCAACCTTGATCAGTTTATCGTCGACTTTGCTGATTTATCTTCAACTTCGACTACTTTATCGTCAACTTCACTATATATCATCAACTTCCCCCATTTTATCTTCAAGTTATCAAATATATCTTCAACTTTGACTACCTTATCGTCGACTTTCACAGTACATCTTCAACTCGGATGATCAATTATCAGCCTTTTAATCAAGGAACTCGCTATATTGAGCCCTTACAAGATCAGTTAAGCCAACTTTATCCAAATAGTGGATCGGGGCCAGGAATGTCACGGTGATCACTCCGGGATGACGGCCAATTTCGATTGAACCTGTAATCGTTGCCCGGTTCATTACTTCAGGTACAGTAATCCCAAATACATCTGCCGCCCTCTTTAAACCATTTTCGGTTGCCTCGTTAAGATTCGCGCCTGTTCCAATAAAAGAAACCGGCAGTGATTCTTCTAATTCCTTCACACCCCATTGCCCGGCAAGAGCCTGCGCGGATTCTTTCTCTTTCTTTGTAATTGGTTTGGCTAAATACGGCAGATCTTCTGCAACAGGAAGCAACACAGGGCCATCTAGCTCCAACCCTTTCATAACCTTTGTTTCGAGCGTTACGATTCCTGCGACATCGGCGGTATGCCCTGCAATCTCACCATCGCCTTGCATTGCATGCATATCACCGATATAGACGCCGCCGCCCGGTACTTTTACAGGGCAAATCAGTACAGCTCCTTCACGGACCCTGTTGATATCCATATGGCCATCGGTCCGATCCTCCAGCTGTTCTTTTGTAATCCCGTATTCGTGTGGAGCCTCCACTAAAAATTGCCCAAAGTCCCCTGCATTATGGGAGTCTGGCAATGGTCTTGACGGGGTTGTGCCAAGCTGTCCCAAAAATGGGCGAAGTCTAGCGACCGTTCCAACTAAATCATGAGGGGCAAAAGTGACAATCGGGTTTTGGACCGAGTTCTCAGGCGTTGACATATATGAGCGGCCGTCTTTAGCAATTTCTTCTGCAGCCTCTTTGCTTAGTGTAACGCCCACATTGCGTTTTGCGTCAAAGGCAATCGTGTATCCATTCGTAAACACAAATGGTGTAACATCTTCACCGCAATTTGTGCAGCGAATCGCCTCAGGACCTGTGCCGACAATTTTGGTATCGGGATAGAGTTCTCCGCAGCCCGGACATTTTACTGCGACAAATGGATCACCTAGGAATCGCCCATCTACCGGTTTATCATTTCCTGAGGATGTTGCCAAAGAAGTCACTTGAATCGATTTGATTTTAATCGCTATCGCATCGCCTACTTCTGCTCCTTCAACAAATACCGGCCTCGTGACCTCATGTCCGCCACGAATACATGGAGTAATCATCGGGCCCCAACAACCCGGGGTAGTATTTGCAATGATGTGTCCCCCGTCGATAACGGGACCGAGCATTTCTTGTTTCGGATCCAAAATGCCATTTGTAAACTCGTTTACATATAGAGTTTGCTGTGCCTTCATTATTCTTCCCCCAATCAATTATGTAAGCACTTACATTATAACTCAATTCAATTATTTTTTGAGCTTTTCACCTAAAAGTATCAGCAATCTTTCATAGATTTCTATGCACGCAAAAAAGGGATTGCGTTAACCACAATCCCCTGCATAAATGGGTGAACTTTATATTTTCAATTAACAGCCATCGATCCCGCAAGCCATTCCTTCAAAAAATTGGTCATCAGACAGTTGTTTTTTTAATTCTTCCTCGATAGCTTGTTCAATCGTCTCCTTCGAACGAACACCTGAGAGAACAGTATCACCAATCACAAAGGTAGGGACGGCTGTGATATTTGCTTCTGTGTAAGCGTGCTGGAGGGCTTTTTGATGTTGCTCTTTATACTTTCTCGTTTCCAGAGCTTGTCGATATTCATTTTCATCGAGGCCAACTTCCCCTGCCAGCTTTGTTAAAATGTCAATATTCCCGATATCCTGCTCTTCCTGAAAGAAGGCACGAAGCATACGATCGTTATATTCATTTCCCTTTTGATGTTCCTTCGCATATTGGAAGCCCTCAAAGGCTAAATGAGTATAAGGCTGCGGTGATACTTTTGGAAGCACTATCGGAATCCCGAGACGTTCAGCCATTGGATAAACCGATTGTTTCCATGTATTTCGTAAGTAATCTCCCTCAGGCAGCAACGTCTCATTCGGATATGGACGCAGCTCGTACGGCATCCATTCCACTTCGACATCTTTTCCATTTATTGCTTCTTCAAGAGGTTTTTCTGCGAGGAAACAAAAGGGACAAACATAGTCTGAATAAACCTTTATCTTCAATGCCATCATTCAATTCCTCCAAGCCATAGTCATATCAACATGCTCTGCAATATTTAAAATTGCCATTATTAGTGCCCCTTATGTCCCACTAAAAAAATTCTTAATTTAAAAGGGTTCCTGACAACCTTTTTTAACCCAGACGGTTTGTGAAAGTCAGAGTGGCAGGATCTTTTTGTTGTGTTTCTTTTGAAGCCTGTTTCAGAGCTGATAATTCCGTTGTCAATTCCATAAACCATGGCTCATCATTTGTAATCAGCGCAAGATCGATCAAGTAGCCAAGTTCTTCTTCGTCCCTTTTCTCCGCTACGGATAATTTTGCAACCCATCTGCTTAACGTTGCAACCGTTTTTCCAATCGATTTATCATTATCGCTGTCCAACACGTTCACTTTGATAATTCCGTTTATAGGGTCAATCGTTTCGATATAACCGCGGATTAACTCTCCATTTCGTGACTTCCCCTTGACCCAATCGCCTATTTCAAACCCTTTGTTAGTCGCCGTCATTAACATTCACCATCCATTCAAGAATTTTAGTTTCATATGTTGAATGCACTGAAAAGTTATGATCTATCTGTAACAAAAAATATTACACTTAAGTGAATTTCATTGTTATAAGCTAAACCGAAAAACGAATGAAGTTATCTATAAACAACACAATGCCGTAGAAACGAATAATAATATCTTAATTTCACATAATTGTTCGTTCTTCAATTAAAGAATTGTTTTATAAAATTCACTCACTTAGAATAAAAATCAAATCAATATCAGTGACACTGTTTAATTTTCTCCAGTACAGAATGAATCGTAACCTGATCCAGGTATTTTACTAAAGAGACTTCTGCTTCATTAAAAATTTCGTCCATCACTTCCGGGATATTCGATGAAATCGGACAGTCCTGTTCTGGATCCCCAGTGCACCCGTGCGGCTTCACAGCCCCATGTGAAATGGCCCGATAAATTTGCGCCAACGTTACTTCGTGCGGGTTGCTGTTGAGAATATAGCCGCCCCCAATCCCCTCTTTTGTCTTCACAAATCCATTTTTACGCAGGCAGCTCATGACTTTGCGAATTCTGGCAGGGTGTGTTGATACATTTTTCGAAATCAGCTCGCTGCTAGCCATACGCTCAGGCAGATAAGCCAAGTAAACCAAGCTATGCACGGCTATAGTAAATTCACTGTTCACTTACGATATCCTCCTAATGAAGCTTACTGTAATTTTATTTGATACAGTTTGTAATGTCAAAGGTTGTGCTTCAAAAGGAGCGATTCGACTGAATTATTTAATCTTTAAAACATTACATATTTTTGTTTACCCGCTACGATCTATATGGAAACTGAAAAGCATTAAAAATAGACGCCTGCTGGATCATTCAGGGCGGGATGATAAAACTTGATCGGCAATTAATCCATAGGAACGAATCCGATCTTCATAGCTGTGTGTAATCGTCACAATCATTAATTCATCCGCTTCGTATACAGCTTGCAGTTCTTGAAGTTCAGCTTTGACTTCCTGCGGATTGCCGACCACCATATGTCTTTTGCTATTGTCGATACTTTGGTGATCATCGCTATTTAAGTATTGTCTTGCTTCCTCCACAGAAGGTATGCCGTTCTTGCCTTCGCCTTTTGCCAGTTGAGTTTGCCAAGCGCGGCCGCTCAATGCGAGTTCTTCTGCTTTTTCGGTTGTTTCTGCACAAATGGCGGAAACAGCAAGAATCGATGCAGGACGTTTTAGCATACCATTCACTTTAAAATCTGCAGTATACTGTTTCAAAATATCCGGTCTTTCTTTTTCGCTCATGAAATGTCCAAAAGCATAGGCAGTTCCATGTTCCGCAGCAAGAATGGCGCTTTTTTCACTTGTTCCAAGAATCCATGGTTGAGGCGAGACCGCAGGAAGAGGAGCTGCAGATATTTTTGAAAACATTTCATCAGCAGAAAAATCGTTGTTTAAAAAATGGAGAAGGTTTTTAACCAGTTCGGGCATTTTTCGAACTTGCTCCAAAAAATTATCCGACAGCGCCATTGTTACTTCAGCGGAACCACCCGGTGCCCGCCCAATTCCAATATCAATTCGATCTGGAAACAGCGTGGCAAGCATATTAAACGTTTCAGCAATTTTGTATGGTTTGTAGTGCGGCAGTAAAACGGCACCAGATCCAATCCGGATCTTTTTCGTGTTTGCGCCAACATATCCTAACATCACTTCTGGCGCTGAACATGCCAGTCCCGGCAAATCGTGGTGTTCAGCGATCCAGTACCGTGAATAACCCAACTTTTCTCCCATTTGCGCCAAGTGCATAGAGGCCTGTAATGCTTGTCCTGCTGTTTTTCCAGAAGAAATTGGCGATTGGTCTAAAATACTGATTTTCATATCTTTTTCCCTCTTTCCAGCTTGCTTCAAAATTGATCCGGACTGGATAACAAAGCGTTAAAGCCGCCGGATAACTGGAGCATAACAGCTCTAATAGCTTCCAACTCCTAAAGGAAATCCGTCCTTATATTCACCGTTGTCATACAGTTTAACAGGCATTTCTCCTTCATAGACGATCGCTACTTTGCTGTAATTCAGCCCTCTTTTCGCCGATTCGTCCGCAGATTTAAGATCATCAAAACGCCCGATATGCTCGCAAACCGCAGCTTTGTCATATAGTTTTACTACAAACATGTTATTACCTCTGTTTTCTTTTTATTTTGATTATCCCTGTTTGGACTAGTACAATTTATTGTTTGCAATAGCTTCAGTTCGTTGTGGAATTGTCCTTTAGTGAAACATTTTCCGGCTGTTTCTCCATGACATTCTCCATATAGTTCTTTCCCCATTGGTACATCGAGTCAAGAATTGGCATCAGGCTCCTGCCCTCATCGGTCAGTGAATATTCCACTTTTGGCGGGACGATTGGATATACTTTGCGTTTTACAATCAAGTCTTCTTCCAATTCGCGAAGCTGGTTAACGAGCATTCTTTGCGTAATTCCGGGAATGAGTGCCTTCAATTCACCAAATCGCTTCGTTCCTTCTTTCCCTAAATGCCACAAGATCAGCATCTTCCATTTTCCGCCAATAACTGAAAGGGTTAACTCCTTCTCACAGTTAAACGTTTTACCCTGCATCCGTGTCATTCATATCCTTCCATCTCATTAACTTTCTTAGTATACTTTTTAACACTATGTAATAATAAAGTGCGTACTTTTAACTATAAAACATACATAGTATAATGACAATCATTCCGGCCTGAGGAAGCATCGAAAGATTTCACCGAAAAAAATTGGGTATATTACTACAGTGCAACCAAGAAAAAATACTAGGAGTGAAAATTCATGGAACTACAATTAGCATTAGATCTTGTCAACATCCAAGAAGCAATAGAACTCGTAAGAGAAGTCGAAGAGCATATTGATATAGTTGAAATTGGTACACCCGTTGTCATTAATGAAGGACTTAGAGCTGTAAAAGAAATGAAAGAAGCATTTCCAAATTTAAAGGTATTAGCAGACTTGAAAATTATGGATGCAGCTGGATATGAAGTGATGAAGGCTTCTGAAGCTGGTGCAGACATCGTTACGATCCTTGGAGCCGCCGAAGATGAATCGATTAAAGGGGCTGTTGAAGAAGCAAAAAAACAAGGAAAAAAAATCCTTGTGGATATGATCGCAGTGAAGGATCTTCAAGGCCGGGCGAAAGAAGTTGATGCTCTTGGCGTCGACTATATTTGTGTGCATACCGGTTATGATCTTCAGGCAGTTGGCCAAAACTCTTTCGAAGATTTAGCGACTATCAAGCGTGTTGTTAAAAATGCGAAAACAGCCATTGCCGGCGGGATCAAATTAGAAACTCTTCCTGAAGTAATTAAAGCCCAGCCGGACCTTGTTATTGTTGGCGGCGGAATTACAGGAAAAGAAGATAGAAAAGCCGCAGCTGCAGAAATGCAAAGATTAATTAAACAAGGTTAAGGTCATTATGAATACCACTGAATATTTAGCTCAAGTCATTGAGGAATTAAATCGGAGCATCGATTTAATTGCCGATGAACAAGCAGAGCAGCTTGTGAACGGCATTCTTGAAGCGAAGAAAATTTTTGTCGCCGGTGCGGGAAGATCCGGTTTGATGGCTAAATCTTTTGCGATGCGAATGATGCATATGGGTTTGGATGCTTACGTAATCGGCGAAACGGTTACCCCGAACTTTGAGACAGAGGATATTTTAATCATCGGATCGGGTTCAGGAGAAACAAAAAGCCTGGTTTCGATGGCAGAGAAAGCAAAAAAGATTGGCGGGACTGTTGTAGCTGTTACGATTTCCCCGGAATCAACAATTGGACAATTAGCAGACATCGTGATTAAACTGCCTGGCTCACCTAAGGATAAATCGGAAAATGACTATAAAACAATCCAGCCAATGGGATCTCTATTTGAGCAAACCCTGTTGATATTTTTTGATGCCGTCATTTTAAGGTTCATGGAGAAAAAGGGATTGGACTCGGGCACGATGTTTGGCAGGCATGCCAATCTTGAGTAGAATACATTCACGCAAAAGGCCAAAATCATTTTTGGTCTTTTGCCAAAGGAGAGTTGTAAGATGGCTTCATTGAATGGGAAAACAGCTTTAATCACCGGAGCAGGAAGAGGAATCGGACGTGCTGCAGCCATCGCGTTGGCGAAAGAAGGAGTCAATATCGGGCTAATGGGCCTGACGATGGAAAACCTCGAAAAGGTAGCGGCTGAATTATCGGAATACGGTGTGAATGTTTCTGCAGCAGTTGCAGATGTAGCAGATCTTGAATCTGTTCATCATGCGGTGGAACACATCAGATCAGACCTGAATTCAATTGATATTTTAATTAACAATGCCGGGATTGCCAAATTTGGCGGCTTTCTTGAATTAACAGCCGAAGAGTGGGAGAAGATCGTACGGGTAAATTTAATGGGTGTCTATAATGTAACAAGAGCTGTTTTACCAGAAATGATCGAAAAAAAAGCAGGGGATATCATTAATATTTCTTCATCAGCCGGCCAAAAGGGTGCTCCTGTTACAAGCGCGTACAGCGCCTCTAAATTTGCGGTGCTCGGCTTGACCGAATCGCTCATGCTTGAGGTGAGAAAGCATAATATCCGTGTAAGTGCCTTAACACCAAGCACTGTAGCAACCGATTTAGCAATTGAAACAAATCTTACTGACGGCAATCCCGAAAAGGTCATGCAGCCGGAGGATCTTGCTGAATTTATGGTCGCTCAACTAAAACTGAATCCGCGTGTCTTCGTTAAGACTGCGGGATTATGGTCCACCAATCCATAAACAAGAAAAGAATCGTTCTTTTGGCTAAAATTAGCCAAAAGGCGATTCTTTTTATTTTGAACATATATCCAAAGTGCCAACCCTATTGGAAATAATACAAGTTAGAATCGTGCCTGAATGGATTTTAGTCAACGGGGGAAATTATGGTTAATAACTACACTGAGGTTTAATATGAGGAAATTACTTAAAAAAGAATTTAATAAGAACAAATTGTTTACATATTTCATGTTTAATGTTTTGGTGATTCTCCTGTTAATCGCTAATACTATTTACAAAATCAAAGAAAAAACAGGAAACTATCTCCTAATCGCCATTCTCATATTACTTTTAGCCATCTGCCTGTATCTGCTAATTGATTTTATAGTTGTCATTCCAAACTCCCAATCAAGCTTAAAGGTAATATTTATCGGATCAGCTCTACTTTTAAGCTTAATTATCATCACATATGCAAATTTATATTTCCTTGTATACACTATTAAAGGTCATAAAGCTTTTAGCTTTACCGGTAAAAACCTTTCCGGCGGTGATTTTTTATATTACAGCATAACGACCTTTACGACGACAGGCTATGGTGACATCACATCCATCGGTATCCTTTCTAATGCCCTGGCCGCGTCTGAGATGCTGGTTGGGGTGATCACGGACGCCATCTTTATGGCTATTCTAACCGCGAAGCTAATTAAAAAACTGAATAATTGAAGTATCCTTGTTAAATTGCAATGCTTTCTTTATGTTGTTGTCAAAGCTGATAAATCAGGCAGCTGGCAACTTAGGCACTATTGGTTACAGAACCGTGACAAAATATCTACACTCTATATCATTTGCTTTAGAAATAAACCGTTTATTATGATGGGGAAGGATGAGTCCAAAAGAGTCGACCTTTTCCTCAACCTCTGGGTAAAGCATATATATTTGTCTAACTGCTTCAAGTGCCTGCATACCAAAATTCGATGTAATATTACTTTGCCCCATAAATTATTCCTCCAGATTAGTATAAAGGAATGTTTTCCCTGGCAGAGCGAGTGTTAACCAACCCTCACATTACAAAGGCACAAAGAAAAGCAACCTTTGTGCCGCCCAGCCTAAACGTCCAGTTCCATTCCATACACAAATTTAATGAACCCCCTGCTCCGGGTCCCAACTGCCTTGCAGTTTTCTGATATAGACGATTTGACCAATATGGTAAGCATTATGGATGTTGAGGTCGGCAATTGCATCTGCCCACGGTTCGTCAGATTGCTCATTGATCACACTCGCAAGCTTGACGTCATCGCTTTCCTCTATTGCTTTGTACCAGGCGGACATCATTTCATGTAAACTTGCGACTGTAGCGGGCCAATCCAACCGATCCTGGTTACGGAAGGTGCTGTCATTATTTCCTTCCATTTTGTTAGTTGGAACACCCGTGAAATAATGTAAATATCGCAGGTTCCAAAATCTTAAATGGTTGATGATTTCCCAGATGGAATTCATCATATCTGTCTGTTTCCAGGAAGCCTGTTCACTTGTCAGACCTTTTACAGCCCTGTCAAATGAAGCAAACCATCCATCCTCGTTACGGCAAGCAGCGATCTGGTTTAGAAAAATGGATTTGTGATTCAATTCTCTCTCTCCTTTTCCTTTATAATTTTACACATATGGACCATTCCCTCTTTTCCTTAGAAGATAACTCAAATGGGGTGGATATCAAAACGAATACTAACATTAGTAGTTTTTGCTTACTTTTTTTAAAAAGTGAACCGTATTTACACCCGTTTTGAAGAGAAATGATTAAATTCGGCCGAACAATT
Source organism: Bacillus canaveralius (assembly GCF_002860125.1). Lineage (GTDB taxonomy): Bacteria > Bacillota > Bacilli > Bacillales > Cytobacillaceae > Bacillus_BJ > Bacillus_BJ canaveralius. The sequence continues at coordinate 161,960 of NZ_PGVA01000024.1, forward strand.
TGATTGTGAACGAAAAATATTTACATCATTATCCTACCATTTACAATAATTTACTTATAAAATTGTGGCGTCCGAATATTTAAGCGGAAATTGAAGGGAATTAAGCGAAATGATGAATTATTTAAGCGCAAAATTTAAGAATTAAGCGAAAATCAGCTTTATTTAAGCGAAACCAGAATTTGCGATAAGCCAGGCCCCCTACTTGACACTTAAAAAGGCAGGTCCGGAATACCAGACCTGCCTCACAGGATGCAATCATTATTGATTCAAAGACTTATAATAATGACCCAGTTTATCTGCAGTCAATATCGCCGTATAGACTAGCTCTGGAGTGACATTAAAAGGCATATTATAGATCGTTTCACCGTCCGCACACGCAAGCTCTGCTACTCTGCGAATTTGGTCTTCATTGATTGTCTTTACACCAATATCCTCTAAAGTCAGCGGCAGGCCGACACTTAAACAGAATTGAGCCACTTCGTCAATTTCTTCAGTCGGCGCGTTTTCCAGAACAAGCTGTGTGAGTGTACCAAAAGCAACCTTTTCGCCATGATACATATGGTGAGCTTCTTCTAAAACTGTCATGCCATTGTGAATGGCATGGGCTGCAGCAAGGCCGCCGCTTTCAAAGCCAATTCCGCTCAGATAAGTATTCGCTTCAATTATTTTCTCAACCGCTTCAGTGGTTCCTTTATTCTCAACTGCCAGTTTTGCTTTTAGGCCTTCTTCAATCAAAGTATCATAGCAAAGCCTTGCAAGCGCAATCGCAGCCTCGGTTACATTAGCACCGGCCATGGCTGGTTTATTAGCCCGTTTACAAGCGCGAGCTTCGAAATACGTGGCAAGAGCATCCCCCATACCTGCTACAAGAAGACGTACTGGGGCTGCCGCAATAATCTTAGTATCCATAATGACATAGGTTGGATTAAGCGGAAGGAAAAGATATTCATCAAACTCGCCATTTTCTTTATAAATAACGGAGAGCGCACTTGTTGGCGCATCTGTTGACGCAATTGTAGGGGCCACGATGACCGGGATACTATTGTAGTAACCTATTGCTTTCGCGGTATCAAGCGTTTTACCCCCGCCAATCCCAACGACGACATCAGCATTTACCGATGCACACATTTCTTTTAACCGGCTGATCTCCGGTTTTGAGCATTCACCATTGAACTTCTCGGCTGTATAGGTATTCTCTTGATTGGCATAGCTGCTTGCGATCGTTTCTTTTGTGAGATTCATAATAAAATCATCCGCTATGATAAAAGCATGCTGTCCCAATTGGGCTGTGTACGATGCGATTTTTGACAGTTCATCAGGTCCCTGTATGTACTTGCTTGGTGAAATAATCATTTTTGTCATCTCTGTGTTCCTCCTGTTTTTCATGAGTATTTTTCTAGTCAACTTTTCTCTAAGGGTGACTCCTTGTTCTGGATTCATCCTACTAATCAACTATTTGCCACACTACATCGTAAATCCTGCTTCAAAGTTCATGCTTGATGACTTTTTAGCGAACATTTCACAAAAATTTAACATCTTGAATATAAATAAGCCCAAGCCGGTGTTCTTGGGAAACCGGCTTGGGGTTATTATTTCAAATTAAAATTTTTTTATGCTATAAATTGGGTTTCCGAACACCAACTCACTCCACTGTGATCGTCAAAAACGTCTTCAGAGCTTCTCCTGGTTTTACAAAATACAATTCTTCTTTACGATTCAGTTCATCTGTCTTGGCCATCCATGGTTCAACACAAATAAAACCTTGCCCCTTCTCTGTCCATAAATACACGTATTTAAATTCTTCGCCGTATTCCATCAAAACCTTCTTGTTTAGTTCCGGCAAAACAAAGGAGATTTCCTTTTTTACTGCATCCGTTAACACTAAGGATTCCTTCTTGTCTGTCAGGTCCAGGCCGTTATTTACTTGTTTTAATTGTAAATCATTATAGTCCAGGAAGGTTTGCGCATCCGTGTCATAGCCAATATTTTTATCAGTTGTTTTGAAATAGGGATGGAATCCGGCATAGAGCGGCATTGCGGAATCGGATCGATTGACATATTCCTGGTTGATCGTTAAAGTGCCATCTTTCAACACGTATGTAAAAATCACTTCAAAGTCAAAAGGATAAGACTTTTTCATCTCATCATTGCTTTCCAAACTCAACGTGATCGACGCTTCTCCATCCACACTAGTGCCGATAACTTCCCATGGTTGATTTCTTGCAAAGCCATGGTTTTTCATCTTGTACACTTGACCGTTCCACATGTATTCCCCATTTTCCAATTGGCCGGATATCGGGAACAGGATTGGGATTCCGCCTCTAATGTTCGCATCTGCGTCATAAAATGTTTTTTTATTCAAGAACAATAGTTCTTCACCTTGAACGCCAAATCCGATAATGATTCCGCCGCGTTCAGGTGCGATCTTTAGCCATGAATTGGCTGATGAATCGGTCAGTTCGTAAATTTTGTATTTTTCATCTTGATACTGTTTTATTTCGAACATATACTCCCCGCCTTTTCACTATATAGGTACAGAAAACCTCTGCTTCTCCTTAAAATATACCCATTCCTGAAAACCAATTTCCTTGAGGCGCTGTCTGACCGCTTCAAAATCTTCACCGACGCGTTCCGGATCATGCGCGTCAGAACCGAAAGTAACCTTAACTCCATAAGACAAGGCCATCTCAAGAATATCATCTGCGGGATACCAGCCGCCACAGTACTTCGTGTTACCTGACGTATTAATCTCTATGGCAATGTCATATTCGCCAATGACCTTTAATGTACGTTCAAGTGCTTCCGTTTGAATGGACGAAAACTCAGGGTAAAAGCCCTTCATGGCATCAATATGACCGAGAATTTGAAACATCCCGCTCCGGGCCGATTGCTCGATAAGATCGTAATACGTTTCCTTTGTTACTAATTTTTGTTTATTTGAAAGACCTTCCCATCTATCTTTTTTAAATATGTTGATGCCATCAACATAATGTACCGAACCAATCACGTAATCGAAAGGATAACTTTCATAATTACGGCGATAAACTTCTGCGTGCTCCGGAAAAAAATCGGATTCAACACCAAGCAGCACTTCAATCTTCCCTTTATACTCTTCTTTTAACTGAAGAACCTCTGCTACGTATTCAGGAAAATGACTTTTGCCCATCGTGATGAGCGGAAAAGGTTGATCTTCTTCACTTGCAAAATGCGGAGAGTGATCGGAAATACCGATGATGTCCAGCCCGTTTTTAATCGCTGCTTCAATGTAATCGCGGATTTCTCCGCGCGCATGGCCACAGCGGTGGTGATGGGTATGAAAATCAAATTTCACATCAGAGTTCATTTGTCGATGCCACCTCGTTAAGAATTTATATATATACCTTATCATACTCCCCAATTGTAAATGGAGTTTAAAAAAAGCCTCAATCCCTAGTTTACATGGAATTGGGCTATATTTTCATAAGCAGTTCTCGGATTATGCACTCACCTTTTTATTGGGACAGAATTCTATCCTATTCTTACTTTCTCCAGCTTCGAAACCGCTTTTTCATCGGCAATGACAATGACATTTTGGTGAGTTCGTAACACGGAAGCAGGGCAGTCATTGCTTACGGCACCTTCAAACATCCGGTATATCGCGTCAGCTTTTTGTTCTCCTGATGCCAGAAGTAATATTTCTTTGCTTTTTAAAATCGTCGCAATGCCCATTGTGATCGCATGTTTCGGTACCTCGGAATATTCATCAAAATAACGGGAATTTGCTTGTCTTGTTGATTCTGTCAATTCGACAATATGTGTCCTCGTATCGAAGGGGGTCCCTGGTTCATTGAACCCGATATGCCCATTTTCGCCGATCCCGAGAATTTGCAAATCCACGCCACCGATGCTGTCGATCAGTTTTTCATAGCGCTTCGCTTCTTTTTTAATATCGCTTGCAGTACCTCTAGGTATATGAACATTTTCGTTCGGAATATTAATGTGATTGAACAGATGCTCGAACATAAAATAACGGTAACTATTCGGATGATCTGCTGCAATTCCCGCATATTCGTCCAAATTGTACGTGAACACATGCTCATATGATGTGTGATTCTTTCGGTAATCTTCAATTAACAATTCGTATGTCCTGACTGGCGTACCGCCCGTCGCAAGACCAAGTGATACTTTTGAATTGGACTTTACTTTATCAAGTATATGCCGGGCTGCAAATTCACTCATTTCTTCATGACTTCTAACTTTAACAAGCCTCATCTTCTCATTCCTCTCGTTAAAAGGCATGTACGGAACCTTATAAATTTTTAAAATATTAGATGATTTCGTTTAAAAAGCTTGTACCGAACTCAGGCTTATCGACACCCGTGAATTCCGCCATCGTTGCCGCGATATCCGCCATTGTTTCCCTTGTTCCAATTGAAACAGGCTTTACCTTTTGGCCAACGATTAAAATCGGAGTTTGTTCGCGTGTATGATTGGAGTGGCCTATCGTCGGGTCGTTTCCGTGATCAGCGGTAATAATAAGAATGTCCTCTTCCGCTAATTCAGGAATAAAAGAAGCTAAAAACTGGTCAGACTCTTCCAATACTTCTTTATACCACTGGCTGTCTTCTTTATGCCCGGCCAAATCTGTTTCTTGAACATTTACCAAAAATACTGCGTTTTCTTCGCTTTTGCGGTAAAGTTCGCGATACGTTTCAAGAACATCTTTTGTATTTACGACCGGGTCCTTATATCCATTTGCCTGAATCACATCAGCCGTTTTGCCGATTCGGTAGACAGGAATATTGTTCGTTTCCGCCATATAGGCAAATTGTTTCTCAAAATCAACTCCGTAACCTAAATGAAGGACATGATAGCCCTCGCCATAAACATTTGCTTTTGGGCTGTCGACTCCCCATTGTACATCATTTTTGTTCTTCACAACTGAAAGAATCGTTTCTATATTGCTCTTTTTATTGCCAAAGACAATCACCCTGCTTGTATCGACATTTTCCCTGACTATTTTTCCGATTTTCGTCAGTTCTTCAAAAGATAGTTGATTCAAGTCTCCGACTACATTAATAATGTTGCCAACTTGTGATTCAAGGTTGTCTCCAATGACAGCAGCGTTATTGACAAGCAAAACCGTCACTCCGGCAATGGGATAGACCACTTCGTAGCCTTGTAATTCCAAAGCACGTTTAATTTGCGGTCCTACGTCCTTCATTAACCGTTTGTTCGAGACTCCCGGCTTGCTTCCCATTAATTCCTGATGCCCCATAAAGGTATCAGCCCCTGGATGGGCCAGGTTGCTTTTTCCATACGCAGCCGTTGGTGTCCCGATATCATCGGCAATTTTGCCTAACCCAAGCTCAATTAACGTAGGAATATTTAAATCTACAGTTTCTCTTATGTGTTTATAAGTATTGGCGTTTACGTCTTCTGGTTTTACTTCTATACAATCCTCCATGGCACCAACACCAAATCCATCTAAAACGAGTAATGTGATTTTTCGCATTTCTTACATCCCCCTTCTTTGGAAAAAAACGAGCTCGGGATTTTCGGAATTCACGTTTCTGACATATGCAACATGCGCTCTTGTCACAAATATTTGTGTCCGAAACGATTGAATGACGGAATCCCCAACGTTCATATTATTTTTCCGCTCCAGGCAGCCATAGTAATCAATGTTTTCAGGTGATACACAATCGACCGTTGTTCGCTGCGATATGATAGCTGATCCATTACTCCCGTATAATGCACCCTCCATATTAGAACGGGCATAATATCCTCCCGCAATTGTATAGGCGTACTTTTCATCCATATGGGATATTTCCGATGCATAAACGATGCCCGGGATTTCCTGTAAATCCTCTCGATAGGCATGTAATGGCGTCGTTCCTGTTAAGGCATGTCCCGGTTCGCCATGTGTAACACCGTAATCTTTTAGCATTGGGATCGTATGGCAGCTTGTCGCGCTAGGTGCATTGACATGCGTAACAGCAATGCCTTTATTTTCTAATACTTCTCGGGATTTCACGATCGTTTCGATATTGGACGTAAAAGCGAAGTCGTTTTTTTCTTCATTCAGCTGCAAGACAGGAAAGCTCGTGATCCCAATGACGCGAATTCCTTTTAGTTTCAGCAAATCAGCAAGTTGTCCATCCAACTGGTCCAATATAAATCCGCCAAATTGTCCGGGGTACACCAAGTCTTCCGGTTTAATGACACGGAGAATGACATCCTGGACCTTGCCTAATTTGACTGCAGCCTCTGATAATTGTCTGGCCCGTTCAACAGAAAAAAGTGTGACCACTTCCGGATTTAATTTTGTGAGGACTTCTGGCCACTGGGATCTACTTGGCTGGACAATATGGCCAATATTTCCGATCCGGCAGTTACCCTTCTTTAATTCAAATGCTTCATCAATATCAACTGCTACAGCCCGTTCAATTCCATTTTGTTCAATCACCTGGCCGGCAAAAGCACTCCTGCCGATTTGTTTCGTCATATAATAGAGATTAAGGCCGTGTTCACTTGCTGTTAAACTCAGTTTTTTTACATTATGCTCGAGCGTATCCAGATCAATGACATACGTATTCGCCGGGATGATTCCCTCCTGATGGAGTTTAACTGCAGATCTGATCAGCCCTTCATTTCGTTTAAGCGTCATTTCCAAAAACATGGGCTTATTACCCCCTTGATAGTTCTTCCATTACATTTTGTAAAATTCTAATGACTGTATTTGCAGAAGATTTCATAGGGTTGATTCGCGCCCCATGCTGCTTTAATTCAGGTCTGCTTTCCAGAAAACTTCCTGATACCCGATAGATCATCGGAATTAATTCATAACGTGACTCTGCCCCAACTGGATAGGTCGCTGCCCCATATTTGGAGGCAAGCTCAATCACTTTGGCTGCGATCGGTTGTTCGAATTCAACTATCACGTTCTTAGATTGCGAGTTTGTAATGTAAGCTTCTTTTATTCCTTTTATTACCCCATTATTTAAAGAGCGGCATAATTCCTCGACCTGCCCGGTTTGAATGGCGATCATGACTGGGGCAAAAACCAGGCTGCGCAGGAGCTCATGTGCTTCAAAACCTTGCACCTGTCCCCCGCCTGAATAATTTCGCTCGTGTATTCGTTCGATTACATCTTTTCCGCCTAAAATTATCCCAATTCCCTCAGGGCCTAACAGCTTAAATCCGGAAAAGGTTGAAAAATCAGCGCCAAGCTGGGTACCGATTTCTTTTATCTTCATCGCACAATAATTGTCATCCACCACAATCGGTAAGTCAGGCCGTTTTTCTTTTACAAGTGCGATCACATCTTGCAAGTCATAGTCGTCAGTCGGTTGTTGGCGTGAATGCTGGGCGTAAAAAACCTTCGACTCTTTATCACTGTTTAACGTCTCTATTAGAGCAGACTGATCATTAAAGTCAACACGGTTTTGCTTTAATCCCATTAAGCGAAATGTTTCTTTTGTCGTTGTATACATTGGGGCACTATGGACGATACACTGATCACCTGCTTCAACTAAAGCACTGAGAATGACGCGAATCGCTCCTGTGCCACTGCCGCGCACTAAGGCGCACGCTTCTGCCTGAAATGTCTTAGCAAGTACATTTTCAACCCGTGCCGTCATTAACGGCCGCTTATGTTCTGGATGAAGGCCAACATCTCCAATATGAAAGAACTCATTATTCCTGATTTCCCGTGTCACTTCATCCATTAACCGGAATTGAAGCTCCTTCGCTTCTTCAAAAGTCATATCTCTCAAAACTGATTGTTCATACATTGCTTGGCCTTCTTTCTCATCCTGGAAAATTTATTTATCGATAGATTTGAGGATCTACAAGAATGCTAGAAACTTTCTTGGATTGTGAACAAGCATTTTATCAAGAATTTCATTTGTAATCCCCTTTTCAATAAGAGCCGGGATGAAATTTTCAAACAGATGGTTATAGCCATAACCGCCATACCCTTTTAAGTGCGATTTTCTTGTGATGTCACACGAAAGCATTAATTGATCTTCGTATCCGCGTTCAATCAATACCAGCAGGTTATCGACCTTATCTGTATCTTTTCGGTAACTGTTTTTGCCGATTGTGTCAAATTGGATATATGCACCGCTTTTTAAAAGCAGCAGTTGTTCTTCGACAGCTTCGTTTAAATCCTGGTGCCCAAATGATACACGGTTCATGTCTACATGATGTTTTTCGAATATGTCCAGCTGATCTCTTCCCATGGTCCCAATTTCACAATGCGTGCTAATCGGCGCACCTGTCGTTTTATGGGCCAAAATCGACGCTTGAAAAACTTTCTCTTCCGTTTTTGTAATCTCCTCGTAGCTGCTGCCGATTTCAGCAATTAACCCGGCTCTGATAGTTGTTTCATCCATTCCTTCTAAAACTTCACGAATCATGATTTCTGCAAGTTCTTCTTTCGACTTTTCAAACACAAAGGATGGGTACACAGATTCCTTATAGAAGCCGGTAGAAGCAACAATATTTAAATCATGCTTGTGAGCTATTTCACTTAAAGCTTCAGCATCTCTCCCCATTCCGATATTGGATACTTCCACGATCGTATTGCAGCCTGAGTCGATTAACAGCTGGATTTCATGATCCAGTTGAGGAGAGTCTTCCAGCTTCGAATCACGGTCTTTTTCTTGCCTGACCTCTGAAAGATCAAATACAAGATGTTCATGAATCATTGTTTTATGAATCGCTTGAGGATCTACCGGCCCAGTTACGGTTTGGATTTTCATGTGAAATCTCTCCTAACATGAAAGGTAGGGCAACCGAGCCCCTACCTTTCAGTGAATTTAAATTAATTGAAGGAAATATAACAAGTTAAGAACTATACCCGTTAAGATAATCGCTACCGGTCCGGCAGCAAGCTTCATAATCGGACGTCCAAGACCTTCATTTGCAGCATATAAGAGAATATAAATCGTCAGTGATAAACCAACTGCTTCTGGTGCCATCTTCATTGCCGCAAAGGCTCCACCGATGAACAATGCAAGCTCGATCATAGAATTCATCGATGAACGGATATTGTCGGACGATTCCCGTAATGATGGGAAGCGTTGTAGAAAACGACCAATTCCACGAAGAGCGACAATTTCAAGGCAAATCCACACTGCTCCGACGATCGCTGCCAGAATTGGATTCGGCAACAAATAACCAATCGGGAAAACAAAAGTTAATCCGACTACCCCATAAACACCGGTAGCCAGTGCTGTTGTCACAATTAACGGGATGAAGCTGATCCCCCGAATAATATCTGCAATCGCGGCACTTTGTAAAAGATCTCTTTGCTCTTGTCCTGTAGCATCCCATGCTTGTTGAAGGATCGGGCCTGAAACCTCGGAACCCGTCATCAATCCCAAGTTGGCTGCCACCGCTAATAGTGCGCCAATTCCTGCTAAAATAGGGATACCTTTATAAATTCGTTTTGTGCGGGCGTCAAAAATGTTCTCCTCATCAGAGTCAACACTTACTTCCCCTTTGTTTTTAATATCTTTTATAATGGCAAAGCTAACTAATAGAATCATTCCAACCAACATCAAAACAGCGATCTGCATCGTAAATCCGCCGATAGTTGTACCTAACGAAAGACTGTTGCTAGCTTGTGAGATTAATTCCTGTACCTGCGGATTATCTACGCCTGCCTCTTTCAGCGTATTGATTTTCGCTGCAAGATCAGCATCTTTTGGGAACGTAACATTCGCCAACTGGCTGGCTTTTTCTACGCTTGCTTCTGCTTTATCAGTGAAAATACCGCCGACAAGTGGAAGAAGCTGACGGACGATTAGCACGAAAATACCTGAAATAAGTGCTCTGACCCATCCGAATTGATATAAAATCGCGATGATCGGGAATGCGGTAAAGGCTACAAGCACCGGTGTTGAAAGTTCACCCAAGGCGCCAAGCAAATCGACGGGCAATAAAGTAAATACCGCTTGCACACCAGTAAGTCCAAATAAAGCAATTAATCCCCAAACACCACCGAGGCTTGCCGCTACCCACCATCTAGTGGCCATAACACCTAAAATATCAGTCGGCAGGAAAAGTAGCCATGGGTTTAAAAGTTCAAAGGAGACGGCAAAGGACAGTCCAACAGAGACAATAAATCCGATGCTTAAACCAAAGGAGATTGAAGCGAGTTCAGTACGCTTCATTCTGCCTTCCAAAAATTCAGGTAAAATCGGGCGAATTCCATCATGGAATACCGCTTTCCCCAAATGTGAAGCCAAAGCAGTCAAAGCAGTCAGCAGTACGATTACTGCGATTTCAAGAAATGAAGTATTTTGCAAGATATCCATACGTGTTCCTCCTACTCAAGACCGTGTTTTTTAAGCAAACTGTTTATAATTACAGGCACACTTTCCTCAATACCTTCAACAGCCATACCAAAAGCAATCTTTCCGTCGTTTACTAATTTTTGAATTTCCTCAGCATTCGGCTTTTTACCGTTTTTGGCAACAGTCGAGCAATTAGCGTATCCTAAAATTCCGATAGCAACCGAGAGGGCTGCACCGCCACCGCTGTTACATGCACCTAAATAATAATCTGCATCCCCGGCTTTTACTTTTTTAGCGCCTTCAAAATCTGAAGTAACGGTTACTTGAACCTTATCTCCACCAGCTGCTTTTACGGCTCTTTCAGTCACATCTTTTTTAAGTCCTCCAACTACGATTCTTAACATTATTCATTCTCCCTTCCTGTTAATAAACAAAAATATAATGTGATAAATGCTGCTTCAGCATTGATGTCAACATCTCCACTGCTCTCAGACAATAGTTTCTTGGCAAACTCGTAAAAGTCCGGATTCTTCTCAATAACAGTTTCGAGTTCAGCAGCTATCTCTGTTACCGCTTTCTTTTCAGATATTCTCTGTAGAGCTACAGAGATGTGACTGGCGAATGACCCGGCATTTTCCTCGGTAAGCTTCACATCAAGGAACTTTTCGACTTTCTCAAAAATACCTGGTAACTCATGAAAGATATCATCGTTTATTTGGTTTGTGTCATGCAATAGATCAATTCTTTCTTTTAAAGTGGCATCCATGCTGCTTCCCCCTGTTTCACAATGTACTAAAAATTGTATATTACTCGTAAAAATATCTGTATGCTAATCTATACTGATTAATGAAAGTTGATGACAACCACCCCCAAATACATTTTTTTGTATATTTCATCTGAAAAAATTAATACTTAGGAATAAGATTCCCTTTGACTACATCCGCCTGGGTCTCCACTATTCTATCTTTCGAAAGCATATTAATGATGTATTCCATTTTCTGATTATCTTTCTTAATCACACAAACCGCTTCATTCATCTGCTTCTCATATTGAATCGCTAGCGGAGAAGACAGCGGTTGAATATGAAATGACGCCGGGTCAATTTCATCAACATTCCAAATCATCGCATCTATCGTATTTGCTTTTAAATGTTGAAGCAGATGCATATAGTTAAGTTCCAGATAATCTATTTCCAACCCGTTTGCTTCAGCCTGTGTTAAAATTCTTTGGTCTGCTGAAAAACTGTCGATCCCTACCGTCATTCCATCGGAAAGCTGTCTTTTTTCTGCATTGGCAAAAATTACAGCATGTTCTGAAACATAAGTTTTTACGCCAAATTGCAAAGCAATTTTCAGATTATTATCTCTTTTTAATTCCTCCAAAGCAGCGAACTTTGACACAAGGGCGAAATCGTATCTGCCTTGTCTTACCCCATCGAGCCGGATTTCAGATCCTCTCATGAACGCGATATTTAGAGAAAGGCCCAAATGCTCGAGCTCTGACGTAAGACCCGTTGCCAGCCCCTCATACTTTTTGGAATACGGAAGCGGCATAACCCCGGTTATTTGGTTTGCTCCGGCATACAACAATAAATTGGATAGATTCTTTGCTCTTAAAAATGTACCGAGATGGCCTCTTGGTTCGAGGCGTATGCAGTTTTCTTCCTCCAATTTTTTTAATGCCGACTGTATCGTACCGCGGCCAACCTGATATTTCTCGGCGAAATCACCAACCTTTGGCAAGCGTTGATCAATTTCAATAAACAGCAATTCTTCGGCTATCTTTTGTAATATAATGCCTTTTTTCGAATAGAGGCTTTCCTTCATTTGTATCACCATTTTGAGTAATGTACATTTTTTTGTATTTTCATGCTGTTAGCATAACACATGTAGAAAACGGTTTCAATATCTTTTTTGCAAAAACATTTTTTATATACAAAAAATTGTACAATGATATTATTATAGGTGTTGAGACTGATATAAAAAACTAATACTCGATAAAGGGTGGAATTTTATGTACCGGATCGTGTTTTTAGATATTGACGGAACAATATTAGATTCTAAAGGCCAGCTGGATATACATCTTATCAAGACCATTCAGGAGCTTCAGCAACGAGGTGTTTTAGTTGCCCTGGCAACAGGCAGATCTCTGGATGGCGCAATCATTCACGGAGAAAAATTGGGCATCTCGATGTATGTAGTTTATAATGGCGGATACGTTGTTTCCGGGGAAAAGGTTATTCACGATGTGAAAATTCCTGCCCGGCTGGCATATGATCTGTGCAGGAAAACAAACGATTTAAACGAGGTTTATATCCATTTTAGCTACCGTTCTTCCCGCTCGAATCACACCCCGCTTGGAATAGAATATATGCTGCCTGAATCGGAGATCGCTGTTATAGCAGATACAAATCACGATGCCCACCGGTTGGTCCTCTATACAGATCCGCTTCAGCGTGCTGTTTTTCAAAAGCAAATAGACGAAGCTGTGAGCTTTGATGAAGGAGATCGATTGGAGGTGTTTCCGCAAGGCTCAAAATGGACGGGGATTTTGCCGTTAATTAATCAATTGGGAATCTCTGCGAATGAGGTTGTTACAATAGGTAATGGCACAAATGACATTGAAATGCTGGCGGCATCAGGAGTGGGGATTGCAATGAACAATTCTCCGGATTGTGTGAAAGAGAACGCTGATTGGGTAACCGGGGATAACGACAACCATGGTGTTGACGTAGCGTTGCGAAAGGTTTTTAACCTCGATAAAGCATTCATTTCCTAACGTTTTCGGGTTTTTCCATAGACACGTTTATAAGGTTGAAAAATACTTTCCAAAATACCAATAACCACCACCCGCTGGCTCTTGGTATTTTGTGAATGGAATACTTTAAACCGAATGATATGCAGCAGTTTTATATATTCTTATATCGTCAACGGTTCAATATAAACATTGTATCGCACGTCAACTTTCATATTTCCCCAATGACCTAACCATTTCTTTTCTGGCATTAGCTTGTCGAACGGTTTCAGTAAATAGGTTCCCACTCCAAGAGGATCCACTTTTAGCTCTTGCATTTCCTTTATTAATTCCTTTGTATTTTTCTCGAGGTATTTTTCAATCTCCCGGTTTAGCTCCATGAAATCGGCATCATCATGTATATTCTTGTTGCCCTGGTACTCATCAATTCTCCCTCTTAAATCAATTTTCAGATCCAACGAGGAATGATCTTGATTAAAATCAAAATACACGTTTGTACGGACGTGCCCTAACGAAACCGATAAAGGTAAAATCGGAAGATTATTTAAGTAACGATCTTCATCAAGCAGCTGAAAAATTTCATCCTCCTCATGTTTAGCGATTCCAACCAATTTGTCACGCCGAAAAAAACCGGTTCCCTCATATTCAATATTTTCTTTGTCTGCCTTAAAAATCGGCATCACCGGATCAGTAAATGGAGAGTAAACTTGTTTCGTAAATTCATGAAGGTTGACAATCGTGAACTCCCCTTGATTATCTCTCTCATAACGCCTGAGCATACGGTAAAGAAAATAATCCAGATTCTCTTGCTTATTCATTTTATTTTTTATATATTCTTCAAAATTCCCTTTAACAACAACGAAATACAGCGTGGTGAAACATTCGGGTCAGCAAGGATTGCATTGATTATCGAAAGCACTTCCTTCTCCGCGAATTCTTCACTGAAAAATAACGCCCGCAGCTGGCCAAGTTTTAATTCGCGATAATACCTTGAATTAAAATTTTTTCTTCCTTGTTTCAATAAATCAACTTCAACAGATAACAAGTTTTTCTTCTCTCTTGTTACAGGTGGCACCACCGTACTGACCTTTATCTTTCCCTCTTCGCCCTTCGCAATCGATACCGGCAAAACCCAACTGGTGCCAAAAGTAGCTGTTCTATCAGAATACAAAAGTGTCGACACGCTCGATCATCTCCTTCGGTGGTAACGCCATTTCTGGATAGGTTGTAAATGTTCCGGCCGAGTTTTTAACCAGGTTAACGGGGCACGGATGAGGAAGTCTTTCCAATCCTCCAGAAAAAATGGAGCCACCGGTGCGAAATACGGCTGTTTTAGGGATGTCAGTGCATTTAAATGGGCAAGCATGCAATCCCCAAAATCCCCAGAAAAGCCGCTAGGAACAGAAAGATGAATTGGATAATTGTATTTGCTTTACTGACAAGATAGTTCGGAACTAAAAACGAAGCAATCGCGGATATTCCGACTAATACAATCAATACTTTACTGGCGAAACCCGCTTCTACTGCCGCCTGACCGATCACAATTCCGCCAATGACACCTAATGTCTGGCCTGTTTTTCTCGGCATTCGCAGGCTTGCTTCTTTACTGCTAATTGATTTCGCAGCCTACTAACTTATCATCAAGCTCCCTTTTCTACTAGTGGGGTTATGCGTTTTGCAATTAATTTATAGCCCTTTGTATTCGGGTGGAATTTATCTTTGTATAAATAGTCATTCACATTTGACTGAAACAAATCGAAGACTGGAACAAAAACAGTTTTATGATATTTATCTAACAATAGGCTTGTTTCGTAATTCCATTGCCTGACTACACGCGTTATCAAATCAGCATTATTCGTGTCGATAAGCGGATTATATAAACCAATGAAAAAAATTGGCGCTTGCGCATTCAGTGTTCTAAGCTCTGTTAAGATTTCCTGTAAATTAACGAGATATTGCTTCCTTAACTCATCCACCGTCTGTGTATTGAAGTTATTTATTGTTTTCCCTTCCTGGAACAAATCGTTTGCTCCGATCGTTATCAGGATCACATCCGCTCGCTTTACCTGCCGTTGTACCTTTTTTTGTTTTACTTGTTCCAACCATTGATCAGTACTCGATCCACTTATCGCCAAGTTTTGCAATGTGATCTTATCATTTGAACTTTCCTGCAGATGTTCGATTAAATAGCCTGTGTAACCCTGCCCTTTTGAATCGCCGAATCCTCGTGTCAGAGAGTCTCCAATCGCTAAAATATGTTTTCCATCCTCGTCTGCGGTTACCTCCGGCATATCCATACTAACTGACTCCTTTTCAGGATTTTGGATGGTCAAGCCAAAGCCGAACAGCAACAGGAGCAGACATATTCCTGAAAGCAGGGATACAGCTTGGATTAAATTCTTCCTCACCCAGATCGCCCCCTTTTCATTCTGCAAATAAAATACCCCTTCAGGCGGCAAGTAAACAAGCTTGAAGGGGTAAGTATGATAGATTGTTAATGACATCGTTGCAGGCACAGGTTCGGATCACTTGATAGTAGATTGGTTTTCGATTTTTCGAAAAAATATCCCATTCATTTTTCTTATTTCAAATTCTCCGTATTTCTTAGCTGCTTTGATTATTCCTCTCTCTGTCCCTGGAAGAAGATCATCACGTATTTGAGTAACTCTAATAGTGAAATTAGAGCAGCTGCAACATATGTTAAAGCGGCAGCATTTAACACCTTATTCACACCGTGCTCCTCATCGTTATAAATCATTCCTTCTGCGAGCATCAGCGTTTTCGCACGTGAGCTGGCGTTGAACTCAACCGGAAGGGTGATTAATTGGAACGCTACAACTGCGGAGAAAAAGAGAATTCCGAGCCCAATTAAGGATAGATTTTGAAATAAAAACCCACCTATTAATAAGAAAGGAGCGGCACCGGAAGTTAGATTGACAACTGGAAACATGCGATGGCGCAAAACTAAAGCTCCATAAGCTTCTTGATGTTGAATAGCATGACCAACCTCATGGGCGGCCACGGATACAGAAGCAATTGAGTTTCCATAGTAGACGCGCTCGGACAAACGAACGACACGGCTGCGCGGATCATAATGATCTGATAGTGTCCCTCGAACGACTTCAATCCGCACGTCATAAAGACCGTTCCGATCAAGAATCCTTCTTGCCACTTCAGCTCCGGTTAAATGTGCTCTCGTCCCAACCTGAGACCATTTATTAAAGTTTCCTTTTACTCTAAACTGGGCCCACACTGAAACTGCAAATGCTATCAGAATGAGAAAATCCATTGGATGAAAAAACATCATTTATTCCTCCCCTTTTTGATTATCTATCTCATATAAAAAGGCTTTTACCGCTATTGGTAAAAGCCATAAATAAAGACCTCTACCCCATGAAACATAAGATAAAGGTCTTGCTAACAACGTTAAGCTGCCAACAAAGCCGAGAGTCAAAACTCTGTAATGACGACTTTGCTGTAAAAGCTACTCCCCTTTAGGAGAAAATATTCGAGTTATTGTCTAAATTATATGAAATGCTGAATACTATGTCAAATGATTAGCTATAATCATCTTCCTTTTCGACATAAGGGTCATGTTCATATGCAGGGAGATCGCCGAACTTCGTCATGATTCCTTCTTCATCAAGCTGCTGTTCATAATCGTTATGTTGCTTATTATGCGGATAAACTGTAATGTTTTTCCCCTCAATATCGTTTCCAATAAAGTTTTCGTAATCTTCAACATAACCAATATTTTCGTTGTGCTCGTTGAATAAAGCATCCTGGTCTTCAGGAACATCGTAAAAATCAGACGGTGATGAAGAGTTTCCAAAAGCCGCTACTTCCTGCCATGTATCCTCCGCATCGAGAACAACATTCTCCTCTCGTTCATCTAAATCAAATCTTCCAAATGGAGGTCTAAGGACTTCTTCCTCGACAGGCCTGTCATCCGAAATCGTTCTGTCAGGCGTGTGTTCAATGCAAAAGGTTGTTTGTGGAATCGCTTCGAGACGTTCGATCGGTATTTCCTTACCGCAAACTTCACACAGTCCGTAGGTGCCATTCTCTATCGCCTGGATCGCTTTTTTGATATTGCCGAACTGATATTCCAAATGATCGTTCAGCGCAATATCTTTTTCCCTTTCAAACAGCTCGGTTCCTTCATCGCCTGGATGGTTATCATAAGCTGAAAGCTCAATCGATGTTTCGCGGTTCAGGTTACTTTTTAAATTAAAATGATCATTCGTTTTAAATTGCCACTCAATATCTTTCTTCGATTGTTCAAGATCTGCTTTTAGTGCCGCAATTTGGTCTTTTTCTAACAAAGTACACACCCCTTTCTTACTGATGTTTTCTTTATTATTCGTTAATAATCCTTCGTTGATTATAGGTAAAAAGTGTATATGACTTCGTATCTCTTTGCCATTTAATGGCTGGAATCATCGCTGAGCTCCCTGTAGAAAATAAGTTAAAGACATTCGAAGGAGGACGACATCGTGAAAAAAGACAACGAACAGAGCTCAGCGCTCGCAGGTAAATTTTACGAGGAAAAAGATTATCACCGCAATGATGAAGTGTCAATTGGACTGGCTACTACGCATGAACAAGTAAGCGATAATTATATGGGAGAAAGTGTCCCTCCACAAGGAGATCAGCCGCCAATTCCAAGAACCGGAAACAGGGGGGACGGGGAGAATACAATTTAATTTCATAAAAGACCTTGTCAGCCAGTTTCAAATTGTAGATATTTGTGTTGCTGAGTATACTTCTTCCTAAATTTAAGCAGGTTATTTTTTTCCTTTATCGAAAGAAATAGTAGGACTGTTTTAAAACGATTAGGAGGGATGTTGGATGGCAGAAAAATATCCGGTTTTAGAAGGAGCTGAACCCTTTTATTTTGAAGGAAACAAGGTCGGTATCTTAATTTCCCATGGATTCACTGGGTCAACCCAAAGCATGCGCCCGCTTGGAGAAGCATACGCGAAAGCTGGCTACACAGTTTGCGGGCCAAGGCTCAACGGACATGGAACCCACTATGAAGAAATGGAGACAACAACCTACGCGGATTGGATCGCATCCATCGAAGAAGGCTATCAGTGGCTCAAGGAGCGCTGCGACACCATTTTTGTCACTGGTTTGTCAATGGGCGGCACACTTACTTTATACTTGGCTGAAAAATACCCTGACATAAAAGGGATTATTGTGATCAATGCAGCGATTGAAATTCCCGATATGGAAGCCGTCCAACATGCAAATGTGCGATTTTTGGATGCAATTGGGTCGGATATTAAAAATCCAAACGTCAAAGAGCTTGCGTATGAAAAGACTCCGGTTAAATCAGTCCGGGAAATCGTGAAATTGATGGAAATTGTAAAAAATAAGCTCTCGCAAATAACATGTCCGGTATTGATATTTGTTTCGGAGGAGGATCATGTCGTTCCGCCCGGCAATTCGCAAATCATTTACGACCAGGTATCCTCCCCGGTTAAAAAAATGATCGAATTAAAAAACAGCTATCATGTCGCTACTCTTGATTATGATCAAGACGTAATTATTGACGAAACACTTGTATTTATTGATAAAGCGCTTAAGTAACTTGCTTTACTTTGGAGTAATCGAAAGAGCGGGAACAGCTTCGCTCTTTCCTCTTCCTTATTATTCCCTGATTTTTAAGCCCTGACAAAAATTGATTGCACATCAATTATTTTAAAGGAGTTGAAAATTCCTCGTGCACTACTTTACTATAATCACATCCACATTCCCTTTAATCTTTCCGTGCTTTGAAATGACATGAACAACAAATATACCTTCCCCAGGATAGTACTCCACATCAGAAACGGTAAAAGAATACTCAGAGTATCGACTGACATAGTCCTTGACGATATCTTTACTTTCAATCCGCGCTACAGGGTTCTCAGGATTTCCAGAGTTCGGAAGGAGCGGTTAATCAATGATTACCACTGAGAAATCAGGTATTGTCGAATTTAGAAATCAACGGGATATTATTGCTGACCGTAAAAAGAAAACTGAGCAAGAATACCGGGAATTACAAAAACGCGTAGGCAAGATCATTAATCATAACTACCAGCTTGTTCAAAGTTCAATATCTGACAAATAAAAAAGTGTATAAATCGAGGAAGCAAACTCTATGTATTGCTTCCTCTTTTATTTTTTTCGCAATAATTGATCGGCTCTTTTTCTTATTGATTCGTGCTCTGCTATGATCTCTTGTCTACGCTTTTCAAGTTTTTCTTTTCTATTTTCTAAATTGATTGGTTTTGCTACAGATTTAAAATCTATTAATTTTCCCATTATGTCACCTCATTTCAGATTCTGCCCTTATTTAATTTTATCATTCCATAAAAGATACAATAGCTGCTTAGAATTTAGAACAGAAATGTTAAAAACGAATTTAATCTTATTAAGTTTCAACTTTCAGCTTTGAGTACAAAACAGATCATTTTTTCTCAAAAAAGAGGACAAGGCTACCTAAGCAGCTTGTGAGAGACTTTTCAATTTGCTTTTTCCAATACAATACCTGCTTAATTTCAAATGAAATCACTTTCCCTATAATATGGCCTCCTCTGTTTTATTCATAAGAATGACCCTTGACCTCGTTAACGACAATGAACCGCTATATTAAAACGGCAGTTCACGGACTTTATAGTTTATTCCAAGTTCGTCATACCAACTATTTAAACCAGTCCACAAATTTTCACACAGCTGGTACACATGCTGCTTATCATCCAGCCTTCCTGCCATAATTGCCTGCGCAAGCTCGTTATATCCGGAAGGCTTCGACTTCAGCTTCATTGATTCCTCAAAAGTTCGCGCTCTGGTAGAGTAGTATTGCCTATTGGCCAGTCCGATCAGTTTGGCTGTTTGCCACGCTAAATCTAATGCAGCCAGAGGAAGATAATTAAAGTTTTTAGATTGATAATTATTTCGTATTTTGCCGATTGTTTCATACGGTTCCCAGATCATAAATTCCCGCATTGTTTCTTTAATGGCTGAGCTCGAAACCTGAAAGGGAAGTTGTTTGATTTCTTCAAATAAGTGATGCGGGTCATACACTGTAAGGATATGAATAAAGGAACCCGCTTTAATTGGCCATGAGTCACCAACCTGTTGCGCTTTTTTAAACATTTCATTTTTTTGAATAGTATCGATTTCTATTTTGAAGTCGCCGTAAATGAACTCATGACCTTTTATGTCAATTCCATCTTCTGTTATGACATGCATTTCGATATCCGAATATGGTCCGTCCTTTTCCTGGCCTATCGAGCCATATACACCGATAGCCAGTATGTCTTCCCCGTATTTGCTTAATAATCTTGCTTTTATGCTGCTGATCATTTCTATCTTTTCTTCTCTTGATGTATAGGCTGGATATGGAAGCATCGTATTCCCCCTTTCCTACATATTTCTTTTTCCGATGAAGTCTTTCCTTCAAAATTTTCATAAAAAAATATGTTTTCATCATGGAAATGTATATATTAAAAGGGTTTTAGCTATCGTCTAAAGAAATGAAAGTTTAGATAAAAGTGAAAGGAGTGGTATTGGTGTTTAAGGTCGGCAGCATTTTTATCCCAGTTACGGATATGGAAAAGTCAAAGAAGTGGTATGAAACGAACTTAGGGGTTATAAAAGTCGATGAATGGAAAGAGGAATTAGAACATCGAGTTGGGTACTTCAGCAGAGATCATGATCCAATACTATTTTAAAGAAGACAAAATCCCCTTGAAAGGGGATTTTGTGGGTGCTGCTACAGCTTAAAACACCTTTTTACTATCCCGTTCTTCTTTTAAGAGTTCAACCGCTTCACGGAAGCGTTGGGAATGGACAATTTCCCGTTCCCTTAAAAATCGTAAGCTATCATTTAAGTCCTCGTCATCCGACATATCAATAAGCCACTGGTATGTAGCTCTCGCCTTTTCTTCCGCGGCAATATCTTCATAAAGGTCCGCGATCGGGTCACCTTTTGCCTGAATATATGCAGCTGTAAATGGGACTCCTGCCGCATTATGATAAAATAAAGCAGAATCATGGTTGGCATAATGATCCCCAAGGCCAGCGTCTCTTAATTGCTCAGGTGTCGCATCTTTTGTCAGTTTATAAACCATTGTCGCAATCATCTCAAGATGGGCAAATTCCTCCGTGCCAATATCCGTGAGGAGGCCAATCACTTTGTCCGGGATCGTATAGCGCTGATTTAAATAGCGCAATGCCGCTGCCAATTCTCCGTCAGCACCCCCATACTGCTCGATTAAGTACCTAGCAAGCTTTGGATTACAAGTACTGACCTTTACCGGATATTGAAGTTTTTTTTCGTAAATCCACATCATTGTATCCTCCTTGTTATCCTATACTTGCCATGGCCACGGCCCTTTTCCCCAGCTCCAATTCGCATCCGTGTAGCTGTTTCCGAACTGCTGGAGGGGGCCAAACTTCGCCTCAAACGCCCTCTTCATCTGTTTACTGTATAGTGTGTACTGATTAAATTGCTGCATAGCCTGGTGATCTTCCTGATGTGTATCCAAATAAAGAGTCAATTCCACAAGCACAAAATCGACAGCCTGAATTTGTTCTAACGATTGATAATATTCACTAGGCAGCTGGTTCACTCTCGCTCCCTCCCTTTTGTTTCATACGGGTTATTGTAATAATCCCAAAAAACCGGCCATAAAGTTCCCTTTTTTAATGCTTCATGCGCGGAGAATTGTTGAAGATTGGCGGGCTGAAATCCCAGATAGAGCTGTGGAGGCGTCGAGTAAAATTTTACCCCGATAGGTCTGCAAGGGTCATATACGCTATGAAAGGGACGGTACGCTTTTAAGCGTGAAAACGTTTGTTTCTGTTGGTCAGTCAATCGATACACCTCTTTTCAAAATGTCCTTTTTACTGAACATATTCGCCGTCTGGTTGTCCTGATGACAGATAAATATATGCTAAAACAAAGTGGAGCCCGCGAAGCAAATATCCTTCCGTCAGTCTTCATTTCTTATGCAGATATCATCAGCCCAGTAGAAGTATAGAGAAAATGATTTTAGGGAAGCATACTCTAAAATTACGAAAGGAGATGATCTTGGTGACAAAAGAAAGAAAAGATGACGCTGCCTCTATTGGTGAGGAAATAGGTGAGCATGAACCAAAAGATTTAAATGGTCTCGACCCGGATCGGAGTCTTCTGTCTGTTAATTTTGCTACCACTGAAAATCCTTATTTTAGTGAACATCGAAACTTAGATTCTAAAGGGCAGTCTGAACCATGAATCTGCAATGGTCCGAATTAAACCGTCCAAGTCGTTGAATTTCTTGTAATCGTCAACATAACAACACCCCTCAAAGAAACAAGGGGTGTTTGTTCTAGGGATAAACCTATAATTTTCTTGGGTTAAATCTGATTAAAACCTGGCTATATTTTCATCCTTCTCTCCAATTTACCTAAACTGATGTCGGCCAGGATCGCGATGAGACAAGCTGGTATCGCCCCCACATATATGCGGATGTCATTGCGCGAGTTGATTCCGGAGAAGATTTCACGACCCAACCCGTCTCCCCCCACGAACGGGGCAAGTGTTGCTACGCCGACCGCGATGACAGCGGCTATACGCAAGCCGGCCATTATAAACGGCATCGCAAGCGGAAGCTGGACTTTTGTCAATAACTGAACATATGTCATACCGATCCCGCGCCCGGCTTCTGTGATCGAGGAATTCACCTGCTGGAGGCCTACATACGTATGGCGAATGATTGGCAAGAGCGAATAGAGAAACAGGGCCGCAACGACTGTATAAAATCCAAGGCCAAAATACAGCATAAGCAGAGCCAACATGGCTAAACTAGGGATAATTTGAATGATGTTGGCAATGGATAAAATAACAGGAGCAAGCTTTGAATAGCGGCTGCAGAGGATACCTAGGAAGGTTCCAACAATCAGAGCTGCTCCTACTCCGATGGCCACCATGAGCAAATGCTGACCGGTGTAAACAAGCAGGAGGTCAAAGTTTTCTGCCATGTAAGTAAATAGTTCTTGTAAAAACGTCATTTTTTCCACTCCGTCTATTTATTTAGGAGGCCTTTTTCTTTTAAAAATTCTCTTGCGACTTCCCGTTCATTGCGGTTGTTTATATCTACTTCATAATTAAGCCGGGTGATTGTTTCTTCATCTATCTCACCGACAAGCTCATTCATGATTTTTTCTAACTCCGGATTCTTTTCTAAAACCTCATTTCTGGCGACCATGGAAGCATCATAAGGAGGAAAAAAACGTTTGTCATCCTTTAATGTTTTTAAATCGAATTCTATCAGTCTCGGATCAGTGGAGTAGGCAAGAACGACATCCACCCTTTGATTGGCAACTGCTTCATATACGAGATTAATATCCATCGCATACGCGTTTTGAAAATCAAATCGATAATGTTTAATGAACGCCGGATAACCATCGTGTTTTCGTTCCTTCCATGACGAATCTACGCCAAATTCCATATCTGATTGAAACTCTTTTAAATCTGAAACGTTTTCGAGACCCTTTACTTTTGCTACATCTTCTCTGACAGTTAATGCATACGTATTTTCCCAGCCCAATGGATCAAACCATGTAAAATCATAGTATTTTTTGAAGCCTTCCTGTGCCTGTTGAAGTACAGATTCTCGATCAGTGGTTTGCTTAACAGGGAAAAAGTTATTAAAAATAATACCTGAATACATCAGTGCCATATCCAAATCATCCCGGCTCATCGAATTCAGGATCATCGGAGTTGACAGCAAATCGGGGATAATGTCTACGCTTATATCTGTTCGATCTTCAATCAGCTCTTTGTAAATGGCTGCCATGATTTTCGTTTCGGTGTATGTCGCTGCTCCAATTCGAATCGTGTCTTGGGAGCTGCAGGATGATAATAAACCGAGCGATAACATTAACACTGCAGCCCATACTTTTATCGGTTTTAACATATAGTCTCCTTGTTCTCTTTTCTTTTTTTAGGCCCGCGCTTGCTCTGCTTTTCTGCTGACAAAGCCGAGTACTGCATCGACAATCAGTGCTAAAATAATTGCACTGATCGTTCCTGTAAATATAAGAAAGTTATCGTTATTTGCCATCCCGCCAATAATTAAGTCACCTAGTCCCCCGGCCCCAATTAAAGCAGCCAAGGTGGTCCAGCTGATAATGTAGACGGTTGTGAGCCGAACGCCGGAAAGGATAAACGGAAACGCCAGTGGCAGTTCGATTTTCCATAATCGCTGCATCTGGCTAAAACCAATTCCCCGGGCGGCTTCGATCATGCTTTCATCGACCTCTTTAATACCGGAATAAGTGTTGCGGAGCAAAGGGAGAAGCGAATATAGAAATAGAGCAAAAACGGCCGGCTTTAATCCGATCCCGAAGAGTGGAATCAGCATCGCCAGCAGCGCTATCGTTGGCACTGTTTGAAAAATATTAATGATGCCGAACACCAGCGAAGTCAGCCGACCCTCTTTTAAACGGGTCAGAAAAATTCCTGTCGTGATCGCAACAAGACAGCCAAATAGAACGGCCAGAGCCACGATTGTCAGATGCTCCCCGGAGCGAGCCAGTATATCCGGGAACCGCTGCTGCAAGAAGCGCAAGTAATTTTGTAACAGTTCCATTTACATCACCTCATCATCGATCGGGAATACTTCTGCCATTAGGCGTACCATGCTGCCACGGGTGATGATCCCAACAAGCTTTTGTTCTGTTGTCACTACAGGCACGTAGGGAAGATTATGCTGGCCCATATAATCCAGGGCAACGGTAAAGGGGATATTTGGTTCAACAGTATATGTGAAAGGTTGCATTACGTCCTGTAACGTTTTCGTTTCGTCACGATACTGACCAAGAACATTTAAAATCGGGGCGTAGCCCAACAATTTTTTTCGATGGTCAACGATAATGAGCGAATCGACTCTCCGTTGTTCCATTATTTTTAAAGCCGCTGCCAGTCCGCGCTCTGGATAAGCCGTTGCCGGGTTATTTACCATCACTTCATTTACGGTTGGTATCTCCATCTGCTCCTTCAACCGGCTTTTCCCGATAAACTCTTTTACAAATTTATTTGCAGGGTGTCGCAAAATAAAATCCGGTGTGCCGACCTGGATAACCTCTCCACCCTTCATCAAAACGATATTGTCAGCAATTTTGATCGCTTCATCCATGTCATGAGTGACAAACACTATCGTCTTTTTCAAGTCCTCCTGGACATTCAGTAACTCATTTTGCAACTGTTCCCTGCTAATCGGATCCAAAGCACTAAACGGTTCATCCATTAGAATAATCTCCGGTTCAGCGGCAAGCGCCCGGATAACGCCAACCCGCTGTTGCTGTCCGCCACTAAGTTCGCGGGGTTTCCGGTTGCGGTAAATATCCGGGGCTAAATTAACCATCGAAAGTAGTTCATTTACCTTAGATTGCGTTTTATTTTCGTCCCATTTTAATAATCTCGGCACAGCCGCAACATTATCTGCGATTGTCATATGAGGAAACAACCCGATGCTTTGAATGACATAGCCTATTTTCCGGCGTAAAACGACTGCATTCATCTTTGAAACATCTTGATGATTGATATAGACCTGCCCTTCAGATGGTGCAATCAACCGATTGATCAATTTCATCGTTGTTGACTTTCCGCAGCCGCTCGGCCCGATAAAAACGTGTATTTTTCCTGCTTCCAATTCCAAATCAATATTTTTCAATGCTTCAAATCCATCATTGTATCTTTTCGATACATTTCTAAATCGTATCATGAATGTCCCCCATATCTAGCTAGTTAGTAACTTAGCTACTATTACCCTATTTGAAAAATATAAAACGACTAAATACCTATTTTGATTTTTCTTATTTTCAAGTTGCAGTATTGGAAAATCTGTCTGACATCGTTCTCCCGTGTTTGAACTGCGGCTTGCTGACAAGCATTATTGCCATCTATAATGCTTAGCATATGTATCCTGATTGTAATTGTATCTTCCATTGCGTCGGTCTATAAGAAAGCGCAAGCGCTCGAAAAAGCCAAAAAGGACCTCAGCAAAGGTCTGCCGATAATGATCCGGCAGACCTCTGTTATATACTCATTTGATTTTTCCAACTCCCAGATATTCTAATGCCTGTTGTACGGAAGCCATCTTCCTGGTTCCAGACAAATTGACACCAAGCTCTACCGCGGTTTGGGCAAGTTTCGGCCTTATTCCCGTAATAATTGCTTCGACTCCAAGCAACCCCATCACGGCACTAATTTTCAGCAGATAATCGGTTACAAGTTCATCAAAATTATATATACCAGAAAAATCAATAATTAAATATGTAATATGGCGTTTTTGAATTATTGATGGGAGAACTTCCAGCAACTGTTTGGCCCGATCCGAATCAATAGAACCAACGAGGGGCAGAACAGAAATCCCATCCAAAACCGGCACTATCGGGGCGGATACTTCATTAATTTCTCTTTTATGCTGCCTCTCTTCTTCTTTTCGTGTTGTGATATCTCTAAGAGTCGATTGCACTGCTCTTTTATCCCCGAATAAGACAGGATGGCAGTACAATTCAACTTCAACAGGTGTACCGTCCATCCTGAAAATCGTTTGCTCAATCAGTTCGCCGGACTTATTTTCTGTCATTGTCGTCTGTATTCTCTCTTTTATCGCAGGTTTAGCGTTCTCTTCAAAAATGTCCAATACACAGGCGCCAATCAATTCTTTTTTAGTGGCTCTTAGAAAATTCGCGCCAGATTGGTTTATATACAAAACTTTATTGTCAGCATGGATAATAATTGTTTCCACTGAGTACTCAATAATCTGGCGATATATTTGTTCATTTTCGAGAATGGTTTGATAGTCTTCACTTAAGGCGTCTTTTTTCAATCATTTCACTCCCTCTATCAAAAGCTAAAATTGTAGAATACCAATGTAGTAGATATAGATTTGCACCGATATCATTCAGTATGAATTGAAAAAATGGGATGGCTCCCGATTACCAAGCAACTCCCTTTTGTTTACCCTATTTGAATATGATTAAGCCTTATTAACAGAATTTACATGGTTTATTTTGAAAATTCTAGCTGTCTCGGCATAATTATTCCAGTGAAGTCCGAATGTGGTAATGGCACCGAGCTATTTAGCTCAATAACCATCAACCGGCTATTTATCGTTATCTTCTTTGCATGATATTTCATCAAATTCGACTATGTAATCGTCAACTTCTTAGCTATATCATCAACTCCGACTGTTTATCGTCAACTCTTGAGATATATCTTCAACTTCGACTAGTTTATCGTCAACTTCGGCTGGTTTATCGTCAACTTTCCAAGATATCTCATCGGCTTCTTTGACTAGTATACGTCCACTGCCACTTTACACCATCAACTTGTAAGTCGGCTATGTGAACAAATAGCGTAGATAGCAACATCCTCCAGATTTTCCGTCTAAATATAGGGTGTACTACAAATCCATCGGGCGGTCATATGCATTTGGGAGCACGCGAACTGAAATAGAGTAAGTCAGTGGAAGTTACATAAAATACCGAATTTACGAACAGAATTCGAAATTTACCGAGCGGAACTCGAAATTTACGAGCTGAATTCGGGATTTACGAGCGGAACTCCGGATTTACGAGCGGAATTCCAAATTTACCGAGCGGAACTCGGGATTTACATTTGCACCTTCATCCTGAACTTTGTAAAGGAGCTTGGAATCCAAGCTCCTGTTGTAATGCTAATGGTTGCTAAGTATTTGATAGCCAAAATTATTGTGGCAGTGTCCCATTTGCGGCCTGGATCATCGCAGGATTCATGCCGGCTCCTGCCTGATTTGCTAATGCTGCTTGATTCATAGCCGCCCCTGCCTGATTTGCTAATGCTGCTTGATTCATAGCCGCCCCTGCCTGGTTTGCTAATGCTGCTTGGTTCATAGCCGTCCCTGCCTGATTCACAGCTGCCCCGGCCCCATTTAAGTTGTCACCCGCAGCAGCGGATTGTCCAGCGTTAGTATATTCCTGGTTGCCACCGTACAAAACGCTGTCAGCTGCACTTGCATTCAATTCGGCTCCCGCGTCGGATCCAGCGGCTCCGGTTGAATTAGCATATCGCTGTGCTCCATCGCCTTCTCCGGAATAACCCGCGTTAGGCATTGGCTGTCCTGGCTGTCCGTTTTGAGCGTTTTGTCCGTTTTGTCCGTTTTGTCCAGCTTGTGCTTGTCCTTGTCCGTTTTGTCCTGTTCGTCCGAAGTATTGAGTCTCAAGAGATTGATCAGCTGGCTGATATCGGTGAAGGAATGTTTTCGCCGTGTGGTTTCTCATCTCTGGTACCTGATATATACCAGCCTCATTCATAAATAAGAAAACTTCATAAGCTTGGTTTGCACAGTTTACAGAACAGTTGATCAATAACTGGCGAAGGTTTGGATCGGCACTTTCCAGAGCTGCCCACATAGAATTTCTCGCAGCATTTTTATGGGCAAGCAACATTGCAGTAGCGATCTCTCCATCACTGTCGACAGCACCCCACTGAGGGATATATAGCGGTGGATTGTTCAAGCCGTATTTAATCTGCTGCGGATCGATCCCTCTTATGTTCGTATTTGGGGGAATCGGAGAAAATCCTCGATAATCGTGCGTGTATGCCACGACCTCATTATAAGAGCGGATCTCTTCTTGCTGGTGGCGAACGATCATGTCCAGCAATCGCGGATTCCTAGTTTGTGTAGCATACATGTTAAAATGCAGGATCATATTGAATTTTTCGAGTAAACACTCATGTACTTCCATTGTTTCATGCGCGCCGTAAGGCATGGGGATCACTCCTTTGGTTTTTTACTAACAAAGACTAATATTTCCCTTTACCTGGCAATTATGCATGGAATTTTTACTTTATTGGACGTAAATAGTAAACACAGCTTGTGACATTTTAATACCCAAAAATATCCCCCCTGATAAAACTGTATAATCTTTTATAGTTCTTTTTAACATAATGTTAACATTTTTGTTAAATTGGCTATCATACTTGCTAAGAAGGAGAATTGGTCTATAGATTCCCATTTTATTTTTTAAGCATAATAAAAACCGCTTTAATTACCAACAAAGCGGTTTTTTTAAAACATGGATTTGGCAAAGCAAAGTCATAAAAAATCATCCAGTTTTCATCTTACTATTCAATTGATCAATCCAATTACGCATAAGACTGTAGTACTTGGGCAGTTTTCCAAAGATTTCAATCGACAGTTCTTCATTATAAGTGTGTACAGTCAGATTACGGTCATCTACCATTTTCAAACTGAGTATTGTTTCTTCTTCAGAAAATGTGCCCACTTCATGAAAAGAACGCATAACACCTTTGGGCGATCCAATATCCAGACCCTCAATATCATATAAAAATTGCTTTCCTGCTTTCCAGCAAGCTTCAAAGCTAAACTCAAACCTTTGAATTGCTGCATCACGTTCAATACTGGAAGGAGTTTCGATTTGTATTACTTCATGAAACGCTTTTAATGCTTTGTTTGCGAGCTGGAGCCGTTCGAGTAATCTCTCCATAAAATTCCCTCTCTCTCCACTTTTTCTTTAAAAACAGGAGCTGCTTTTGATAGATCAACTAAATCAACTTTATAGGGTAACGTTGATTCTTCTATTCTTTCCCGAAGTTCTATCCATTTTACAGCTGGAATCTCTTCTTTTGATTGAAGAGCAATGTCTATATCGGAAGTTCGCTTTTCTTCTTTACGGGCCCATGAACCAAAAAGATATACATTCACAGATATATCACTCATTGTTTTAAAGATTATACCTTTAAGTAAATCCAAATTCCGATCTCTCTGCGATTTCTGATAATCCATGAGGCTCATCCCCTTCAATTAATTCTTTACTTATTTTCATTATAAAACTTATATCCAAAAAATTCATATGCTTTTAAGATGAATATTTCCATACTAACTCTAGGAAATCTCAACTCTTAGGCATCAACCTTTCAAAATTAACTCCTTATTGTTTTTTATTGTAGTAAGCCGCGCAAATGAGCCCAAAATAAGTTGGTGCTTCATAAGAACGGAACTCAACAACACGTTCGTTCTCTGAAATGGCTCCAGCCAGGATTAATGTTTGCCAGATGCCATCGGGTTTGGCTGCCTCGATAAAGTTTGGCTTTTTTCATTTCTTCTCCGAGCTTGATCATATTCCTTCGAGGTTAATCCCATCCGTTCCGGCAAAGTGCCTTTTAACTCGGGGATGATCTCACCGCCGTGAGGAGCGATGCATGCAAAAATAAATGGAATCATTGTTACCCCGTCCTTTTTAAATGTGATATGTAACTAGTTAGCCATATACAGAAAAAATCCTTTCTGAACCCCATTAAAAATTCAATCTTGAACATTACAGAGGACTGCCATTCAAGTATAAACACCATTCATTCGTGGAAAATTCTCCATTTACCACGACGTCCATTGATTTCCTTATGCCCGCTTTGTATTCCCTCATTTATGTAGGAACATAATAAATGAGTGCACTCAAGAATAGCCAAGCATACAAGGACTAAATCTTAACAAAGCAGGTGTCTCAAATTGCAATTATCACCGCGAATTTATCACTCATTTGTTCGGCCAAAATGGATAACAAAAGTATATATTCAGAACAAGCTTCAACGGCAATTTGATTTTACGGATAAAAAAGTTCTCGATTTTGGAGCGGGTACCGGGGCGAACTGTACCTTGTTTTCACCTGTTCATTATTTTGGGATTGACCCTGATACACACAGGATAAACTTTGCCAAACGATTTTACGCGAAATACCGATTTGAAGCGTTTGAGGGGCATAAACTTCCCGTGGACGACAATAGCTTTGATTTTGTTTTAATCATCGCTGTCCTCCACCATATTCCTCCAGAAGCGATCGAAAACTACATCAAGGAATTCAAACGAATATTGAAACCAGAGGGAAAAGTTGTCGTGATCGAACCTTGCTTTTTTGAAAAGTCCCCGATCAGCAATTGGTTTATGAGGTCTAATGATAAAGGCGATTACATTCAAAAGGAAGAAGATTACCTGAATTACTTTACGAAGGAAAATTTCAAATGCAACGTATTAAACAGGTTTAAAAAATGCTTTGTTTATAATGAACTTTATTTTACAGCGTTACTTTAGCTTGCTTGTTTCAGCAATTGCTCCGCCCGCTTTTTCCTGCATTGCAACAAAATAAACAAAAAAGAACAGGCTCTAACGTCAATGCAAACGTTAGAGCCTGATCTTGTGTTGGCCGATATATTCCTTCCCGGTTCCAGAACGAAGAAGTGTGCCGACCATGAGGGAAATAATTCATTATTCTCACCTGATGTAGTTCAAGTTAAGTTCTCTCTAATAGTAAATTTTCATATTCAAGATAAAAACGGCCCAAGTTACCCTTGTTCTTGTATTTCCATGGCTTATTCTTACCGCAATAGTGGATAAAAACGGTGTTGGTTTGGATCCATTGTAAGTCCCTTTTGTTATTGATAATTAATTTGCTTAACTGATAATATCTTGCTTCATAGTTAAAGCGATAACAATCGACAGGAATCACTTTATCCCAATACAGTGCATTCAGTACATCCTGATCAGGTAAAATGAGTTTTCGCTTATTTTTTTTAATATATTGGAAAACATTGCCCAGGATTACTTCGTTTCTAAGTGAGTGCAGGTTCATCAAAAGAACACCGGTATTAAAGTATCCGTGTGCACGGGGTGTGTTTAACCGAAGTTTATTGAATGCACGGGTGATGTGTGAGAAATGCTTATGTTCTGAAGCAACAAAATAAGAATCCCCAAATTCCGTCCAATATAATTCGGATATTGAATTAATGACAACAATATCGGGATCAAGGTAGAGTATTCGCTGCAAATGATTCGGCAATACTTTGTGGGCAGCTAGACGATAATACATTTCAATTGTAAAGTGGCGAAAAGTTGGCAGCCCTGCAAACAACTTTGGGTCAATGGGAGTAGGATGGAGTTTATGCCCTTCTGATTCTACATAATCTTTCAATTCTTTCAGCTGTTGATCCAATATATTTGAGTACACAATGTAAATAGAAAAACTTTCTTTTCCGTTATTCACAAATAGTGATTTTAGCATCACCTTCAAAGGATGAATGTAATGTTCATTGCATGTGACAAGAATATTCATGATAAGATACACACCTTAACGATATTTATAATCTAATCCGAACATGCTACACAAAAAATTCACAAACGTTTCCTTTCTTATTATTGAGTCATAGGTTTAGGCATCGGAATTATTTCAGCCCTTCTTGCAAGCGTACATTGCATAAAGCATATCTTTAATTGAAAAACGAACAATTATGTAAAATTAGACAGTACTATCAGTCATATGGAATTCTTCTGCTGTGGTTAAGACAATCTCATTCGTTTTTCGGTTTAGCTAAGCTAAATACATTGATTTACTCACGTGAATTATTTTTTCTAATCCAGACAGAAATATTCCCAGTATAAATCACGTCTTCACTTATCTGCTTCGCTTCTAGCAATACAGAAGAGTAGTAGCCTTGGAAAGAGATGGCAGCCAAATAGCATAAACATAGCAAGCTTTTTTCTGCCCAGATTTCGATAATAGCCCTGAGGGATTCATCTAACATATCGATTAAATGTGCTCTCATCGTGCCCGAAAAGCTTGCACTGTTTTAGCCTCCTTGACTATACTGCTAATAAATAATCGATCTTTCCCTGCTTTTTTTGATACCAAAAATAAATCTTAAGCTACCTGCATACCACGATTTTATCCGGCCTAATTCTTTCAATTAAGTTCGCAAGCGAATGGAATTAGAATTAAGCGAAATACTATCGTTGACATTTGTTCAGGAGGCTTATTTATGAGTTTTGATGCAATTATTGCATTAAGTATCTTTCTTATCATTTATGCTTTTATTATTTCCGAAAAAATTCATCGAACTATTATTGCCCTGGTTGGCGGTTTATTGATGATTTACTTTGGCATCCTTGATCAGGAATCTGCCCTTCACCATATTGATTTTAATACGTTGGGTCTATTAATCGGAATGATGATTATAGTAAACATTACGTCACTTACAGGATTATTTGGATACATCGCCATCTGGTCAGCGAAAAAAGTAAAAGGACATCCCATCAGAATTCTTATCGTGTTTAGCCTGGTAACCGCTATTTCGTCTGCGTTTTTAGACAATGTTACGACAGTTCTATTAGTCGTACCAGTTACTTTAAACATTACTTCTTTATTAAAAGTTAACCCAATTCCATTCCTCATTTCTGAAATATTAGCCGCAAATATTGGCGGGACAGCTACGATGATCGGGGACCCACCGAATATCATGATCGGCAGTGCAGTAGAAGAATTAACGTTCCTGTCATTTATTGAAAACTTGGCTTTGATTTCTTTGATCATTTTAATAGTAACCGTGTTTTTATTCTCAATAATCTATCGAAAACGATTAACGACCACACAGGAATTGAAGAACCGCTTACTTGAGAAAGATGAAAAATCTGAAATAAAAGATAAAAAATTATTAATAAAGTGCTTGTTTATCATTGCTGTAACGATTGGCGGGTTTTTCCTCCATCAATTTATTGAAATACAAACTGCAACGATTGCTTTAGCCGGAGCGTTCCTTTTACTTTTGATTACCGGGGACAAGTATTTGGATCGAGCCCTGGAAAAAGTAGAATGGACGACGATATTTTTTTTCATTGGTTTGTTTGTTATCGTTGGCGGGCTGGTTGAGACGGGGCTAATATCAGCTTTAGCCAGAAAAGCCTTATTCTTGACTGGCGGGGAATTGAAAACGACTACACTTCTCATATTATGGATGAGTGCTCTCCTGTCAGCATTTGTTGACAATATCCCGTTTGTAGCAACTATGATTCCAATGATTAAAGAAATGGGTGAAATGGGTATAAATGATTTGGAACCATTGTGGTGGAGTCTTGCCCTTGGTGCTTGTTTGGGGGGCAACGGCACACTAATTGGCTCAAGCGCCAATTTAGTTGTAGCTGGATTAGCTGCAAAAGAAGGACATCCTATTGCTTTTGGTAAATATTTAATTGTTGGATTTCCTTTTATGATCCTTTCCATCCTCATCTCAACAATTTATATATATCTCCGATATTTAATGTGAACTTTCGCCTCCAAATTCATTACAGTCAGGCAGGTAAAAAATGAAAAAGACAAGAGATTTCTTAGACCCTCCAAAAATACTTGTACTGGGCTTCGCCACCGTGATATTGATCGGTGCATGTTTGTTAACCCTTCCTATAGCCACGGTCGATGGAAGTGGTCTCACATTTCTAAATGCTTTATTTACCGCTACATCTGCTACATGTGTAACAGGGCTGGTTGTGGTTGACACTGGAACTGCCTTTACCAAGTTCGGACAAATCGTCATCTTAGCGCTTATCCAAGTGGGTGGCTTAGGATTTATGACCTTTGCAACTTTTTTCTTCTTCCTGTTGGGAAAAAGAATTTCACTTAGAGAAAGGCTGTTGCTCCAGCAATCTTTGAACAACTTGTCGATTGAGGGAATTGTAAGATTGGTAAAAAGAGTATTAATTTTCACTGCCGTTTTTGAAATTGCCGGTGCGATCATTTTGGCAATTCGTTTTGCCTTCGATATGCCGATTGGAAAAGCAATCTATTTTGGTATCTTTCATTCAATATCAAATTTCAATAATGCCGGGTTTGATTTAATGGGAGAATATAGAAGTTTGACCCCGTATGTAGATGATCCTACAGTAGTCCTAACCGTGTGCGCGCTTATCACATTAGGTGGAATTGGTTTTATTGTTTTGAATGAACTTTATGAATACCATGACACCCACCGTTTATCAGAGCATACGAAGGTCGTATTGCTAACAAGTCTGATTCTTACTTTAGGTGGAACGATTTTAATATTCTTGTTTGAATTTGGAAATGAAAAAACGATAGAGCCGTTATCTTATATGGGAAAAGTATTAGGGGCATTGTTTCAGGCTGTCACCCCACGGACAGCAGGTACCAATACATTGCCGATTGCCGACTTAACACAATCTACATTGTTCCTGCTCGTATTTCTAATGTTTATTGGCGCCGGTCCCGGCTCAACCGCCGGGGGTATAAAAGTAACTACCCTGGCAGTTTTATTAAAAACTGTGTGGTCCCAGATTAAAGGGAAAGAAGATGTTGTGTTATTTAGACGCCGAATTGTTATTGATACGATATTTAGAGCATTAACTGTTACAGTAAGTGGGCTATTTCTTGTTATGGTCATTACCATGTTGCTGACGATAACGGAAAAAGAGGCTAGCAATTTTATCGTCTATTTATTTGAAGCCACTTCAGCTTTTGGTACCGTAGGGCTTTCAATGGGATTGACTCCGGAATTATCTCCGATTGGCCGGATACTAATTATCTTTACGATGTTTGCGGGAAGATTGGGGCCGTTGACGGTGGCATATGCGGTCGCGATGAGGCGGAAGCCGGATGCCTTCCGTTATACAAAAGGAAAAATCATGATTGGCTAATTACTTAGAAGGAGTGTAAACATCAGATGCCAAAACAAGGATATGCTGTGATTGGATTGGGACGGTTCGGAATGAGCGTAGCTAGAAAACTTTACGAAGCCGGCCAAGATGTGTTGGGAATCGATATTAAAGAGGCGCACGTCGAAGATGCTGGATTATCTGTCACTCATGCAGTTGTCGCGGACTCTACCGAAGAGGAAGCCCTAAAATCAGTCGGGATTCGAAATTTTGACTGCGTCATCGTGGCAATTGGGGATGATATGCAAGCAAGTATTTTGACCGTACTGCTATTAAAAGAGTTAGGAGCAAAGCAAGTAATCGCAAAGGCACTGAGCAAACGCCATGGACAAGTGTTAAATAAAGTAGGAGCAGATTGGATTGTCTACCCGGAGAGAGACATGGGTGAACGGGTCGCACATCAGCTTCTCTCCCCGAATGTGTTAGATTTCATCGAGCTTTCACAACAATACAGCATTGAAGAAGTCAAAATCCCAGTAAGTATGACCGGAAAAAGTTTGCGAGAAGTCGACCTTCGTGCTGAATATAATATAAGCGCCATTGCGATTGTCAGCGATGAAGATATAATCGTGCCCCCTTCCCCTGATCAAATTTTCCATCAGGAAGATAGATTGGTGGTCATTGGTCACAAAGAGGATCTCGTTGAGTTTGGAAACATTGAGTGATAATGAGTTGAAACTCATGACAATAACTCTTGACGTAACCAAAACCACAAAAAAAGAAAGGGACACCGACTAATAAACCAAGAAGCAGATATTACCCTTGTTAAAGCATCATCGTTCTTTATTTATGAAAATCTTAGTTCAATATTAAAACTGGTAAGAGCACCCCCTTACCAGTAAAAAGTGTTCCATGAATATTTTCATCCAGTATAATTAACAGTTAGTAACCATATAAGCACCATGTCCATTCAAAAAGTGGATTTCTTTTCTATAGCTTAAACGAGACGAATTTTAATTCTGTCATCTCTTCCGTTGAATATTTCACCCCTTCTTTTCCAACGCCGCTATTCTTGACCCCACCATAAGGCATATGGTCAACTCTGAAAGAAGGAATGTCATTGATTATGACACCTCCAACTTCAAGTCTTTCCACAGCATCAAATGCTTTTTGAATGTTTGTGGTGTAAACACCAGCTTGCAATCCGTAGTCGGAATCGTTCACAAAATTAATTGCTTCATCCCATTTATCATATGAATTAACAACTACAATAGGACCAAACGCCTCATTACAAGAAATAGAAAGATCTTTTCCTCCGTTAACAATAATTGTAGGTTGGAACACAGCTCCTTCCCTTTTTCCTCCATAAGCAATAGTTGCGCCAGCTTTCTCTGCCTCCGCAACCCAACTCTCTATTCTATCTGTTTCTCCAGGATGGATTAAAGCAGACACATCGGTTTCTTCACAGCGTGGATCTCCTAAAACTAACAACTTTGTGTATTCAATCATTTTCTCAACAAAGGTATTAAATAAATCCTGCCTAACATATATTCGCTGAACTGATATACAGACTTGCCCGGCAAAATTAAAGGATCCTTCTACGCACCTAGCAACAGTACTATCCAAATCAGACACACTATCTACTATTACTGCAGCGTTGGAACCTAATTCTAATGTAACCCGCTTTAAGCCTGATTTATTTTTTATACCCATTCCGACAGGTACACTTCCAGTAAATGTAATCATTTTCACTCGGGGATCCGTTACAATTAAATCCCCTATTGCTCTACCTTTCCCCGTGATCACATTTAATGCTCCTTTAGGCAATCCTGCTTCTTCAAATATTTTTGCTGTCATAAACGCACTTAGTGGGGTTTGTGATGCTGGCTTTAATACTACTGTATTCCCGGCAGCAAAGGCAGGACCTAGTTTATGCGCAGTGAGATTAAAAGGAAAGTTAAATGGAGTGATTGCCCCAATAACACCTAGCGGTTCACGCTTCGTATAACCAAATCTTCCCTTTCCTCCTTTTGCAGCATCTAAAGGGATGGTTTCTCCATGTATCCTCTTCGCTTCTTCTGACGCAAATTTATATGTTTCAATTGTTCGCAGAATTTCAGCTCGCGCCGATTTTAAAGGTTTAGCATTCTCTTTCGCTAAAATAAGTGCGCATTCTTCCTGCTTCTCTTGAAAAAGTTCAGCGACTCTTTCAAGAATTTCAGACCGTTCTAAAGTAGTCATATTGCGCATAATTGTTGCAGCTTTTTGAGCACTAGATATTGCTGCTTCAACATCAGCATTATCTGCGAGTGGAATTTGAGCTATAACTTCTTGGTTATAAGGAGACCGTAGCCCCTCATATTCTCTGCCTTCAAGCCATTGTCCATCAATATATAACTTTAATTTTTCCATTCTATTCTCCCCTTTTTAAAGTATCATTAACATTTCAGTGTTGTGTTGTTTTCCTTGTTTATAGAACAGAATTTTTCACAATATCCGCTTCACTGATTTGTTTAACAGAAACAATCATTATTTTTGTTAAATAGGCTGTTACGCATCCAAGGAGACCCAGTATAATGAATCCCTGTTTTAAAGTGAGCCAGTCTCCAACTGATCCCATAAAAAACGGACCTATAAACATTCCTAATCCATAAATTGCTTGATAAAAGCCCATTGCAGTTGCTCTTTCTCCTGAATTCATATGTTTAATACTTAGCGACATTAACAGTGGAGATGCAAACCCCCTTCCGAAACCTGCGATCGTCTGGGTAATGATCAAAATAATAATACTGTTCGTAAAAGGTATAAGAGTGGTGAAAACTCCTATTAAGACAAAGCCAATCATAATAGTGTTTTTTTCTCCCAGCTTTTCAGATAAATAACGTCCACCAATCCATGCGGCAATTGCGGTAGGAAACGTAGAGAAAAATGTAAGTAATCCCATGTCAAATTTACTGGCACCTAAGGTATGGGCATAAACGGGGGTAAAACCGAAAACTGTAGCAAATGCTAACATTTGAAAAAGAATCGCTAGAAAAGAAACCGTTAATAACGTACGGTCTCCTGCAACTGCCAGGACTCCCTGAAAAGTAATTCTTTGTTGCCCATCTTCAAATCTTTCTATGATAAAAAATGAACAGATTAAACCTATCATTCCTACAAGTGCTCCAATTAAAAACGACGATTCCCAGCCATAGTGATCTGCAAACCAGCCACCGCATAAAATCCCTAGCATCTGGCCAGAGATATTATAAAAAGAAATGGTTCCAATAGCTTTTGTTGTTTCTTCTTTTAGATAATAGCTTGTAAATAAAATTGTAAAGTCAACCCATGTCGCTGCAGCTGCCCCCGCTAATGCACGAAGAAATAAGATCCAAGTGATATCTTGTGTTACTATTATCCCAATACCTGATAAGATGGAGAATATCATTCCAAAGACTATAAATATTTTGCGTTTATGAAACCGATCTGAAATAACTCCGACTGGAATTCTAAGTAACATTTGGGTTAGACCATACATTCCTACAATCAACCCTGCCATACTGTAGGATGCACCTAAATACTCCACATATGCGGCTAAAATCGGTACACAAGTATACATTGAAAACCAGAATATAAGGGTAACCACACAAAATAAGGGAATACGATTATTTACTTTTTTTGTTTGCAAGGCTCGTCACAATCCTCCTTGGACATTAACAATAAACATTTACTTGTGGAGTGACAATTCTGCTTTTTGCGCTTTTTCTATTCTTAAAGGCTAGCATTTCTGCAATTATGCTTAGTGCTATTTCCTCAGGAGACTTAGCACCAAGATCCAAACCAATAGGGGAATGAATTTGTCCGTCATGAAAAGTACACTCTCCGTCAGTCAATAGTTCTGCCATTATATTTTTAATCCGCCTTGTAGCCCCTAATATTCCTATATAAGGGGTTTCTGCTGAGATGAGTTTTCGAACTAACATTAAATCAAGTTCATAGTTGTGCGTCATAACTACGGCATAGGAACCCTTAGCAATTTGTATGTCTTCGTATTCTGACCGGTTTATCAAAACAACCGCATTTGCATTAGTAAAAAATCGATTACTTGTATACTGTGGTCTATGGTCAATTACTGTTGTTCTCCAATTGATGCCATGCAATTGATTAACCACCGGGTATACATCTGGTCCTGCCCCGAAGATTGTTACATGCTGACGAGGAAGAACCCTTTCGATAAAACAATGCGTCATGATGCCTTTTAATTCGATATTCACGAAACCTGTCCGTTCTGAACCCAAATCCAATTCTTCTTCCTTTAGTTGAGTCATCATACCGATAGGCAATAATTTTATGTTTGAAGATTCTATGATCGTTCCAATGCTAAACGTCGTATTCGCTTCATAAATAGACAGTAGTTGGTTATATAAATTCATTGATTCAGTATAGTGATTCACTGGGTCGAAAGGTTGTAAGAATAATGTCACCGTACCATCACATCCAAGTCCCATACCCCAAATTAAGTCATTTTCTGCTCTAAAATCATAAAATACCAATTCTGCTTTAAACAAAGAAATAATATCTCCTACACGCTCTGCGAGATCCTGCTCTACACATCCACCACTGACAAGGCCTTCTATACGACCATCTTCTCGTATTAAACAGCGAACTCCGGATGGTTGGTAAGTGGAGCCCTCTGTCTCAATAATTGTGGCAATGACTGCAGAACTATTCTCCTCAATGCATTTATTTAATCCTTGAATCACTTTACGCACTGGTTTCCCCCCAAAAGAATGAAAGTTTATTTTAGCAAAATATTATGCAGGAGCAGAAAAAAATGATTTGACTGGCTCAGTTTTTAATGAGTGATGAACCAGTCAAATATTTTACATAAATTTTTAAGAGTTCTCAGCTACAATACGATTCTTCAAGATGCCAATTCCTTCAACTTCTAACTCAACCTCATCTCCTGGATAAAGGAATTTTTCTCTTTCTGCACCGGATCCCCATCCAATGGTACCTGTACCAAGGACTTCTCCAACTTGTAAATATTCACCCATAGAAGCATGAGCAACAAGGTCTTCGAATTTCCAATAAATACTTCCAGAGTTATCATCGCACCATACTTCATTATTCACTTTCGCTTTCATAGCCATATTATATATATCAGGTATCTCATCAGCTGTCACAATCCAAGGACCTAATGTATGACCATTAGTAAAATCTTTTCCTTTTGAAGGGCCTAAGCCAATGGCTATTTCTTTCGACTGAATTTTCCGTGCACTAAAGTCATTGTAAATTGTATAACCAAACACATGACTTAAAGCATCCTCGCGCGGAATGTTCTTTCCGCCGCGCCCAATGATTATGGCCAACTCAAATTCAAAATCCAGCTCTTGAGCATAAGATGGCATTGGAATTTCATCACCATGCGTGGATAAGCTGCTTGGATTACCTTTATAATATGCCGGCATTTCATACCACTCAGGCGGGATTTCTTTACCCAGTTTTGGATAGATATTTTTCAAGTGCGTCTCAAACGCCATGAAATCTCTTAACATAGGCGGGCGTGTTATAGGTGATAGAAGCTTAGCATCCTCTAAAGGAAAAATAATCGTTTCATTATTAGGACCAGTTTCATAACCTTTCTTAACCGCTGCTGATATTGCAACTTGTGCTGCATCCAGACCCGCTTCTCCATTTTCAATGAAGGCTACCATGTCTCCCGGAAGGAGTGCTGAAGCAAGCCTTTCTGCCGCATTTGAATTCAATCCACGGGCTAGTAATTCTAAGCGATAGGCCGCGGATAGATCAATCGCATTCGACCCCTGTACTGCTCCTATTCTGACTTTTGGACCATCCTGGGTATTAACTTGGTATGATATAAGTTTCATTCTTTGCCTCCTCTCATATTGATGATTTAATAATCTACCAATGTAAATAACGCCCGCTCTCGTTTTTCAAGTAAAGGGACAATTTTACCTTCAATAATTTCTCTAAAGTGTGGTGTTTCCCTATGGGCTTCTAAAGCAGCATTATCAACATATTGCTCATAAAGTAAAAATAAGTCTGAATTATCATCTGAGCGATTTGCGAAATATACGGCACACCCTTTTTCATGTTCTTCTACGAGGGGTTTCATCTCTTTTAGATAAGACTGCACCTCATCTCCCTTACCTGGCTTACAATGATATTTTGCTACCAATACGATCATTTTCATTCCTCCAAATCCATAGTTATATTTGTATGATATTCACGATATCTGATAGAGCAGATACCTTTGGAAAACGATAGATTAATTGATTCACAATAGTCGGGTTCACCAAGGTCTTCTTTAAGTAAGTATTTTTTTAAAAAAGCACGAAGAACCGGTGAATGCGTAACACAAAAGTAACGACTTGTCTCCTTATGTGGAATAAAACTTAAACTTAACGCATATGCCATTAAACGGCGAGCAACCGCTTCGGCATTCTCACCGGGAGGGTTGTCGAGATGTAACCAGTAACCAATTCTATCGGAACTAGTCATAAAGGGTGGCCAAAACGGAAGTGTGGGCAATAGACCTTCTTCGATCCCAAGACACGTGATTTGTTCAGACAGAGCTTCATAGGAAGAGACAAGCTCTACCCTTAGTCCTCCTAAGAAAATGTCAGGATTCCGAATGGCATTTTCGTTGAAAGGATCAACAATTGAAACTGTGCGGTTGTTAACATCTTTTAATTTTCTAACAACACCTTTACGCAACTGTTCCGCAGTTTGGCGAGTCCGTTTCGTTATAGTATGCAAGAAAAAAACACGCTCACTTTCAGTTATCCACTCAGCCATTTGTCTTCCATGTTCCTCTGCCGAAGCTAAGCCAGCTTCTGTAATTGGTACGTCCCCTTGGTGGGAAGCAACCTCCTCATGACGTACAAAATGAACGTAGACCGTCATGTTTCTGACCCCTCTTTCTTTGTTATTGCCCTCCACACTCTCTCTGGAGTTAATGGTAATTGGTTTATATGGGTTCCTATAGCCTGAGCGACTGCATTGCCAATCGCAGCTGGGACTGCCATTAACCCCCCCTCTCCTACACCTTTTGCTCCAAAAGGTCCCGGTCCATCCTCGTTCTCTATCACTTTCGAACGAAAATCATCTGGGACATCCATAAATAGAGGTACACGATATTGAACTAGTGAGGGGTTACTTAACACACCACTTTCAAAAATCATTTGCTCATATAGTGCTGCCCCAATCCCTTGCATTGAAGAACCAATATCTTGCCCTTCAACTTGCTGAAGGTTAATTGCTTTCCCTGCGTCGACAGCTGTAAGCAGGCGACATACCTTTACCCTTCCAGTGTTTGGGTCTACCTCAACTTCAGTTGCGACCCAGCAAGGTTCCCAAAAAGGTGTAGATCCTCCAATAGGAGATCTGGTTGGGGCTAGGATAAACTGGCCTATTGAAATGATTTCAATTCCTGATATCTCTTTCGTTTGGTATAAAATTTCAGGTATAGTCAGCCTTTGCTGTCCAAAAACGATTTCTCCATTTTCTATGATTAGATTATCAACTGATTCCTTAAGTAATATAGCAGCCCGTTTTAACAATTTTGACTTTATATCTCGTGCAGCATTTTGGACGGCACGCCCCATTGCGACTGTCGATCGACTAGCAGTTGTAGTTGAATCAAAAGGTACCATTGCCGTATCTGGTTTAGTCACCACAACTCTTTCAAGAGGGATATTTATCTCCTCTGCTGCAATTTGTGCCATTGCACTATTAGAACCCTGCCCCATCTCAGCAGTACCCATTAACACTGACACACTACCATCCGCATGAAGTCTTACAATAGCTGTTGATTCGGTAGGCGCCTGACTCGGTTTAAAAGAAACTGCAACACCACGGCCTCTCCACGGTTTTAAAGGTTGATCCCATTCAAGTTCATTGGCTAATTCTCTTAATACCGGTGCATAATCAGTATCTATTGGTGTATCACCTTCAGCATATGACTCTCCACGCTCCAACATATTTTTCAGACGAAATTCTATAGCATCCATTCCTAAAGCTTTTGCAAGTTCATCTGTATGTTGTTCATAAGCCCATGTTGCTTGTGGTACACCGAAACCTCTATAGGCCCCACTAGGTGGTGTATTTGAATATATAGCGCGGGATCGAATTTCAAGATTTGGGA
Organism: Bacillus canaveralius; assembly: GCF_002860125.1. Classification (GTDB taxonomy): domain Bacteria; phylum Bacillota; class Bacilli; order Bacillales; family Cytobacillaceae; genus Bacillus_BJ; species Bacillus_BJ canaveralius. The sequence goes on from NZ_PGVA01000024.1 coordinate 205,627, forward strand.
TTCGGTAAGGTCCTGCAGAAACATATCCACCTTTTTGCGCTACACGTGGTGCACAGTCTGCATATGCTCCAATCTGATAATCGATTTCTACTTTTCTTGCAACTAAAGTTCCGTCCCGATTGACTCCACTTTTAATTTTGACTCTAGCACCTGCTCGACGAATTGTTCTTGCAGTCTCAGACATGGAGAGAGCTACCCTTACTGGCTTTCCAGCTTTTCGAGCAAGGGCTACCGCCAAAGGTTCAACCTTACTAAAAGCTTTTGCTCCAAACGAACCACCCATCGGGAAAGAAACTACCTGTATTTTAGATTGAGGACATCCGAAAATTACAGCTAAATCCTGGCGCACAGCCATTGGAGTTTGAGTTCCCGTCCAAACTGTAATTCCTTCCGAGTCCATTTTTGCAACCGTATGTATTGGCTCGAGAGGAAAGTGATGAATAATAGGTACCCGGTACTCATTCTCTATTATTAGATCTGCAGTAGCCATCCCGGCAACAACGTTACCTCGATCATAATCCCACTTAAAAGCTACATTCGAAGTGTGTCGGGGATCCGCGTCAGCTAAGACTTTACTATAGTGACTTCCTCGCTGAGCATAAGATTGGACAAGAGGTGCATTTGGCTCAAGAGCAGCTTCCAAATTATCTATCTCTGGATGAGGGTGATATTCAACTTCAACTAAACTAGCTGCATAGTGTGCTGTTTTACGATCAACAGCAACAATGGCTACAACTGGTTCACCCTCATAACGAACCCGATCGATCGCAAGTATTGGCTGATCTCGGAAAACCGGTCCAAAATAGGGGTCCAATTCTTTGAGATCATCTCTGGTCAATACGCAAATTACACCAGGAACCTCTATTGCAGCAGAAATATCTATAGATTCTATTTCAGCATGTGCAAATGGACTATGGACTATGGCAGACTCTAGCATTCCTTCAACAGCTACATCACTAGGATAAGGTATAGCACCAGTTATTTTTGCTCGATAATCTGTTCGAGGAATAGCTCGGCCAATCGTCTTCAGAGAATTGGCTATCTCAATTTTCCCCATTTATCCATCCTCCCTTGCTACAGCTGCCTGCTGAACCGCTTTTATAATTGTCGTGTATCCAGTGCACCTACAGATATTCCCATGTAGATAATGTTTAATTTGTTCTTCATTGGGATTAGGGTCTTCATTAAGTAGTGCTATCGATGATAACATCATCCCGTAAGTACAAAACCCACATTGGAGCGCTCCATTATCAATGAATGACTGTTGTATTGGGTGAAGCTCGTTTCCATTACTTAACCCTTCAGCAGTAGTAATTTCGGCAGTATCCATCTCAATAGCTAATGTAGTACACGCACTGACCGGTTTTCCATTTATCAACACGGTACAAGCTCCACAAACCTGCATATCACAAGAACGCTTTACACTAATCAAACCTAATTTTTCCCGCAAAATATCTATTACTAAATCCGAAGAAGAAACATTTAAATCTATCTTGTCGCCATTTACAAAGCAATTTATGTTATGAGTACTCATTGCTAATTTACCTCCCTTGCTCTGTTTATGGCTTCCTGTACTGCTTCACGAAGAAGAACTCCAACTACATGGTTCTTGTACTCTGCACTTCCGTCATAATCATCAACTGCGTCCATTTCTGGTCGTGCTGCATCTACCCACCATTCAACCTCTCTATTAACAATTTCCAACGACTCACCGACGAGCAAATCTTCGGCCGATGTTAATCTAGTGGGAATTGGATTGGTTGCTGCAACTACTAATCTGCATTCGGCAAGCTTTTCTTTTTTTTCATCTAACTTCACAATTACAGCTACACCGGCCATCGGGAATTCTGCAACTGAGAATTTTTTATAAGCCGCTCCATTATGTGTTTCCAGAATCGGCACATCAATATGCATGATCACCTCGCCGGGATCTAAACTAGTTTCAAAAGGCCCTCTCCAGAAATCAGACATAGGTATTATTCGAGAGTCCGATAGAGATCTCACATAGACAGAGGCATTTGCTGCCACTAAATAGGCTCCTGGATCTGATCGTGGTTCTGCAAATGCTAAGTTTCCTCCGATCGTACCTGATGTCCTAATCCTGATGTTGCCAATATGGTCCTCCAACTCAGCAAAAGCAGCCTGGTAACGACGAATAAGTGGAGACTTTGCAATTTCAGCATGAGTAGTAAGTGCACCAATTCTCAGAACACCTTGTTCCTCATCAAATTCTATTTGGTTCATGTCTGGTAAACGCCTTAGACTGATTAGTTGCTCATACAGAATTAAGCCCTCTTTTAAGACTTGTAATAACTCAGTCCCACCTGCATAAAACGCAGCTTCTCCCCCAAACTTTGCTTTAAGTTCGACAGCATCGTCGATACTTTTAGCATGTGTCAGGTCAAAGGACCCGAGCATTACCATCGCCTCCTTCCAACACTTCAGTAAGGTTTACAGTGAACGCATCAACTTTTTCCATAAATTTACGATTAATCATACCTTGACCTAAAGTTGCTAGTTTTCCCTTCATATGATAATTCAAATTAAGATTAACCTCGCTGCCACTGCCAGTTGAGCTAGAATCTACACGAACCGTCATTTCAAGTTGAACATGAGTTTTAGTGAATTTGTCTTGACCACTAGCTTTAATTGTCATTTTAGGTTTTTCTGACTCTTCTAATGTTAACTCCATAGGAAAGGATACTTTAAAAGGACCCACACGATCTTTTGCAAGTGCATTGTACTGCTTTCCAGGTTGTATAGCTGTCATGTCTTCAACTCCAGGGATGCAATCAGCAACGCGCTCAATTGCACTTACCCAATCCCATACGACTTCAGGCTCTGCTTTTAATTGGATTGTATGCTCAATACGCATAGCATCTTTTCCTCCTTATCATTGATGGTTACTTTCAACAATAGCTACTGCTCTAACTGCAGCGCCAGTTGATTTTTCCCATTTCACCGGTAACACCGATAACAAGAAACCAGTTGCTCCAGGAAGTTGTTCAAAATTTTGCATATTTTCCAGGTGATAATATTCATGGGTTAGCATAACCCTGTGTGCCTCCCAAAACTTTTGCTTTTCAAACATCGACCATACTGGCGGATCAAAAGTTGGTGCATCACACCCCATTACCTTAACTCCTTTTTCAATAAGATATATCGTTGCCTCTGCACTCATCCCGCAAAAGTCTTTTTGGTACCTATCCTCCTGATTGAACTCACCAGCTCCTGTCCAGATCAACACAATATCTCGTTCCTTGATTTGGTACTCCATGTCTTTTTCGGCTTTTTCGATATCCTCTGCAGAAATAATGCTGCCAGGTTCCTTGTGCCGAAAGTCCAGTCGAACCCCATCTCCAAAACAATAATCTAAGGGAATGCCTTCAGCACCTGGCGCATCATCCCTCATATGACGAAGAGTATCCATATGTGTTCCAATATGATCTCCTTGTACAATCACGCAATGGGCAGTAAGCCAATCAACACCATATTTCAAAGCGCCAATGTTATCAGCAAATTCACTATGGCTTTCCACCTGAGCTATAATCGGGCGTGCGACTCGTGGGAAAGTTTGCATATCTGGTCCAACTGTCATGCTTAGGTCAATTATCCGCCGTTTCAAATTGGTTCCTCCTTAATTTGTGTATCCCTGGTCAGGGAAAAGGTTTTCCCGTAAGGTTATCAAATTATCAGGCCGCAACAAAAGCGGCCCGATAACTATGTTTACTCTATAATCGATACAATACCGGTACTTCCGTCAACCCTGATACGTTGACCGGTTCGAATCTTACTGGTTGCATCCAAAGTACTTGTTACCGCTGGAATACCGTACTCCCTAGCAATTACAGCAGGATGAGAAAGAGCGCCCCCTGAATCAGTTACAAGACCCGAGATTTTACTGAAAAGTAGGGTCCATGCTGGATTTGTCATTCTACACACAAGAATTTCTCCCTGTTTTATCTTGTCAAAGTCTTCTGGATTATTCACAAATCTGGCTATGCCTTCAACGACACCTGGTGAAGCAGCCAAACCTTGAATTTCTGTAGTTTCTTGATCTTTTGTTTTAGAAAGTTCAAAGCGCTCAGGGTAACCCCAAACTCCTACATAGGCTTGTTCGTATAAGGACCAGTAATCAGCAGTGCCAACCCAATCTCGTGGAGTTATGTCATTGGCTCTATCTTGTTCAGCTTTGCGCTCGGCTACTAATGCACGCGCATCGAAGGCATCTGGCGTTGCTGCAAGCTGGCGTATTTCATCATAAAGAAGATAGAAAATATCCTCAGGTTGATTAATGCCATCACGAGCCGCAAATTTCTTTCCTAATTCTTTTATTGAAATTCTCATACGTGCGTAGGTACCTTGGTCTATGTAGAAGTGGTGATCTGGAGTTAAAGGTGCCATAGCAAGAGCAAGCTCAAGTGCGCTCTCGAATTTTTTTGAATCATCTTCGCTTTGGATAAGACTTCTCAAGCCTTCTACTGCGTTCTTTTGCTCCTCAGCTACTCTAGTAATATCTTTATGGAAGTCATAATCAGAATCGAGGTAATTTCGGAGCATTTCATAGATGGGTGCTGGATTCTCCTTCCAGAGCTCATAAGTATACTCATGTGTATAAACAGCCTTGTATCCATATTCTTCTTTGTAGTCATTAATCTTTTGAAGTATTTCTTTTCCACGAGGTGAAGAATCTAATGAGGTAATAATATCTTGGAAATTATCATGGTCTGAAAAAACAGCTTGTAAAGCTGAATCTACTTTAATTTCTTCCTTTATACTCCATAAATCTCTAGAGGAATCCCAGTTTTTGTCCTGAACAGAAACAAGTATTTTTCCGGAAAATTTTGATGCAGCTTCTTCACCCGCAACTTCGCTTGCCACTTGGCCGAATTGTTGGAAAGCAGCAAACTGAGCTAGGTTTAGTATCCAGTGAATCCGCAAATGACGTTCCTGAATATCTAGAGCATCCTCAAGTAGAACCATCATTTCGGGTAAACTTGCTTCATCGTAAGGAAATTTGTCAAGATATTCTAAATTTCGTTTGATTTCTGGCAAATATCGATCATCCCACCATTTAAGAAAGCGAGTTGCATAGATTGGTAACATCATTCCAAAATAAGGTGCTAACTTCTCTGCCTCTTCAGCCTCTCGACGCATTACTGCAGTATACACATAACCGTTAATATTTCGAGCTTGCCAGTCTTTTCCGAAAGGAACTCCAAAACGTCGGTACATATACTTGCACGCATCACCCCACCAACCACCGATATCAAAATAAAGCGGAGATACTGGGCGTGGGACATGAAGATCGTCAAACCACCAGAACTCTTTTTTATCCGCTTCGCTTTGCCAGTTTACCTGAAAACTAGGACTGCCGAAAAATTCACCTAAAACATCATTCGAAGTGCTCTTAACTGTCATGAAAATTCCCCCTTAATCAAAATTTATGCATAAGGTCTTGGAAAGACCGATTTGCTTAATTCCTGTAAAACTAACAATTCGGAGCTAATTCTTCAATATGGGCACGAATGACATAGCTAGCATGCATCGGGTCACCGGAGATAAGAGCGTTTAAGACATCATGATGCCTTTTTGCAAGCTCAACTAAATCCCTCTTTGCATAATGTGTGGTTACCATTGTCCAGCTGCCGGGATTGATGTTTTCCCATACTGATAACAAAAATTCATTTCCAGATGCTCTAATGAAAGTACGATGAAATTCAACATCTAATGAAATCATTTGTCGTAAATCTCCAGCTTCAGCGGTCATAATCATATTCTCAATTAATTGTTCCAACTTCTGAATAATATCTTCTGATAATTTTGGAACTGCTAATCGGGCTGCCGTCTCCTCAAGAGAAGCACGTACAATATATCGCTCTTTTAATTCTTCAATAGATAGTTTTTTTACAAAGGTTCCCCTATATGGTTTACTTAGAAGTACTCCGATTTGTTCCAATTCTCTTAGTGCTTCTCTAACTGGTGCCTGGCTTACGCCTAGATGACGAGCAACCTGTGTCTCCACAATGCGATCTTCAGGTTTTAGAGCTCCACTTAGAATTGCCTTAAGAATATATTCCTTCACTTCATCACGCAAAATCGTTCGTTTTATTGATGGTTCATGAGTTGTTTCTAGCCATTCCACATTTCAAACCTCCTTTTAAATGGTTGTGATCGGTCTACTTTGAAGCAAATAAACCTTTCCTAATTTAATAGCCCATTCAACATCTTGTGGTGAACCGAAAAAACGTTCAAGGGTTATCGCCACTTCATTTAATTTTGACAACTCAATTTCACTTAAGACACGGGCCCGAACCTTTTCTGCAGGTACGGATTGGTGTTTCACTTCCTTTTCACTGCGAACTACCATTTTTAGTTTAGGTAAAACGCTTACATTTAAGATTTGATTTGATTTTTTATCCACTGTGTATTGATCCGGTGTTACTTCGCCCGAAACCAGTGCTTCTCCTAAGCCCCAACAGGCCTCTACAACAACCTGTTCGCTTTTAGTTATAGGATTAACAGTAAACATCACACCCGCTTTATCTGCTTCAACCAATTTCTGAACAACTACTGCTCCCGCAAGTTGTTCGTGCCTAATACCGTGACGGAGCCGGTATGCTATAGCTCTGTCTGTAAAACAAGAAGCCCAACAGTCTTTGACCCTTTGAATTACTTGTTCGGCTGTTACAACTCCTAAGTATGTATCTTGTTGTCCAGCAAAGCTGGCTTCAGGTAAATCTTCTGCAGTAGCGCTTGAACGGACTGCTACCGGCCCGTTTGAGGGGCATAGTTTCTGATAGGAGACCGTTATCTCGGTTTCTAACTCCTCAGTCAATGTTATCGATTCAATCGCCGTCCGGATTGTTGATGACACCTTCTCAACTGCAGCTTCATTATGCAAATCAAGACCAGCTAACTCTTTTGCAATGAGTGAGCTAACACCCGCTTCAGATAACTCTTTAAGATAAGCTTCAGTAGAAACTACGAATCCCTCTGGGATTGGTAGTCCGGCACAAGCCATACGGGTTAGACTAGCCCCTTTGCCTCCAGTTAGATACAACTCTTTACCCAATGAATCATTAAGCCAGATAATCATAATTATTAATCCTCCAATGTATAAGGGTTTTATAAAAAGAAGTACTATAATCTCGTCTTTGATCAATAATCGATTATTATAATTTTCTAAATATTTAACCTTTTTTGTAATTATAAGCGCTTTCATTTTACTTGTAAACCACAAAATAAAAAATAATCGATTATTTTTTATTAAAAATCGATTATACATTTTAAATCTATAAAATTATTAGTAGCGTGAGTATAAAACTCTTCTTTACTCCTCCCCAAAAGTAAATTTTCAAAATTAGTCGCTTGTATTGCTTGTTAATTTAATTAAATAATCTCGGGCGATATCTAAATCATTTTGTGTATCAATATCCAAATTCCATTCCATCGTAGAAAACTCAACAGTTTCCACTTGTTCACTATGGGACTCAATAATGTCTCTAGCTCCTCTATCTCCCTTAATAGCAAACAAAGCTGGAAAAATGCTTCGATCAAAAAGTACTGGGTGTCCTTTCTTTCCCTTATAAGAGGGGCGAACGATACGGACTCCTCTTTTATATTGCTCTTTGTAAGTCCGAATTAACTTGTCAACCACTGAGGCTGGAATGAATGGTTGGTCTCCTAAAAACACCAATACTGCATTTATATCATTACCTAATATTAATAATCCTTTTTTCAATGACGTTGACATACCCTGGCTTGATTCATTATTTTCAAGGTAAGTGACATTTAATTCATTAATAGCATTCAGCATATGCTCAGAACTTTTACTATTTCCGACTAGTAAAATCGGGTTTAATTTTAATTGAGATGCCAATTCAACTGGGTAAATAAATAGAGGCTTATTTGCCAACAGCTGAAATTGCTTCAACTTTCCAAACCTAGTTGCTTGTCCAGCAGCTAAAATTATTGCACCAATTCCATCCATAATAGTCGCCTTTCTGAGATTTGAATTGTATTCTCTTAAACACTTCAATCTTTACTTATTCGGCAAAAAGTCAAACCACTTATTTAACTTTAATTGCAATTTAGGATATCAAGGAATTATAACTTATCTTATAAAGAGATATACAGAAGCAAATAAAAATATCATCGCTACTAGTTTTTTATAATTAAAAGGAATTTGCATACCTCCTAAAAGACCATAATGGTCAATGATAACCCCAACTATGATCTGGCCAGCAATTACTGCGATAATCGTTGTAGCAACCCCAATCTTTGGTACTACTAGAACCATGGAAGAAACATATAAAGCACCTAACAAGCCACCTATCAATTGCCATTTTGGTACTGTTGCAATCGCTGATAAATTACCTTTACCAAAAAAAATTATTATTAAAAATAACGCAAGTGCTCCGGTGGCAAATGATATAAATGCGCCTTCGAAGACACCAACCTTTCTTCCCAGACCACCATTTATTTTGTCTTGAAAAGCGATTGCAATGCCACCTAAAAAAGCAAGCAACGGAAAAATCATATTCACTTATTAGACCATCCTATCTAGTGAAATTTTTTTATCATTAAAAATTAACATATAAGTGATTCTCGAATACAGTTTAGACATAAAATTTTTATAATAATCTTGGCTCTTATAAATGCAATATTAAGTATTTTATTATTCAGTATATTCAATATAGTTCATATGTGATAATCTTGTCTAATAGTTCTTCGGACTTTAATGTTTATCTAATATATCCCTTAGTATAAAGATATAAAGTTTTCTAGAGTTACCCCCTCCCACTCCATTTCGTTGTCCGCTATTCGTTCATTTATCGATTTCGTAGTTCGCCCGCACTCTGTATACTACGATCCCGTCGACCGATAATGCCTGACTCCAATCTGCCACAACCGCAAACAAGGAAGTATAAATGCGACTCCTGCCAACGGTGAAATCATGTAAAGTACAGCATTACCCTCGGTTTTATCAAGAATGTACATTAGCGGTAAGTAGTTGACACATCCGAAGGGGATAACAAAGGTAAAAAAGTGTGTAACCCATTTTTGATAGATGTTTAAAGGATATTGAGCCATCTCCCTGCCGCCATCTATAAAAATGTTGGCCACTTCCACACCTTGAATCGTCCAAAAACACATAGTTGCGGCCAACATAAAGATTCCAGTAAATATTACAACCCCACTCGTGACCATCAGCAAAAGAGTAACTGCCTTCATTACAGTCCATACAATGGAAAGATTGCTTATAGCCCAGATCAAAACCAAGATGCTTTGGAACAGCCTTCCAAATTTGCTGAATTCGAATTTTGAGCCAAGCACTTGAATAATCGTGCTTCTCGGTCGCACGAGCAGCCTGTCAAATTCACCTTTCCCGACGAGAGTTGAGAACGTATCAAAGCCTCTAGCAAAGCATTCACTAATCGCAAATGCCATATGGATGACAGCAAAACAGAGCGCAACCTCAAAGAAATCCCATCCTTTGATTTCCCCGAAACGTTCAAACAGGAAATAAAGACCCGCAATCATCGCAAACGGAATAAAGAACTGGCCGACAGTTAATAGCCAAAAGGAAGAGCGATATTGCATTTGTGACTTAAATAGAATGAGAACATATTTAAAATAAATCCTCAATTCCATCATCCTCCCTGTACGACGAGTTTTCGCAATGCTTTGTCCATTGCAATTTTCCCCAGCCCAATGAGGATTGCGAGCCAGGCAGTCTGCACGATGATTTGTTCAATCGCCTCATGAGCAGGAATATGCCCGGAGTAAACCCGGATACTGCACGTTCCACTGTCAGGTACCAAAATAGCGCTCATTACTTTGATCGTAGTCGATTTCCCGGCGCCATTCGGACCGATATACCCTACAATCTCCCCCGGCTTAATGGAGAAAGAAATATCTTTGAGTGCTTCTGCCGTTGTATATTCACGATAAAAAAGGGATTTTGCCGCTTCCCTTAGCCCAACTGAACGTTTCGGCACCTTGAAAAATTTGCTTAAAGCTTCAATAGATATCATCCGTTTCGCCTCCTCTTTTTTACTGGCAGAAAAAAGATAATATCACCAAAGATATTGCATGTCAATAACTATTCTGAATTCTCAGTCAAGTTTATCATTCAACTTTCAGTTATGCTGTACGCTCCAATGGATGTTAAAAAGTGGTTAAGAGACTGTTGCTCTTAACCACTTGCTTAGAATGCCAATGAGTAAAACTTTAATGTATTAATATATAACCGTCGATACACATCTGGTTCCGGGAGGTTTTTGATTTGTGCGATGATTTTTATGGACGCATGAATCATATTCGGATGAGTTTTTATTCCTTGAAACGGTCCTTCGAATGGCCATGGCCCGTCCGTTTCTACCATCAACTGGCCAAGTGGAAAGTCCGATACCATCGACTGGATCTCCTTCTCATAAACGATATCAGGTGTGATGGAAATATAATAGCCGTTTTCCGCGATTCTGCGTAATGTCTTTGCATCTCCTTTGAACCAATGAAAATGTGCTTTAACGATCGAATGCTTTTCAAGAAGGCCGCAGACAATCGAGGCATCATCATAAACAGCATGAAGGATGATCGGCTTTCCCCATCGTTTTGCATGGATGACGAATGTTTCCAGCAATTCGATATATTGCTGGAGCGGAAATTCACCTTGCTTGTCTTTCTTTCTCCGATAAAACGGCAGACCTACCTCTCCGACCGCAACCATAGTATTCCTGTGTTTTTCCATCCATTCCAGCAGATCGGCAAGTTCACGGCCGGTTGGCAAAGCCTGCTCGGGATGATAACCAAATGCCGGCAAAATTCTCGAATCTCTGAAAGAAAGCTCCAGATTTCGTTTGCAGGATTGCAAATTCATACTCACGGATATAACCTTGTCAATTGAATTGCCATCCAGGAAAAACTTTTCGATCTCATCATCGGAATATTGATCAAGATGGATATGAGCATCTATTATCTTATTCATGATTGCCTCTCCCGCACTTTTTTTTAGATTGTTTAATGTTTTCTACTAAACACAAAAATCACCTTTTTTAATACTATATTCTTATTGAACCTGAACATCTAGATTAATAACAAAAAAAACACCAGTGTTGGCAGCTTAGCACCCGGCAGTTAATTTCATTTTTTAATGATATTACCGTCCAACAAATCCTTCAGTGTTGTATGATCCAATAAATCTGCAACAGTATCCCTGACAAGTGCCCATAAAGGTTTTAATAAGCAGCCTTCTTCTAGTGGACAGCTTTCATATGATGTAATACTCACGCACCCCATCGGCGCTAGCGGTCCCTCCAGGTTCCGAATGACTTCTCCAATGATGATGTCACGGGGGCTTCTACTTAATTTATATCCTCCATTCACACCTCTTTTGCTTTGAACGTATCCATTTCTTTTTAATTGCAAAAGAAGTTGTTCTAAATAATTAATTGGAACCAGGGTCTTTTCGGATATCTCTCCAATAGATGTTAGTTGATTTTTATTGCTGCCTAAACATATAAGTGCACGTAATGCATATTCTCCTCTACTAGAAATTTTCATAAAACGCCTCTCCTTTAGGTATTTGCCCATTTTCAACCTAGACAAGAACCCAATAGTACGTCCTGCTCATATTGTAGGATATAAACTTGATTAGATTAGTCAACAATGACAAATTTATTGATTGTAGTTCCCTATAACAAGTCTATTCAGGAAATTTTGAAAAAGGAGAGGTTTTTTTGCGAAGGTTAATCGTTCTTGCTTTGATCGGCTTAGCAGCACAGTTGGTGGATGGTTCATTGGGTATGGCATATGGAGTTACTTCCACCTCATTATTGCTTATGTTTGGTATTGCACCAGCTGTTGCATCTGCTTCCGTTCATATGGCAGAAGTTGTAACTACTGCTGCTTCGGGTGTATCGCATATTCGATTTGGTAATGTAGATAAACAAGTTGTCCTCAAATTAATCATACCTGGTTCTATTGGGGCTTTTATAGGTGCTTATTTTTTAGGCAGCATTCCTGGTGACATAGTTAAACCATATGTTTCGTTTTTCTTATTGCTATTGGGTGTCTATGTAATATATCGTTTCCTGTTCAAGTTCAATCCTTCCAGTCAAATTGCCAAAACAAACATGGGGAAAAAACACTTTGTACCACTCGGGTTTATTGCAGGCTTTTTTGACGCTACTGGTGGTGGAGGATGGGGGCCAATTGCAACACCTGTACTGCTAACCAGCGGCAAAATGGAACCGAGGAAAGTAATTGGTTCAGTCGATACAAGTGAATTCGCAATTGCCGTATCTTCTACTCTAGGTTTTCTTATTACTCTAGGATGGACGCAGATTCATCTTCAATGGGTAGTTGCATTAATGATCGGGGGTATTATCGCAGCTCCGATTGCAGCTTGGTTGGTCAAAATCATACCGACTAACCTATTGGGAACGCTCGTCGGTGGTATTATTATTTTGACGAATATCAGGACTTTACTGGGAGCATTAGACGTATCTTATACGACAAGTCTTTACACATATTCAGTGCTTGCAACCCTTTGGCTCGCTGCTGTGGTGAATGTAATTTGGAAACAAAGAAAGGCTATAACAATCAGTTAGCAGAGTAAACGAGGAAACCCACAAAGAGTATTTCAAACTCTTTGTGGGTTTCATGTACTTATCATAGATAATATTGATCTTCTTTGTACTATTCTGCCTTTAACGACAAAAGAAAAAGCTAAGTACCTATTAACATTTCATAGTTCATAGAAGAAAACTTGGCTTTCAGCAAGGGAAATCAGGCGTCTCTATGTCAACAGATGGGTATAAATGCATTGTTTCAACAGAGACTATCTCCAGGAGGTTGACATCATGACAGAAGAAAAAGGACAAAACAAAGGTAAGAAAAAGGATAAAAATGTAAAAAACGGGAGTTTATTACCGAAAAGAATCAGCGAAAAAAATACGGATCCTTTTTTGATTGAAGGGAAGGGGGATCCGAACCTTTCACCAGATGCCGGCAGACCGCTCATTTAGTGAAGGCAAAAAGTGCTTGATAAATGAAGTTAAGAAGTTAATTGGAGAGAATCTGTTTATAAATCTTATGATACTTCGCAAGGCTAATTTAGCATAAAATAAATAAAAGGAACCGTCGCAAATATCGAAGAAGGCACTAAAGACACCAGCAAAAGTGTAGAAACCGTTGCGGCAGCTACTCAGGAAGTTGGCCGGCAGCGAAGAAATCATTAACTCCTCCAAGCATTTAAGTGATCTGGCAGAAAAATTACAAGAGGTAATTAAAGGGTTTAAATTGAACCTTTAAATTTTATAGCGAACTTAATAAAAGGGACATCCAAATGGAAGTCCCTTTTATTAATGATCAACCATAATTGCACGACTGCATAGACTATATTCATTTTCAAAATAACATTGTTTCTTTTTGATAAACTTGCCCCGCTAGCCAATCCATTAGAAATGAACTGAATCGGATGTTTCTTGACGAAGTAATAAAAGCAAAGAAACATGGAAAACTTAATCTAGTATTGGCAATCCAACAGAGGAGTGTTTTGCATGTGGGTAATTAAAACCGAGCATAAAAGAGACCATGGCGGTACCGCTGCGCTTGAACTGGAAAGCGAAGACGGCAAATGGGATGTGAATGCCAGGTGGGATGGCTGTATGGAAATTCATGTGTATTCGATCACAGAGGAAAATCGTGAACTTAAAGACACTTTCCACACTTGTGATTTAAACGGTTTTATCGACAAGCTTCAATCACTAAATGGCGTATTATCAGAGTTTTTTGGTGACGAGGAAAGCTATTGGGAATCCATGCGACAATCGTAGAGCAATTCATCTCGCTTAACATTAGCTGGCACCGGCATGGCCGGGGGGGGACAAACATCTGAGCAGATTGAGAGGCGAACATAAGTGCCAGTAAAAACATCAATATTAGCGGCAAAAATGGCTCATAAGGCGAGCCGCATATTACATAAAAGCGGGAGCAACCTGCCAGGTGTAGTAGCACGAAAAATCGATAAGGACATCTTGAAAAAGTTAGCAAACAATACTGATAAAATCATTTTTATCAGTGGAACGAACGGCAAGACGACAACCTCCCAAATCGTCGGGCATATCCTCAGCGAAAATGGTTTTCGTATAATACATAATTCTGAAGGTTCCAATATGATTACCGGCATCACAACAGCATTCATTAAAAACGAAGGGCTACTGAGAAGGAAAAAAGCTGATATAGCAGTCATAGAGATTGATGAAGGTTCAATTGAAAGAGTAACGAAAGAAATCCAGCCAGGACTGATGGTTTTTACAAACTTCTTTCGGGATCAGCTCGATCGTTTTGGGGAAATTGACATTCTGGTTAATAAAATTGGTGACGTTTTAAAGCGAACTGCGGTAAAACTTATTTTAAATGCAGATGATCCTTTCGTCACCCGTTTAGGCTATCTCGGCTTGGAAGCCGAATACTTCGGTTTAGGCAAGCATGCTTTTGCTTTTGAGCAGCACAATATGATTGAATCTACGTTTTGTCCTCAATGTGGCGAACGTCTTCAATACAAACACACTCACTATGGGCAGATTGGCCATTATAGCTGCCCATGCGGTTTTGGACGCAAAAGTCCTAAATATGAAATCAAGCATTTGGAAGTGAATGAAGGCTTATCTATAAAGACAAACGTTGGAGACTTTTCTGTACCTATTTTGGGTTCGTATAACGCCATCAATGCTTTGGCTGCCATCAGCGTTTGTATAGAAAGCGGCCTGAGTCCTGAACAAATCCAAAATGCGCTATCAACATTTCACGTCGAAAACGGACGGATGGAACGGTTCGAACACAGGGATAACCATGTAGTGTTAAATCTGGCTAAGAACCCGGCCGGCATGAATGTCAGTTTATCGGAATCAAACATGAACCATGAGCGAAAACAGTATTTGCTCCCTTTAAATGATTTAGGCGATGACGGCCGGGATATATCCTGGATTTGGGACGCTGATTATGAAAAGATAAACAGCAGTCTTACTGACCGGATCATATGCAGCGGTTTAAGGGCAGAGGACATGGCTGTCCGTTTAAAGTATGCTGGCATCCCTGAACACAAACTGGAAATCATCCAAAATGTCGACCTTGCAGTGGAGGAACTATTGAAAAGACAGCTGAACAGCTATGTCGTCACCAACTATTCAGCCCTGCAGCCAACAAGAAAAGCGTTTGTAAATCGGTTGAAAAATGTTAAGGGGTGATCATTTTGGAAAGGAAAGTTCCGTTACAATCATCCAAACAGCTGACTTTGTATTATTTTTTTCCGGACAAGCTCAATCTCTATGGTGATCGTGGCAATATTATCAGCTTAGCCAAGCGCTCTGAGTGGCGAGGAATTAATCTAAATATAAAAGAAATAAGAAGCACAGATGGCGTAACACTAGAAGATATGGATTTATTTTTTATAGGCGGGGGAAGCGACAGGGAACAGAGCGTAGCAACAGCTGAACTGCAGAACATCAAGATCCAATTAAAAGAAAAAATCGAAAGCGGAGTCCCAGGCCTGACCATTTGTGGCGGATATCAATTTTTGGGCAACCAATATATTGATGCAAACGGTAATGAATTGGAGTGTTTAGGAATATTGGACTTTTATACAGTAGCAAAGCAACCGAGGCTTACCGGGAATATTCTAGTCCAGTCTGAGTTATTTGGGGAAATCGTCGGGTTTGAAAACCATGCCGGACGAACTTATCATTCTTATCGCCCATTAGGGAAAGTGGAAAAAGGAAGCGGGAACAACGATGATAGTGGATTAGAGGGTTTGCTGTATAAAAACTTGATCGGAACCTATTTGCACGGGCCTATCCTGCCAAAGAATCCTGCTATCTCCGACTATTTAATCGCCAAGGCGATTGAACATCGCTACGATGAAGACACTGCCTCCGCATGGATAACACAATTAGATGATTATTTAGAACATCTCACAAGGAAACAGGTATGTAAGAGAGTGAAGAATGGCTGAAAACGGGCTCCGTAACACAACGACAATAGAAACGACTGAAGAATTTGGGGGAAATCTAAATTATCGGTAATTGCTTAAATCTTAGTTGCGGTGCATTGCATATATACAAAAAAACCAGTTGCCAATTGGCGACTGGTTTGGATTTAAAGATTAAAAGCCACGTATGCCGTATTAATATAAGAAAGTTTTAAACCACCACTCCTTAAAGTGGGTGTTCGCAGAAACCTTCCTGCATGTCCTCCTTGTCATATAGACAGAGGCTTGTCATTTCAGCTTCAATTAAAACTCCCGATTACAGCTTAAAGGTTAAAACTTTATTATGATTACGAACAACGCAGCCAGTATTACTATAATACCCATTTCACATGTAAAGTTCAATGATTAATGATTACTATGAAAGGATATGAAAGGAAAAAGT
The DNA here is from genome assembly GCF_002860125.1 of Bacillus canaveralius. GTDB lineage: Bacteria > Bacillota > Bacilli > Bacillales > Cytobacillaceae > Bacillus_BJ > Bacillus_BJ canaveralius. The sequence goes on from NZ_PGVA01000024.1 coordinate 222,066, forward strand.
GACGGCTGTTCAGCCTCCGTTGATCTTCGTATTAATCGTCAATAAGCGATCTTATCGTATCTTTAGTTTCCTTATTTTCAGCTACTGACATTGACTTAGAAGTTCGATCTTTGCCAGTGCCATAATGGTAATCGGTTAACGTTCCGGTATCTTTTGGCGGGTATTTTTGCTTATCGTCCATTCTCTTCCTCCTAACCATTTGAAAATAGTCTTAAAGTTATTATCACTGAAAGGAGCAGTAATTATTCACATGGTATAACTAGGATCTGTCGGATTGACTAGAACGATAATCAGCATGAAGGCTTTCTTGTTCTGCATAGCATAAGGAAATAGATTTTTTGTGCATCAATTATCCATTGTCAAGCATCCTTTGATCGACTGGCTTAGAAATGAGCTGCAAGCTGTCATCCTTTCGGCAGGTTATTCTGCATTTTTAGGTAGTGGTGCCCCTAAACCTTGAGGATTTGACTCATCATCTATTTTTTCTTTTCCTTTGCCCTTTTTTAGTCCTTCGAATTCATTATGCTCAAGTAAGTTGTCGTCAAAACTGAACTTGTTGTCTTTCACACGCATCACCTCCATTTAAATAAGTTGTGTAGAAAAGATGAAAGTATACTTATAAAAACATATGTTTTATTTGATTTAACAAGACAGGGGTAGATTTTTTTCCGTATGTAAGAAAAATACAGGCTTAGAAACTCCCCTTTGCAATCCTCTCTCACAGCCTTTTTGTCTGCCACTAGAAATTGTGGTTGACTCTTACAACCTAAGCCTTATGGTAATGCACTTTCTTTAATTTTCCCTTATATTCACAGATATTTTGTCGCAAGTTAAGGAGTAGGAGGTGATTTATTTGGACGAAAACGAACTTACACAGCTTTTTCCAGAGCCAAATGACCTTAGGGGATATCAAGCACACTGTGCTGAACATTCTCCTCGTTGGGAAGGTCAATGTAAATCAAACAATTATGACGCGTTCGAGGATGCGAAGGCACACGATGAGGGTGCACATGGTGGAAAAAGGACTGCCACTGTGTCCCGGAGCAGTTGCACTCCTTAGTTACAGATAAGAGTAGCCTAAAACGGTTACTCTTTTGTGTTATTCGAAATGGTTAACCAGAAGTATCGGCTGACCTTTAATATGAACTGGCAGGTAGTTTAAAAAGAAAAACTTGTGTATCGCATGAGACCCAAATTTGTGTATGAAGAAAAACGTCTCATACAACCCGGTCCTTTTTGATTGGATGTTTTATTACATCACAAAGAAACAGTTGGTTCGAGCACAGTCAATGTATTATTTACCGTATCGAGATTAACAGTAGCACCTATTGGAATAGCAGCTTTATAAACACCGTGCCCTGTAGCAAGGTTGACCATTAAAGGTTTTCCCAACGGGACTAACCAATCATTAATTAAGTCTTGATACGTTGTCTGATAAGATACAAGGCAATCCGTACATTGTCCCATGATAATTCCAAGACAATCCTGGAATTTACCTGACATCGTGAGTTGCGTAAAATACCGAAAAATCGTTGTAGTAGGTGCATGAATTTCTTCTAAAAAGAGTATTTTTCCTCGTGTATCAATTTCAAATGGAGTACAAAGGGTATTGAGTAACGAAGTCATATTCCCACCTACTATTGGACCCGTTACATTGCCTGGTACCAAACTCATCAGAGGCATATCCGGTGGATTTTGGATAGTCCTGGGAGAAACCGATGTAGAGGTTGCTTCGAAGAATTGATTAAAATTATAAGCAGGTGTGTCTGGTTTAAAATCAATAAGCATCAGACTGTGGAAGGTAATTAAATTGCTAAATTGATACAAACTATTTAGTAAAACTGTTATATCACTATAACCAGATAAGATTTTAGGGTTCTCGCTTATCACTGCAAAATCTAAATAAGGAAGAATGGTCTGAACCCCAGTCCCTCCTCGTGTTGGTAGTATCATTTTCACTCCCGGATCTCTGAACATATTCATTACATCCTCGGCCCTTTGCGTTGCTGGTGCAGCTACGATGCCCTCATAGGCATAAACATGCCTGCCGAAGACTACATTAAAGCCCATATCTCTCAAGGTTTGTACTCTGGCATTAATAATATTAGCATCAAGAGGGCTGCCAGGTGTAACCAATCCTATCGTATCTCCTCTTTGCAACAACGGTGGTCGTATCGCCATTTTTTCCTCTCCCTGTGTTCTCTTCAATTTTTTTTGGCTCCAGGCCACTCTAAATCGCAAGCTTACAAAGTCATAACCAATATTTTCAACTCATGTCAATAATGTTTCTTTTATTTCCAACTCCAGCTACTTTCAGCATTCCGGTATCTTCATTGACCTTTTCGTGTACCGATTCGATTTTGTGTGATAAACCATATGTAGATATATGTGCCTCTGACGGATCCCAACCCGCGCTCCTTCGTAAGTCATGAACGCGTTTCCCTATGGATTTTTATATACCTCAGATAACTTGCTTTGCGGTGCTTCTCAAACCTTGGCTAGACCCCGGCGTTCTTTCCATTCGAAACTACAGAGCATCATTACAAATGTATATGAAAAGACAGTTTATTTTATCAACAAATAATGATATGAGACCTTCTATATATATTTTTCAATTCAATCCATCTCGGTATTGCTTAGTTGTGCTATCTGTCTGGCACCTCAACGCAAACAACAAAACCTCATCAATTATTGAACTTGTCAGAATAAATGGAATACCCCCTCATATAATGGTAATGTTTACAAGCTTTGCAGCTATCTATTATTTTAGGGGAGTGATTTGAATGGCCGGTAACAAAGCGGTAGTGTATGTTGAACCAGGAAAAGTAGAAGTTCGCGACATTAGCTATCCAGATCTGGTTCTAAGAGATGGACCCGGGGTGAACCCATTGAATGTCGGAAGAAAATGTAACCATGGTGTGATCCTTAAGGTTGTTACGACTAACATTTGTGGCAGCGACCAGCATATGGTACGAGGTCGGACGACAGCACCAAGTGGTTTGGTATTGGGTCATGAGATAACAGGCGAGGTTATTGAAGTAGGAAGTGATGTTGAATTTATCAAGAAGGGGGATTTAGTTTCTGTACCATTTAATATCGCGTGTGGCCGATGCAGGAGCTGTAGGGAACAACATACGCATGTTTGTGATAATGTAAATCCCGACCGTCCAGGTTCGGCATACGGATACGTGGATATGGGTGGCTGGGTCGGCGGACAATCGGAGTACGTAATGGTTCCTTATGCTGATTTCCAGCTGCTGAAATTTCCTGATAAGGATCAAGCAATGGAGAAAATTCTTGATTTAACAATGCTTTCCGACATTTTTCCAACAGGATATCACGGTGCTGTCAGTGCCGGAGTAAAGCCAGGCGCGACCGTTTATGTTGCGGGGGCGGGTCCGGTAGGCCTGGCTGCTGCTCATTCAGCACAACTGTTGGGAGCATCTGCCGTTATTGTTGGTGACTTGAATGGTGAACGTTTGGCACAAGCTCAAAGCTTTGGCTGTGAGACAGTAAACTTACGGGAGTACCCAAATCTTGCTGAACAAATTGAGCAAATTTTAGGCGTTCCAGAAGTTGACTGTGCCATAGACTGTGTTGGCTTTGAAGCACATGGCCACGGCATGTCCCATGGAGAGGCTCCAGCAACTGTTTTGAATTCGATTATGGAAGTTACCAGAGCAGGAGGACGACTGGGTATTCCTGGACTGTACGTGACCGGGGATCCTGGTGCTGTTGATGATGATGCCAAATTCGGCACTTTAAAAATCCGGCTTGGTTTAGGCTGGGCAAAGGCTCACACCTTTGTGACCGGACAAACGCCAGTCATGAAGTACCATCGGGAACTAATGATGGCGATTTTGAGCGGCAGAGCCCAAATTGCCAAAGCTGTAAATGCTACGTTAATTTCTCTTGATGAAGCTCCTAGTGGCTACAAAGAGTTCGATAGCGGCGCATCGAAAAAATTTGTCATTGACCCACACGGCCTGGTGAAAAATTAGTTGTTCGATTGTTGGCGGCCAATTCCAGTCTGCTGAACCTCATTGTTCTTTACATTGCTTCAATCAAACTCGTACCAATAACATCGTTCTGTTTACTTAGGTTCCATTGGATCCGCGGGAACTGATGGGTAAATATGGATTCATCGAAATCTGAAAAAAACGAAACAACCCTTTATGAAATGCCGTAAAGGGTTGTAGCCGTTATTCAATTCAATCATGGAATGAAAAATTTTTATCAACTGCGCACCCCGTTCAACAGAAAGAAGTTAAATTAAACTTGAAAGTAGTTGTTCATAATTCCTTGGGGATTTTTCAAAATTCTTTGGAATAAGGACAAATAACACATAGCTGTTATTCTGGGTGGGATTGGACTGCTTTTATTAAAAGTCAAGAAAATCATTTGTAAGTCATATATTCAATATACATATATATAATGTCACACATTATATATAATCTTGTGTACATAAAGTCGTCTAAAAATTTTTTCAGGAAATGTTAGGGGATTCCATTCTTATATGATAGTTTACATAAAAAAATTTAAAAGTAAAAAAACAAAACCACCTCAAAGTCTTGTGGTGTTTTTAAAAAATCAACTTTAATAAAATTTCTAAATTTACTTTGTAAAAGGATTTTACACTTTAGTAGTTATTTAGAAGAATAATATGTAGCCTACAAGGGCCATTAATAAGAACAAGACGTTTCCTAGATTATTTAATTTCTTAGGTTTTTCTTTAGAAATTTGGTTACTTAGTAAAATGAATAAACTGGTGCCAACCAAGATAATTAAAGCTTTTAAAAACCATTGCACACTTAAACCATTAGTATGTGTAACAATAAAATTAATAAAGATAGCCCATAATAAACCTAAAAATCCAGATAATAGCAGGTAAACAACCTTTTCACTTGTCTTCATAACCTCAACTCCTTTCTATAATAGTAAGATAATTCTATATATTTTGTCAATTGGTGTTTACACTAATTTACATACTTGTTATTATATATAAAAAGTTACAAGAGGAGTTAAAATGAAAAAATTGTTGTTTAGCTTGATTTCTTTTGTACTGTTGTTCAGTCTTTTGCCCCCTAATGCTATGACTAAAGCCGAAACAAAAATATCTGATCAAGAAAGTTTTTTGGACGCTATAAAAAAGAGTGATAGTTTCAAAGAATACAAGAAGTACCTTATTGAGAAAGAACCAACTATCTTAAACCCTGTTACTGATGAGAATAATAATCATATAGGTTATATAGCCCAGTTCGAGATTGATTTTGAAAAGGATTTCAAAGCAGAAAAAGGATCTATTAACTTTTAACTTTCTATTAACTTACATAATTGATTTTTCAGAGGACGAAATGTTAGAGGGTTTGTTAGATTATAGCAATGTAGTTAGTGAAAAGAAGATCTATTTTAATAATTTTGGAACTGGTGAAACAGTAACATATGATTCTCCGATATACCTGAACTTCAAGAAGTTGTAGTAATGCTCAACAGGAAGCTAATGCTGTAGTTGAAAAAGCTAATATTCAATTGCAGTCAGGAACAGGAGATGTATCTACACAGGCAGCTGGCGAGGTTTGTTGGTTATGCTCAAATATCAATCAGGCGGCGGTGATTATTCAGGTGCTTGTGCTGCTTTTGTTGGTGCGGCCTGCCGTTGGGGAGATAAACTTCCTTATGGAAGAGTACTATGTTCAGCTGCTATAGTTATAGGATGTTATGTACCAAAATACACAATTTGTGTTGAGGGAAAGTGGATGACATCATGTCCAATGTAAAGTGCCTCTTATATATTAAAATATAATTAAAATGTAAAACCACAGAATACCCCCGACTTTAGATACAGCCTAAATTGGGGGTATTTTTGTAAATTACATACAATTAGTAAATACTATATTTAGGTTTTACCTTGGATAAATGATTGTAGGTTTAATATATAAAGCACACATTAATGAAATGCATTTTTGCTACTTAAACTTCTCAAAATAATTCACTATCCATCTTTTTTGATTATCTACAATGAATTTTTCTGCAAGGATTAGACGTTGAACAAGTTCTTTCTTTGATAATTTCATATACTTATTATGTGTATTATCTATATTTCGATTTGATTTTATTCTTCGAAAATCAAATTCATCTGAATTTGTATTCAAGGTTGACTTTTTATTACTGCTATTCTCTTTTTGTTTATAAGTTAGACTATGTTGTTTATAATAATCGTATAGTTGCTCATTTGTTCTAATTGTATTAGGGTGAATACCTTTCCCTTTAGGATCAATTTTTTTTGAGATTTCGGCTATATTACTATATGTAACAGGCTCACCATTCTGAATTAATAAATCAATTGCTTGAATGCCGATCTCTACTGATCGGTTACTACGTTTTCGGTGACTTTCTTTAAGCCACGGTCTATCATTTATCGTATTGAATGTGTGGCTCATATTTTTGTTCCTCCCTATACTGTTCAATTAGATTTATTTCTTTTAATTCAGTCCGAGCGTGTTTTCTCATGGCTTTTGCCTTTTTAACTTCTAAAGTTAACCCCATCGAAGTAAATCGTTTTTCCATATCTTTTGATAGCTCAATCACGTCTAATAATTCATGCTTTTTTTCAGGTTGTGGTATTTTTGCTTGGCAGCCTAAACATTGCATTTTTATAGGACATACATAATCAGTAACACAAGTGCCACCGATTACATTATTGAATACTCCTACTTTTTCTTTGTATTCCTCTAGCTCTTTTTCAAGTTCTTCAGGATTACGTAAAACGGCTTCATCTAAGTCAACATAATCAGAGATCACATCATGTAAATCACTAACGGACTGAGCTACTTGACTCTGAGTGGGCTCTGAGTAATATTCAGTTACCCCTAGATCACGTTGGTGTAGTATTTTAGCAACAATATCAATTGGTATCTTTTGACGTTGAACTGCCTCAGTAGCAAATGCATGACGTAGAAGGTGTGATATCCGTTGGTTATCTGACTTTTGTTGTAGAAAAACAAATAAGAAAGCAGAAAAACGAAAAATAAAATCTTCTTTCATTAACGGTTGCAAGCTTGAAGATTGGAGCTGTCATTAATGGCAGCTTTTCTTATTGGCAATTGAATTTAATTGAGGGTTGGTGTCATTGAAATATTATTAGAATCTTCTACGCTTAATAGTCCCGTCCATACTTGTCAAACTTAGTTCGGCATTCCGGGACGGTGGATGGTATGTTCACCTAATTCAGCTTGAATGGTTCCTGGTAGTCTGTAATAATGATTTTAAATACGATTGTGCGCAAAAAACCCATAATTCTTCAACAACATTTTTCCGTATATATTTTTTTAAAAAGGATGGGAATGTAGCTTATGCCTAGGGCCAAGATGCCAGCCTACGAACGAATCGCAATCGACATTGCGAACAGGATATACACTGAGAAGTATAAAGAGGGAGAAAAGATCCATGGGAGGTCGACATTAGCTAGTGAGTATAATGTATCCCCGGAAACGGTCAGAAAAGCGATAAAGATTTTAGAAGATGTGGAAATTGTCCATTCCACAAAGGGAAGCGGCGTAGTCATCGGAGCCCGGAAGAACGCCTTTAAATACATCAACAGGTTTTCCAATTTGGAAAGCATCAAAGATTTAGAAAAGCAAATGAAAAAGCTGATTGAAGAGAGAGAAAGGCTGGACGCACAACTATTTCAAACAATCGATAATATAATCGATTATACAGGGAAACTGCGCCATACGAATCCGCTTGCTCCAATAGAAGTGGAGATATCAGCACGGTGCAGCCATATCGGCAAAACCGTTTCAGAGGTGAAATTCTGGCAAAATACTGGCGGCACCATTATCGGCGTGAAAAGGAATGGCGAACTAATCATTTCACCTGGACCATATGTGAGCATTGAGGCTGGAGATGTCATGTTAGTTATTGGTGATGAAAAGACTTACGACCGCGTCATGAATTTTCTGGCGGAGTAAACATGAATGGGATATGATGATGCACGTTATTTGACTAGGATTACAAAAAAACAAGGCGGACAGATCCGCCTTGTCAGTCTACCAATCCTTCCTCTTTAAGAAACTCTTCTGCAACCTTCTCTGGAGATTGCTTCAGACTATCCACTTTATAGTTCAGCTCGCGCATTTTATCGTCCGTAAGCATACCTGCCAGTATATTGATGGCTTTTTCCAGCTCAGGATATTCTTTTAATGTCTCATCCTTTACCAATGGAACCGCATAGTAAGGAGGGAAGAAGCTTTGGTCATCTTCCAGCACTTTGAGGTTGAACTCCTTGAGTAATCCGTCCGTTGAAAAAGCATCAATTACGTCACTTTCTCCGCTTTTCAATGCTGTATACCTCAAGCCGCCATCAACCGCCTTCACATCCCCAAATTGCATATTATACTTTTCGGCAAGTCCGGCTAAACCATCGTCCCTGTTCGTGAACTCGATAGTCGCGCCAACGGTCAATTCGTTACTTACGGCGGCCAGGTCCGAGAAAGTCTCCAATCCGTATTTGTCTGCAGTATCCTGCCTCACAGCCAGCGTATATGTGTTATTGAATCCCAGCGGCTTCAATGTCTTAATATTGTACCGGTCGGCAAACTCATTTTCGACAATATCATAGACTTCATCAGGATCGTTCGAAACCTCTTTCTTTAAAATACTGACAAGCCCGGTACCGGTATATTCCACATACATATCAACATCGCCATTATTAATGGCATTGAAGACGACCTGCGTCCCGCCAAGGTTCAGTTTTCTTTCTACCTGGAGATCGGTTTTATCCTCGATGACATCCGCTACCATATTCGCTAAAACCATTGACTCACTAAAGTTTTTCGACCCGACGACAATTTTATCCTCCGCGCTGACCATCGGATAGACATAAGCCATTCCTATGCCTGCTAATATCAGCACAGCAGCAGCTGTCGGAATGAGGACCTTCCTGTCATAACGGCGGCCAGTACTCTTTTTGGCCATTGAGGCACTCGTTTTATTCGTATATGAAATCCTTGATTCAAGCTTCCCAACCGTAAAATCGATAAGCAGGGCCAGAATACAAGCAGGAATCGCCCCGGCAAGAATCATATGGTTATCGACGGTTGACACACCTGAGAACACAAGATAGCCAAGTCCGCCAGCTCCTACGAATGCGGCAATCGTCATCAGTCCGACAGCCGTTACCGCAGAAATCCTGATTCCCGCCATGATTACCGGGAACGCCAGCGGAAGCTGGATCTTCCTCATCGTCTGGCTTCCGGTCAACCCGATTCCTTTTGCTGCCTCCAAAATATCCGCATCAATATTGGTCAAGCCAGTATACGTATTTTTTATAATCGGAAGCAATGAATAAAGAACAACCATGACGATGGCTGGCGTACTTCCAATCCCGATAAACGGAATCAGGAAACCAAGCAGCGCCAAACTAGGTACCGCCTGGAGGACATTGGCCGAACCAATAATGGGTTTTGATAAGTGTTTGTTCCTGGAAACCAGGATCCCTAAAGGAACCCCAACGATGACTGCAATAAGGACAGAAACGACACTCAGCAATATATGTTGCCCCAGTAAATTAAGAATCTGGTTATAATTAGCCGTTACATAATCGAAAAATGCACTCATTAAAAAGCCACCTCCAAGTCAATCAACTGACTGCTCAACGCAGCCAGGATGCTGCTTCTCGTGATCAGACCGGTCAATTGCTTTTCGCTGTTGACGACTGGCAAATAGCCGATTTTATGATCATTCATCATTTTCAGAACGGAAATCAAATTTGCATCTTTAGAAACGGAAAGAACGTTGCGCTCCATAATTTCTCCGATAACAGAATTCCGGTCTTGCAGCTTGATATCTTTTAACGTGATCAGTCCTAATAGAATACTATTCTTATCAGTCACCAATAGGCTGTCAACCTTGTTTTCTCTCATGATCTCTATCGCCTGCAGCACGTTGCGCTTCGGCGTGACCTTCACAGGATTGGAAATCATGATGTCCTGTGCATTTAAGACCTCTGGGTTATTCCAAACCCGTCTTTTGCCGATAAAGTTTTCAACGAATTCCGATGCTGGATTCTTTAAAATATTCTCCGGCGTATCGTACTGAAGGATTTCCCCATCTTTTAGCAGGCAAATCATATCCGCAATTTTATATGCTTCATCCATATCGTGGGTAACAAAGATTATCGTCTTGTTCAATTCCTTCTGCATATTGAAAAGTTCTTCCTGGAGGGAACTTCTTGTGACGGGATCTAATGCGCTGAAGGGTTCATCCATGAGGATGATATCGGAGTTCGTGGAGAAGGCTCTTGCTACCCCGATCCGTTGCTGCTGTCCACCGCTCAATTCCTTTGGAAACTGGTGCATGTATTCCTTTGGATCCAAACCAACCAGTTCAAGCAGCTCTTCTGTTTGCTTTTCAATTGCTTGCGGATCTTCTCCTTTTAGCTTAGGGATGAGTTCGAGGTTTTCCTTGATGGACATGTGTGGGAAGAGCCCGGTGTTTTGAATCACATACCCGATATTCCTGCGTAATTCAATTGGGTCGACAGTGGAAATATCCTGGCCATTCACAAAAATCTTCCCGGATGACGGCCTGAATGAGTCTGTTGACCATCTTGAGCAAGGTCGTTTTTCCGCATCCGCTTGGGCCGATGAAAACTACAAGCTGCCCGGCTTCAATATTCAGGCTGAAATTGTCTATGACTGTTTTTTTATTATATTTTTTGATGATGTTTTCAAACTGAATCATCCTATACCTCCCTATTTACTTTTTTGCTTTTCTACTGAAAGTAACAACTTTATTATAACACAAAAGTTGTTTGTTTGCAGAGCAACAGCAAAGGCAGGAGGTAATAGACAATATCGGTTGCCAGTATATCCTGCAATACCGAAAAACGCCGTAAATGAAGTGCCTGCGGCGTTTTACTATTATTAACAATCTATTTAAATCCCGGGTGATATACCTTGATGCGCAGCTCGCAGCAATTACTGCCGTCACGTACGATTGGTTTGTTCATTAATCTACTATATTAAAATAGATTTAGACTAAGTTCCTTCGGATTAACTCCTTATCCAAATGCATCTTCCTCTTTTATCTCATTTTCCGGTACTCCAAACATTTTTACCAACACTATTAATACCAGTATTTAAACGAATCTGGTAATATACAAAGACTCGTTTGAATAATAATGATAGTTTTGGTAGAATTGAGAACGTATTTTGTGAATGGAGGTCTATTATGACAAAGAAATTATTTATTTTAACTATAATGTTGTTCACTGCATTTGCTACTAATGCGTTTGCACACACTGGGTTAGAAAGCTCTTCCCCAGCGGATGGTCAAGTTGTAACAGAAAACCTAGATGAAGTGAGTTTAACGTTCGAATCAAAAGTAGAACAAGGTAGTACATTTGAGTTGAAAAATACAACTGGGGATGTTATAGCAATAGACAACATCATTGTTAGCGAGAATCAAATGACAGGAAGTTTATCACAGACACTTGAAAATGGCAGTTATCAAGTTTTATGGAAAATTGTCGGATCCGACGGACATCTGATAGAAGGACAATATTCTTTCACTGTAGAGATACCGGTTGCAGAGACGCCTGCTGAGGAGCCAGTTGAAGCGCCAGATGACGAGCCGGTAACAGAAGAAGACGAACACAAACAGACTCAGCAAGAAAAACAGTTGGAAGAGAACAAAGCAGGTCAATCTGCAGAGGCTTCTGATAACAAATTGCCGTCTTTTGTGATCCCATCCATTATCGGTGCTTTAGTTATAATCATCATTGTTAGCTTCTTCTGGCTGATGAGGAGGAAGAAATAGTTTAATGTTAGTTTTGGGAGTCATTAGTGATACTCTTTTATATCTTTGTTTTGCCCTCCTTATCGGCAGTTTTCTTTTATATCTCGTACCTGCTGGCAAACGGCCGGATATACACGTTCCAAAAGGAGTTTTAATGGCTGCAACCGGAGGCATAGCGATTTTTTCTTTTATCCCGGTCCTATCGTTAATCTTACATTTGTATCAAGATATCGGGTTATCCCAGACGACACAATCTGTCTTATTTACCTTTGAAGTAGGGAAAGCGTGGATATTCACTTACCTTATCTCTAATATTTTATTCATCTTTATCGTTTGGTTTGATTACCGTAAAAAACAGCTGTATGCATACGTGGGCATATTCTTTACAGTGGTGTTAATTTTGGCACTTGGTTACTCCAGTCACGCTACTTCTATAGTGGAGTGGAAAGGATTTCTCACCCATACATCCCACTTTACAGCGATCAGTGTCTGGGTTGGCATACTCATTATTGTAAGTTGGTTTTCAAAAGATCATTCCAACTGGCTGCGCTTTCTGAAATGGTTTACGCCTGTAGCGATGGTTTGCTTCACAGTAACAATTATTTCCGGGCTTATCTTAATGAGTGTTGTAACTGATTTTAAGGATTACACAAATGCTTGGATGATTCCATATGGGCAAGCATTGCTAATCAAGCATTTATTAATTGTTCCACTACTTGTCTATGCTACTATGAACAGTTTATTGATCAAAAATAAACTAAGAAGTGATGAGAATTTCAATCCAAAACCTTGGACTAAAACAGAAAGTGTTGTGATATTGCTGATATTCTCAGCAACAGCAGCAATGGGACAGCAATCCCCTCCTCATGAAACACTGGTGACGGACACAAGTGTGTCTAAGCTTTTTAAAATATTTTATCAAGGCGAATTTCAACCTGGTATGACTGTACAGCTTATATTGAACACAACAAGTGTTTCTCTCATTATTCTTTCGGTTCTGTTTTTAGTTTTAGCACTTTTTACATTGATCAAAAAAGCGCCGGCAATGTTATCATTCTGTATGAGTATTCTATTTGTCTTATCTAGCTATTTATCTTTGATTATAAGTATTCAATAGGAAAAGTGGTGAAAGAAGATGAAGAAGTTCATTTATCCAATGCTACTAAGCTCTATCATCATTTCTGGTTGTGCTTCAAACGACAGTGGCAGTGAGCATCCTGAAGAGAATCTTCGTGAACAAGAACATAACCACGCTGAACAAGAACAGCCAAAATTGGAGTATGTAATCGGCAGCAATGATTGGTCCGCGATTATGGATTATACAGATAGCAAAGAGATCCTGGAAGCTTATCAATTTGCGGTTGAACACCCAGAAGTGTTAAATTACATGCCTTGTTATTGTGGCTGTTACGAAGAAGACGGGCATACAAGCAACACAAATTGTTTTGTAGATTCAGTTGACGGCGACATAGCTAAATTAGACACCATGGGCTTTGGCTGACAAGTCTGTGTTGATATCGCCCGTGAGGCGAAACAAGAGTTTGAAAAAGGTACAGATTTAAAAACAATTCGTGAGAATATCGATTTTAAATATGAGGGTAAACATCCAACACCTACACCAATACCAACGGCATAGGCATAAAAAAGAACATCGCTGACTTATAGCAATGTTCTTTTTTATTGCTTTTCGTATATTAACTAAATAAAATTCTTCAAATCATTATTTTTTTTCACACAACCTGATCACCTTCCTTTTTAAGGAAATAAACTGTGCTTTGCATTACTGAGAGAATTTATTCTGTCTTTTTTAAAATGAATGACAGTAGGATAAGAATTCCTACCGTTACAAGGCATACATATGTGCCAATTACATTATTTGTGTTAAAAATAAACGCAAAGAAGATCAAGGCCAACATCAAGATTGCAACGATCGTCATGAATGGATACCATTTTACCCGGAATGATGGCTGGCCATCATATTGAGGGCGAAGCTTCAATTGTGCTGCACAAATACTTAGCCATATTAATATTATAGTAAAACCAGGAATGGACATAAGATAGCCGATTACCTGATCGGGCGTCCTGTAGGCTAGAAATACTCCCATCAATATACATATTGTCGTGATCGCAATACCATTCAAAGGAATTCCATTTTTTGTTGTTATTAAGAATGCTCTTGGTGCTTCTCCGCTTTGAGCCATCGCAAACAATGTTCTTGATGTGGCATAAATTCCTGAGTTTGCCGCTGATAATACTGCGGTGATCAGAACGAAATTCATGATATGAGCTGCGCCGGGAATCCCTGCCATGTCGAATACCTGAACGAAAGGGCTATCTTCTGATGAAACTTGGTTCCAAGGTATGATTCCGCAAATGATAAGAATGGGAAGGACATAAAATATGATCACTCTCCAAACCGTGCCCATAATCACTTTCGGTAAAACTCGCTTCGCATCTTTTGTCTCTGTGACAGCAACCCCGATTAATTCTGCACCACCATAAGAGAACATGACAACTAAAAACGCGCTGATAACTCCTCCGATACCGTTCGGGAAAAATCCGCCATGAGCGGTATAGTTGGAGAAAGGATCTTGAATGGAATTAGGGAAGATACCCAGCAGGATGAAAATACCTAATAAAATGAAGAGTATTAAAGCAAGGATTTTAATTCCCGCAAACCAAAACTCCAATTCTCCATAGTGTTTTACTTGAAATAAATTAATTCCGACTATGAAAACCGCACACAGTAAACTTAAAATCCATAGTGGGACAGTAGTAAACCAATATTGTAAAAAGCTTGCCGCAGCGATTAATTCTACAATCGTTACGAGAATCCAATTAATCCAATAGAGCCACCCTACGATAAACGAGGTTTGAAATCCAAAAGCTTTATGCACAAGACGCTGAACATTTAAATTTGGATAAACGGTACCCATTTCTCCCAACGCCGCCATTACAATAAATAATAAAAGTCCTCCTATTAAATAGGCAACCACGACACTCGGACCTGCGATACTTAACGTTTCAGAGCTACCTTTAAAAATACCCGTTCCGATCATACCTGCTAACGCAATAAACTGGACATGTCTCGGCAATAAGCCTTTTTTTAAATCCTGATGATTTGCTTCCATTCCGTTCTTACCTTTCTATCCTAAGATCATCTGAACACCGATGCCATAATAACCTCAACCCCCCCCCCGGGTACAGTAGAAGCTATTACTTTATTGGTTATGACGACTTACCTTATTAAATGGTAACTCCTAAGGCTGATTAAGTAATGTCACTCGTTTTACTCATTTCCACAAAAGCATCGGCTTTATGGGTGACACAAAAACGACCTTATCTAAAATTCCATTGCACTTAAACGCTTTTTAGCTTTTATGCTTTTTTGTATTAAAGTATTATTATATTAATATATCATTTTCGAATGGTTTGTCAACAAGATAAGCATTGTTCAACCGGAGTTGGAGTGCATATGATGCGCAAAAGAGGTTTTACATCATAAAGCATACAATTTCTCACCGACCATGAAAATGCTAACCTATAAACTAATACTTTTTTCAGTAAAGAACAGGTTATGATAATGATTAGTGAATACGAACGACTTTTATTTCTTAAAGAATTTGGTCGACTGTTAATGACTATAAAAAAACTAGCAATGAACAAATCAAGGAATCTATATACAGCGACCTATTAATACTTTCTTTTGCCATAAACAGCACATCTGATTAACTATAAAATAAAAGCAAGGAGCAAAACTCCTCGCTTACAAGCTCAGAACATATGCTCAGGAAATATTCTTAGTGAAATTAACGACCCTTACGTTTTTCGCTGTTTTTCTTTTATAATAAAAAAGAGAAGTGCGCTAACACTTCTCCCTGAGCTCCACCGTCAAGGTGGAGGTTGTCAAGGTTTAGTTCGGGTCGAAAAGTATTATTACTTTTATTATGTCTCCATAAAGGGTACTTGTTTATTCCAGAAATAGATACCTTTCACTGATTCGCTTGATTCGCCTTCGTTTTCCGCATCTTATAAACCGCAATCAGCAAAATAAACCAAACAGGAGTTATGAACAAGGCAACACGAGTATCTTCCGCAAGTGCTAGCACGACAAGAACGAACGCCAGGAAAGCAAGGATCAAGTAATTGGAAAATGGATAGAGAGGCAATTTAAATTTATTCAATTTCACTAGATCTGGTCTTGTTTTACGGTATTTCAAATGGCTGATGACAGTAATCCCCCAAATAAAGATGAAACATACTGTAGAAATACTTGTAATAAGCGTAAATACTCCTTCTGGCATTACATAGTTCAAAACAACGGCAATTAGAATAACGACAGTTGAAAAGAACAATGCATTCGATGGTACTTTACGGGAAGTAAGTTTTGTCAATGGTACAGGTGCATTTTTATCTTTGGCAAGTGAGTATATCATCCGGCTTGTACTGAAAATGGCGCTGTTACACGCAGAAGCTGCGGATGTCAGAACGACAAAATTGACGATACCAGCAGCTGCAGCGATACCAACCGCAACGAAGACTTGGACGAATGGGCTTGCCATTGGGTTGATGGCGTTCCACGGATAAATACTCATAATGACGATAAGTGCGCCAACGTAGAAAATTAAAACCCGAATAGGGATATTGTTGATTGCTTTTGGGATCACTTTTTCTGGGTCTTCTGTTTCACCTGCTGTAAGTCCGACAAGTTCAATGCCAACAAACGCAAACACCACCATCTGGAATGAGAGGATAAAGCCATTTATGCCATTTGGGAACATGCCGCCGTGGCTCCATAGATTGGTGAAGCTAGATGTGCCTGAATTGGTGGAAAAACCTTTGATAATCATAAAAATACCGATAACAATTAGTGCTAGAATCGCGATGACTTTAATTAATGCGAACCAGAATTCCATTTCGCCAAAAAGTTTTACTGTTGCTAGGTTCATAATTAGCAAAATTACCAGTGCAATTAATCCTGGCATCCACTGTGGTACTTCAGGAAGCCAAAATTGAGTATACAGACCAACTGCTGTTAAGTCGGCCATTGCGATTGAAATCCAGCAAAACCAGTAGGTCCAACCGGTGATAAATGCTGCCATGTTACCTAAATAGTCGTTGATAAAGTCAACAAAAGAATGATATTTCAAATTGGTTAAGAGTAGTTCTCCAAGTGCGCGCATGATTAAAAAGCAAATTACGCCTGTAATCATGTAAGCAAATAAAATCGATGGTCCTGCTAAATGAATAGATTTTCCTGCTCCAAGGAATAATCCGGTTCCGATTGCCCCGCCAATAGCGATTAGCTGTACGTGCCTGTTTTTAAGGCCTCTCGACAATTCTTGTTCCTGCATATGATTTCCCACTCTCTGCTTTTCTAGACTGTTTGCATCTTTTTGCTGATCATACATTTTTTAATAATAAATTTAAAATCAGATAATTGCAAATTGATATCCAGATAAAAAGTTTAACATCTTATCAGTTAATTCGACGGCAATAAATGCTTATATTATCGAATAAAATCAATATTTATTAAACATCATTATTGTCATTCAACAATCACAACTTTAATATTCCGGTTTTCTCAGCTTAAAATCAATTATAGCGTTAGTTATATAACCCTTAAGGGATGAGTTACAACACTCAGACCTTGTATAAAACCGTGGTATTAAGAATAGAAAAAAGCGACGGTTTTCCGTCGCTTTTAATCATCATCTGCGATCAGCCAATTTAAATCAAGACTTTAAGGTATTAAATGATGGTTGGCATTTATTCTTTTTAATATCACTTGGGGTTCATTACGATATACCCAATTGATTTGCGAACTTATCACCCGTTGAAGTAACTCTCAATACTTCTTTTATTAGTTACAACTAATAACTTTTCACTATATATCCCAAATTTATTATAGAAATTAGGTTTACCAACTTCTTCAAAATGCCTATTCCATTTAAACATTTTAAAGAATATTTCTATTGTGGGTTTGTAATTTGACTTTTCAAACCCAAGTTGTTGTAATACAAACCTCTTTATGATTCTATAGGTTCTTATTGGATATTTTATATCTAAGAAAATGATCAAGTCTGCATTATGAAAACTATTTGCCACCCAATCCTCATTATGAACTCCCTCAATAATCCAAGTCTCAGAATGAATAATAGAATTCAAATACTCATCTCTGTCTTCATCAGCTCTTCTTATATCTCCAGATTCTTGCCTTTTCCAAACAACATTATCTAATTCATAAAATGGAAGATTTAACTTTGAGGATAATTCTTTCGCTAACGTTGTTTTTCCACTGCCAACGGAACCAATAATATGTATTCTATTAGGAATTTTATTTTTCAAATTAGACCACCCTCATCAATATAATTGTATTCTATATAGATGTGGATGTCTCCCCTTGCTTCTTCAACTAAGCTGCCCTTCGTTAAGTAGAATCCTTCACAGTCTGAACTGGTATTTTAAGATAAAAATCTTATTTTCTGGTTAAAGACATTTACATCCTTCTCTCTACCTCTCTGTTATTGCATAATACTGCCCTGATATTTAAATAAGTAACTTCAAAAAAAAGCATGATTCTTTCCTGTGCTTCAATTTAGAATTCTAAGGATTCCAATCACATGCCATTCCGTCTCCATCACGGTCTAGATCATGAGGGTCTTCATCAGGACCACCACTTGCCTCATAAAATAGCTGAGCATCTTCCTGGGTGGCGAAATCACCACAATCATGATCACTAGACTTAAAGGAATAAAGATTGTTATCGACTGGTTCCGAATCATCCGCATACCCATTTATAAGGATAGCTACAATGGATACTAGTGCAATTCCAAAAAACAGCCACCCCATACTACCATCACCCAATTTATTTAGTTGTTGCGAAGAAGTATGATCTTTATTACTTTGTCCCTTTCTTAGGATTAACAAAATTAAACCAATGAGAATAGTAACTCCGATTGAAATCGTAACAAATAAATATTTACGGATAGAATAATAATAAATATTCTGACCAAAGGGTACCGCCACCTCCCTCTATAAAACCAGAAAAGTAGCCCTTCTTATATATCTCAAGTTCCTGTTTACTTAAATCACTATCGTAATCGTCATATATATAATCTTCAGTTGCTGCTTCATATCCATCATCATATCCATCATCAAACGTTGATTCTTCATCTATGGAACTTAATTCTTGTTCAACATCTTCATCATGATACGGTTCAGTTGAAGAATCATCTGAATAAGATAGAGATTTTACATTTTCTTCCTCTTCTGAAACATTTTCACTTTCAGCCTGAGCCCATCCTTCAGCGTAACCTTTTCCATATGAGCTGACATCATTGTATGGAGATTTTTTGGATATGGGACGTAGCTGCCTTGCTCAGACTAAAAAGGACCTCAAGGGCCCATAAAGGTTTTAACAAGCAACCCTCCTCCAATGGGCAGCTTTCATATGATGTAATACTCACACACCCCATCGGCGCCAGCGGTCCCTCTAAATTCCGAATCACTTCTCCAATGATGATTTCACGGGGGCTTCTACTTAGTTTATATCCTCCATTCACACCTCTTTTGCTTTGAACGTATCCGTTTCTTTTTAATTGCAAAAGAAGTTGTTCTAAATAATTGATGGGAACCAGAATTTTTTCAGATATTTCTCCAATAGATGTTAGTTGATCTTTATTGTTACCTAAACATATAAGTGCACTAACCAGGCTGCGATTGGAGCTGCGATATACCCTGGGTTTTCTTCTTACATTGGGATGGACGCATGTTAACATTCACTGTTTTAGCCGCTTTTGAAGATCGGCTGCCATTCCTGGACAGCCTTATTCTTATGCAACGGGGCAGTTTAGTGCACTAATTAATTATTGAATAAAAATTGCATATGAAAGAGAACCATAAAGAGTAAAGGGGTGATATTCATTGAAAAAGTCAAAGCTATTATTAAGTGGGATGGTCTTAATCTCTTGGCTATCAATTCCTTTTTTAGGATGGAACAGCATAAAGAGATTTCTTTCTTCATCATTATTCATTTCTTTCATTCTTATGATTGAAGCTTACATTGGTAAAAAACGAAAGTGGTGGGTTTTCTTTACAAAAATTAATCCAAATGTTAATGGGGAATTACCTTTTATTTTGGGACCGTTTTTAGCTGGTTCATTATGGATTTTTAAATTGACTTATGGAAAATTCACACAATACATTTTCGTCAATGCAATTTTTAATATAATCTTTGCTTATCCATTAACTTGGTTATTTAAAAAGTTAGAAATATATTCATTAGTTCGAATCAAACCATATCAATTTTTCCTCCTTATGTTTAGCAAAGCATTTTTAATGTATGGATATCAATCAATTATTGAAGAAAAGAAAAAATGTATTGACACAATTCATTAGATTACACAGTAAACTAAGTTAGTCCTAATTCTTGTTGCACGAACGGTGCTGTAGTTGAAGATATGGCTGCCATTCCTCGGTAGCTTTTTCTCCAATGGCTGCTTTTCTTGAAGACCTAGTTGTCATTACCTGGAATTTTTTTTTTTTCTAACTGAACTACCGGGGCAGATTAATTTAAGAAGAGTAAGTAACTAAGAAAAGATCTAAAATACATGGGCAAAATGTAAGTTTGTGGATTTTAGTATTTACTGCAACCTCCATCATGCCCTGAACATAAATTTCTTAGGATATTGATTTTCTTATTGAAACTTTTGAGGGTACTCAACATAAAATTCAACCAAACCACATTTGGGGCAAACAAATTGAGTTAAATTGGTTATTTTATCAGTCTTGGGGCCGAAAAGTCCTTTTTGACCTTCCTTTTTATAGATTCGAAACGGGCCCGCATGATCCAGTTCTCCCTCAACCATTAAAACATCACATTTTGGACAAGTATGTTCCACACTTTTAACTCCCTTCAAAGTAATTACTATTAAATTTTCCATTAACACAGACTCAGTACAAAAAAATATCCAATACCAGCTCACAGTGTTTAGGTATTGGAAAACTTTAACTTATAATACTCATTGCAAAACATTCTGTCAATATTATTTCCCACATGATAATAAGCTTTTTATCCTAAACTTCCTTTTATTCATTATAAGAGATTATACCTATTATCAAAGCTGTTTGTATTAGCCTATAATCCTAAGTTTTATTTTATTGTTATAAATCATTTCATCATATAACGTTAACTTGTAAATCTTGAATGTTAGAACTTCTGCCTGTACCATCAATAATTAAATCAACTTTATCCATAGGGTTTTGACTCTTGATATAAAACTCTTCCGCTGGCATCCATAAATCTTCCCATAAGTGTCGCTTCTCTTCACCATCACGTTCAATACCTCTAGACAATCTTAATTCTCTTTTTTCAAGTGGATAATTTAGTTGCCATATCGGCATTTGTCGCACGCTGGACGACAATGTCTTCAATAACGCGATGGCTGCTCAGCGCTCCGGTATGCAGGATCTGCTGGCCCAGGGCCTGCCTCCTCCCCACTTTTTGCCTCACTTCATTGAGAAGAATCCCGTCAAATAATAAATAGGGAATGACGATGACCCGCCCGGCGGCATTGCCGCATACCACATCAAGCCCTTCGTCAAGCAGCGGCCTGGAGGCAGCCAGGTAGCAAACATGGACTTGCTGGATGGCGAGTCTCTCTTCGATTCCGGCTGCGATTTCATTGAATGCAGCCGGAATCCCGGGATCGCTGCTGCCCCTTCCAACGATCAGGATGGAATCCAGGGAACACAGGTCCATTATCGTTTCTTTAACAAGCACGGCTATTGCATCAAGAATTCCCCCCTGGACTCCGAAAGGGTCTGCGACATTTACTTTCACATCGGAATACTGCTTAAGAAGCGGCTCGAGGGCATTTGGTATATCAGCCTTTATGTGCCCGGCTGCCAGCAGGAAGAGAGGCACAACGGTAATTTCAGTTGCCCCCCGCTCCACACAGCGCCGAAAGCCTTCACTGATTAAAGGTTCCGTCAACTCCAGAAACGCTATTTCCTGGATCGGTGCGTCAACTCTGGGAGTTACTTTTTGTAAAAATTCCTTTACATCTGCCACTCCCTTTTTTGATCGAGTGCCATGTCCGATATAAAGAATTGCATGCATGGCGGATGGCTCCTTTCTTATGCAAGTGCAACAGGTATGTGGGGAGCGATATCTTCCTTAAACCAATTTAACTTTTTGTGCAGACGGACGACCTCTCCAATGACAATCATGCTCGGGTTGGAGATATCCGCTTCCTTGACACGCTTCTCAATCGTTTCAAGAGTTCCCGTTATGGTGCGCTGATCATTTAAAGTTCCCCACTGCACCAGTGCAATCGGGGTATCCGGGCGTTTGCCGTGCTGGATTAACTGCTTGGTTATCGCAGGAAGGTGATGCACCCCCATATAGATACAAATGGTATCAACAGCGTTTGCCAAATGGGCCCATTGATGCTCTGCTTCTATGTCTCCGGCCTGGTGTCCGGTAATAAAAGCAAAGCTTTTGCTCAATGTCCGGTGGGTAACCGGAATTCCTGCATAAGCGGTTGCAGCAATCCCTGCGGTTATGCCAGGAACAATTTCAAACGGGATGTCGTTTTTGGCACATTCCAAGGCCTCTTCCCCGCCCCGACCAAACACGAATGGATCCCCGCCTTTTAAACGTACCACACGAAGCCCCTCTTTCGCATACTTAACGAGGAAATGGTTAATTGTTTCTTGCTTCATCGTATGGTAGTGAGGCAGTTTGCCGCAGTAAATAAGCTGCGCGTCTTTATGTGCATGTTTAAGAAGCTCGGGATTCACTAGCCGGTCATATAGGATGATATCTGCCTGCTGAATACAGTGCAGTCCTTTTAACGTAATGAGCTCCGGATCCCCGGGGCCCGCCCCGACCAAATAAACGGTTCCTACCATCCCGTACCACCCTTTCAAGTCCTCGTTGGTGAAAAAACCTAATTTTCTTAAAATTAAATATAACTTATCATTGTTTGGCGTAATAGTTCTCCAAGGCTATGATGGCGCTGCCCATTCGTTCCAGCTCGGGAACAATAATTCTTTCTACTCCTTCATCACGCAGGGCGGCAGCGGTAACCTTTCCAACCGCAACCGCTACGACATCACTGGCAAATGCTTTGAGAACATCTTCCAGGAAACCCTTGTCCCTTGCATGGGAAAAGAGAAAACGGGCTTGAGGTGTGCTTGTAAAATTAACAGCATCAATTTTGGCGTCCAGGATTTCATTTATTAGCTGATTAATGATTTCAGGATTTGGAGGGACATGGTGGTAAGGCAGAATTTCTTTGTATCCTGCTTCCTGTTCCTCTAAAAAATGGATTAGTTGGGGTGCCGGATCGCCATGGAGCTGGAGTGCCACTCGGCTTCTTTTTAGATTGTGTGTTTGCAATGACCTTACCAGCCCTGCTGTACTGCCATCATCATCCCTTGCCACCGGTGTAATACCAAGACGCTTTAGAGCATTAACCGTTTTATATCCCCTTGCAGCCACTCTTGCTTGACGAATCGCGTCCACAAATTCATTCTCCAGCCCCATGCCTTCGGCTATTTTATATAAGGTTTCAGTCCCTAGTCCCGTCGTGAAAATGAACCAGTCATATTTTCCTTTAACGAGTTCATTTATATCCTTCTCAATATTGGAATCATCTAAATAAACGGTTCCCTGGGCCGGGCGGACAAGCGGAATGCCGCCCAGATTCTCGATGATCCTGCTAATCTCCTCTGTTTTGCGCGTACCTGCCAGGGCAATTTTTTTCCCTTCTAACCGTTTCAATATCTTACCCCCATATCAATAAACTATTATCTTTCTATTTTATAGCTACTGATTATCAAGCGGCGAGTTTTTCTGAATGTTTCTCATTCAAAAATCAGATAAACATTTTCTCCTTCAAGATTCGTCCGATACGTTTGTACGCATCCGCTGTCAGGCTCCTCTACCTTTCCGTTATCCAGACAGATTTTCCAATCATGCATCGGACAAAAAACAAATTCTCCGCTTACCATTCCTTCACTTAATACTCCGCCTTTATGGGGACACCGATTTTCGACAGCACGTACCGTTCCGTTCGAAAGCTTGAATATCGCAATTTCTTTATTTCCCACCTGCATTGTTTTTCCCAAGCGTTCAGGCATGTCATAAATTTTCCCGACGAATACCTTTATTTCTGTCTTATTAGTCATTTACAAAGCCCTCCTCCAGTATGTTTTTGTCTCAGGACATTTGTATCATTTCGAACAACTTCTTAGTTGTTTTTTGGTCCTCAACAAGTTCCTTCCATGGGTCTTTGTAAATCGACAAGGCTTCATCCATTCGCTTATTCAGAGCCCTGCGGTTTTCTGGATCATCAAGTACTTCGCGAATGTGAGTTAAATCAAGGCGCTCAATCCATGCGGATGTCCGTTCCAGATAATTTGCTGTTTCCCGATAATATTGTAAATAGGCTCCGGTAATTTCAATGACTTCTTCTGCCGTCTTCACTTTATATAATAAGTCTGCAACCCGGAGATGCGTTCCGCCATTTCCGCCGGCGTAAATTTCCCAGCCGCCGTCAATTCCAACAAACCCGAGGTCTTTAATCCCTGATTCTGCACAATTCCGCGGACATGCCGAGACTCCCATTTTTACTTTGTGCGGAGTGGAAAGACCCTCAAATTTTTTCTCCAATGCAATTCCCAAAGAAATGGAATCCTGAGTGCCGAAGCGGCAATACTGCTCCCCGACACATGTCTTAACCGTTCGAAGAGACTTTCCATAAGCGAATCCGGATGGCATATCGAGATCCTTCCAAACCTTGGGCACATCCTCCTTTTTGACGCCCAATAAGTCTATCCGTTGTCCGCCGGTTACTTTAACAAGGGGAATGTTATATTTATCGACGACATCGGCAATTTTCCTTAAGTCATTAGAATTGGTAACTCCCCCGTACATTCTCGGAACAACTGAGTATGTCCCGTCTTTTTGAATGTTGGCATGCATGCGCTCATTTACGTATTTGGATTCTCTTTCATCCTCATATTGAAGTGGATTCACCATTCCCAGATAGTAGTTTAAAGCAGGACGGCATTTTGAGCACCCCTCATCGTTTGACCAGCCAAGAACATTCATGACCTCTTTCACATGGTTCAGCCCTTTTGCCCTGATTTCTTCTACAACCTCTTCCCTTGATAAATCCGTACAGCCGCAAATGGCTTCTTTCGTTTCTTTGGCAGCGAAATCGGTTCCCAGGGTATGCTGCAGCAATTCAGCGACAAGCGGTTTGCAGCCACCACAGGAGCGGGACGCACTTGTGCAGGCCTTGACTTCATCCACTGATGAACAGCCTTTCTCATGAATGGCTTGGACGATGGCTCCTTTTGAAACGCCGTTGCAGCCGCAGATAATGTCATCGGCCGCGAGAGAAGCCACCAGGCTGCCTTCTGCTTGTTCGCCTGCAGGCTGGAGGAGTGTGACCTTGGAAATTCCGGTTATGTTGGTTTGCTTACGGATCATGGAAAATAGCCGGTTGCCTTCGCTGCTGTCCCCGAATAAAACCGCGCCGACAATTTGATTTCCCCTTAAGACGATCTTTTTATATACACCTTCATGTTCATCAAAAACCTTGATCGAAGTTTTCGTGTCATCCTCTGTAAAATCTCCGGCTGAGAACACTTCGACACCTGATACTTTTAATTGCGTAGATAAAACGGACCCTTCATATGGATTCGTTTTCACCCCGCAAAGTTTTTTGGCCAATACCTTTGCCTGCTCATATAAGGGAGCTACGAGCCCATAAGGAATTCCGCGATGCTCCGCACATTCCCCAACTGCGTAAATATGTGGCGTACTGCTTTGCAAATAATCATTAACGACAATACCACGGTTTACCGAAAGGCCGCTTTCCCTGGCAAGCTGCACATTTGGAATAATGCCTACCGCCATCACAACGAGATCCGCTTCAAGCGCGGTACCATCTTTAAACCTTAATCCCTCCGCACGTCCATTGCCAATAATGGCCTCTGTCTGTTTTTCAAGCAAAAATTTCATTCCTTGCTTTTCCAATTCCTTTTGCAGAAGCTTTCCGGCAGTTGGGTCTAACTGGCGTTCCATCAAATAGGGGGCAAGATGGATCACCGTAACGTCCATCCCTAAATTCAACAGCCCCCGGGCTGCCTCCAGGCCCAGCAATCCGCCGCCTATGACGGCTGCCTTTTTATAGTTTCTGGAAGCCTCGAGCATAATATCTGTATCCTTTATGTCCCGAAAAGCGGTCACGCCCCTTTTATCGGCCCCTGGAATTGGAAGCATAAAAGGCAGAGAGCCTGTGGCTATGATTAATTCATCATAGTATTCAATGCGCCCCGAATCGGTATAAACGGTTTTTGCTTCAGCATCAATTTTCTCAACGGTTTCCCCCGTATATAATTGGATATTATTCTCTCTGTACCAATCCCAATCATTTAGGGTAATATCGACCACATTCGTATCTCCCTGTAAAACCTTCGAAAGCAGGATCCTGTTATAATTCGGGTGCGGTTCACTGCCAAAGATCGTAATCTCGAATTCATCTTTTGATATTTTTAATATCTCTTCGATGGCCTTTACTCCAGCCATACCGTTGCCTACAAGAATTAGCTTTTTTTTCTGCAATCGAAGCTCCTCCTTAGAAAGTTTCTAAAAAGATAACACATTTTTAATATAAGTAACGTAAATATGTTAGAAAATCTGACATGGTTTTTTCAAAAAAAAGCACGAACCTAAGCAGGTCATGCTTTTCTTTGAAATAAAAAAGAGTTTTATTTCTAAGTGATCGGGCTCACTCTGACTGCACTTACTTTGAAGCCCGGCATTTTACAGGCCGGATCCAAATCCCCTGAAATTAATTGGTTTACATTTTGAAAATCGGCCCAATGAATCGGTACAAATACTGTATCCTGCCGAATTGCTTCTGACCATTTGCTTCTAACAACAACACTTCCTCGTCTTGATTCTACTTTAATTAAAACTTGATCTTCAATTTTATATTTTTTTGCAGTTTTCGGATGGATTTCGAGATAGGATTCAAAATTCCTGGCGACTAGTGCCGCACTTTTTCTTGTTTGGACTCCCGTCAAGTAATGTGATATCACTCTGCCGTTCGTTAAGTACAACGGAAAATCGTCATTTGGCTTTTCTTTTGGCACAGCCGGATCGTTATAAACCGCCATCATTCGTGCTTTTTTGTCAGCATGAGCGAAACCTGATTCAAATAACCTCATCGTCCCTTTATGTTCAGCATCAGGGCAAGGCCATACTATACCTCCCTCCTGCCGCAGCCGGCTGTAGGTGATGCCGTAATAATCGGCTATTCCCCCTTTACTGGCCAATCTCAATTCATTAAAGATTTCCTCTGCATTTGAGTAAGAAAAAAACGGGCCTTTTCCAAGCACTTTTGCGATCTCGCATATAATTTGCCAATCATGCTTCACCTCTCCGGGGCAAGGGCGGTTTGCTTCCCTGAGCGTCACCCGGCCTTCCAAATTGGTCATCGTCCCCTCATCCTCGAGAAAAGACGACGCAGGTAAAACTAAATCAGCCAATTGTGCCGTTTCAGAAAGAAACAAATCCACGGCGACAAGAAACTTTAATTTTTTTAAAGCTTCCTGGACAAATTTAGCGTTAGGATTGGAGACAACCGGGTTCGAACACATCAGCAGCATCCCCGTTATCTCCCTCTTGTCGATTTTATCCATCATTTCGAATGCAGACACACCTTTTCCTGGCAGGTCGGCTGCATCAATTCCCCAAACGTCTGCAATATATTGCCGATGTTCCTTATTCTCGATGGACCGGTAACCAGGCAGCTGATCTGCCTTTTGTCCATGTTCTCTCGCACCCTGGCCATTTCCCTGACCCGTAATCGCTCCGTATCCTGAGTAGGGCTTGCCGATCTTTCCGGTAGCAATAAGAATATTTAGATAATTCCGTACAGATGCGGATCCATCTGTCTGCTGCTCAACTCCTCTGGCAGTAAAAATCATGCCCGACTCTTCTTCACCGAATTTTCTGGCAGCCGTTCTGATTTGCTCCGCAGGTACACCCGTAAGGTCAGCGATCTGGTCCAACTGTAAAGAAGAAACATACTCTTTCACCTCTTCAAACCCTGTTGACCGCTTCTCAATAAATTGTTCATCCAGGAGGCCCTCTTCCATGATTACTTTCAAAAATCCATTTGCCAAGGCGGCATCCATCCCTGGTCTAACTTTCAAATGCAAGTCAGCGATTTTTGCAGTTGGTGTTTCGCGCGGGTCAATCACGATGATGTAAGAACCATTATCCTTTGCTTTTTCAAAATACTGCATGATCGTCGGCTGGCATTCCGCGATATTGGTGCCCGCCAAAATAAGGACTCGTGAATGTGGAATCTCTGAAAGGCTATTTGTGAAGCCGCGATCCATTCCGAATGTCTGGGCGGCAGCGGATGCAGCTGCAGACATACAGAGGCGTCCGTTATAATCAATATGTTTTGTATTTAATGCCACGCGTGCAAATTTACCAAGTAAATAGGCTTCTTCGTTCGTAATGGAAGCACTGCCATAAACTGCAAGTGCATCCTTGCCATCCTCCCTTTGTATTCTTTTAAAGTTATCTTTAATCAGGGACAAAGCCCTTTCCCAGGATATGCGCTGGAACTCTCCGTCAATTTTCAAGAAAGGGTAAAGAATACGGTCTTTGTGGATGGCATGCTGGTAAGAATTTTGCCCCTTTACACACAGCCTCCCTTTTGAAGCAGGATTATCCGTGCCTATCGAAGTATATTTTTTTCGCGTTGGATTGGATTCTTCAATCAGCTGCAGTTTACATTGCATACTGCAAAAAGGGCACTGCGTAGGATACACTTTTTCTGATTGTCCTTTTTGCTGTTTATCCCTGAAATACTTTAATAGTAATTCTGTCAAGATTTCTCATCCCCCTTTGACAATGTACAATAACATCAATTTTTTGCGGGTCATTCAGCCCGTTATGCGGGAAAAGCTGTTTATCTGGTTTCCAAAATTGTTTGTCGGTTTAAAGAATCCTCCTTAAGACGGTTAAGCAATTGACCTCGGAAATAGGAATCAAATAAGACCTCTCTGATATGAATTAACCCGACCCTTTCAATCCACTCCCACGTCCGCTCTAAATAATTCGCCGTTTCCCTGTAATACTGGATAAATGCCCCGGACAGTTCAATTACTTCTTCAGGTGAGGCCACAACATACAAAAGATCACCTGCGCGGACCCTTCGTTCATCGCTGCCGCCGACATAAATTTCCCATCGCCCGTCAATGGCGATAACTCCGATGTCCTTGCTTGTAGAGCCAGCTTCACCGTGTATACAAGGGGAAACTCCTACCCTTATTCGATAGGGTGTTTGTAAGCATTCTGTTATTCTATCGAGTCGGGCTGCTATTTCGAGGGAATCGTGTTTCCCGCAGCCACAATTGCTTTCATTTATAGTTGTTTTTACCGTATGGGTTAATGGGCTATTGGTTTCGCCTAAATGCATATCCAGCTCTTTTTTAATTCCTTCAAGATCCTCTCTTGATATCCCGATGAGCTGTATTCGCTGTTCACTGGTTAATGCCGCTTTCGCTATTTGATATTTCTCAATCACATCTGCTATTTTCCTTAATTGCTTTGGGTTGGTTACTCCACCATACATTTGCGGAGTAACGGAAAATGTTCCATCACGATGGCTGATTCCGTTTAGCGTCGCCATTTCTATAAGGTTATCTTCATGAACTTCACGGTGCGGGTAAACCATTCTCAGGTAATACTGTAAAGCAGGCAGGCATTTAGGGCATCCCTTCAGGCTGGTCCAACCCAATTTAGCCATAATCTCTTCAGCTGAAGTAAGGTTTTGCTTTTGCATTTGGCAGACAACTTCGTCCTCGGTCAATGACGTACATCGGCATAAAGGGCTTGTTTCGACAAATTCATCAAAATCATCGCTCATGGTATAAGCTAACAGCTCGGAGATGAGGAGTTTACAGCTTCCGCACGCACCTGAGGCCTTTGTACATTGCTTTATTTGCTCGACCGTTGATAAACCCTTACTGATAACAGCTTCGATAATGGCCCCTTTAGAAACACCATTGCAATTACAGATCATTTCTGACGGCTTCAAGGAAGCAATCGGATCCTCTCCGGTTATGGCCGGTGAAAGGAGAATTCCTTTTTCTACCGATGCAATATCTTTTTTCTTGCGAATGATATCCAGCAATCTTGGCGCTTCCTTTATGTCACCGTACAACACAGACCCAACCAATCTATTTTCCTGAAAAATCATTTTCTTATAAATCCCGTCTACATCGTTAAAAACAGTGATGGCTTTTGAATGGCGATCTTCGGCCAGCTTCCCGATGGAAAATACGTTCACTCCGGATATTTTCAATTGAGTTGACAGCACAGAGCCAACGTATCCATCTCCGGGAACACCACAAATATGCTTTGCCAGTTCTGCCCCTTGTTCATACAGGGGCTTAACCAACCCATAAACAACGCCTTCGTGTTCGGCACATTCTCCAACGGCATAAATATTGGGAATGTTTGTTTGCATAAATTCATTGACGAGGATTCCCCGGTTCGTCAGAATTCCACTATCCCTTGCCAATTGACAGTTTGGCTGAACGCCGGCAGCTATGACAATCATTTTGGCATCCACCTTTGTACCATCTGAAAACAAAATCTCTTTCGCATCCAGATCGCCAATAATCTCTTTTGTTTCTTTTGCCAAAAGAAATTTCATGCCTTGCCGTTCCAGTTCTTTTCGCAGCATTTTCGAGGCGGTTGCATCCAGCTGCCTCTCCATTAACAGGGAGGATTTATGAATCACGTGAACCTGCAAGCCGAGATTCTGTAACCCTTTTGCTGCTTCCAGGCCAAGAAGGCCTCC
Organism: Bacillus canaveralius; assembly: GCF_002860125.1. Classification (GTDB taxonomy): domain Bacteria; phylum Bacillota; class Bacilli; order Bacillales; family Cytobacillaceae; genus Bacillus_BJ; species Bacillus_BJ canaveralius. Next base: position 252,776 of record NZ_PGVA01000024.1, read on the forward strand.
ACCGATGACGGCCGCTTTTTTAGATCGCCTGGCTGCTTCCATAATTTTTTGGCAATCCTGTATCGTTCGAAATGTGTAGACCCCTTCTTTTTCCACACCGGGAATAGGCAGAATAAATGGCGTCGAACCTGTTGCTAAAATTAATTGATCAAAAGGGATCTCCCTGCCTTTATCGGTTCTTATGATCTGTTTGTCAATATCCAATTTCTTTACCGTTTCTCCAATAAACAGTTTGATCCCTTTCTGTTTATACCAGTCTTCCTCATGCAGCATAATCTCGGTTATTTTTGTATCCCCCTGCAAAACAGAAGACAACATAATCCGATTATAGTTTCCGTATGGTTCACTTCCAATGATGGTAATCTCAAATTTATTGGCGTCAACCTTGATAATTTCTTCGATGCAGTGTACACCCGCCATTCCATTCCCGATCAACACCAATCTTTGTTTATCCATTTTAAAACCCCCAGAAGTGAATAAATATGGTTGTTGTCAATGCTGTTGCGTATTATCGCATAAAAGAACAGATTTGAAATAAAGTGTGTAATAAAACCTTACATACTTTTTTTAAAACCTGCCCGTTTCGAAATGATTTGCTTGTTCCAATGATGCTAAATGGAAATTTTAACCGCATAAAATTGGCGGTTTACCAAAATACTATTAACAACTTTCCTATGTTAGATTTCCTTACATAAGACTTTCAATCGTCATTCTCCTCTTTTATAATGGCACTAATTGCTTGAAACCGGGTTAGCTATCTATTTTCAAATAAGGAAATGAAGCTTTCCCAGTTAAAAAATGAAAGGGGAATTAGAAATGAAGTTGTCTGAACTAAAAACCAGTGGGCATCCAAAAACACTTATTTCGTCCTTTTTGTATTTCGATGTGAGCTTTATGATTTGGGTGTTACTTGGTGCACTTGGGGTTTATATTTCACAGGACTTTGGCTTGTCTCCGGCTGAAAAAGGTTTCATTGTTGCCATCCCTATCCTGGCTGGCTCCTTTTTCCGAATTATCCTTGGAATCTTGACGGACCGAATAGGGCCTAAGAAAACAGCACTTATCGGAATGTCCATTACATCAGTACCTTTACTTTGGGGATTATTGGCGGGGAAAACCTTAACTGAACTATATGCAATTGGTATTTTACTAGGCGTATCAGGGGCAAGCTTTGCCGTTGCACTGCCGATGGCCAGCCGATGGTATCCTCCGCACTTGCAGGGTGTTGCAAATGGAATAGCCGGAGCAGGCAACAGCGGAACCCTTTTTGCCACCTTATTCGGGCCCCGATTGGCTGAAAGCTTTGGCTGGCATGCTGTTATGGGAATTGCACTTATCCCGCTGTTAAGTGTTTTGATACTCTTTATCTTTATGGCAAAAGATTCTCCCACCCAGCCAAAACCACAGCCTTTAATGAGCTATTTAAAAGCGTTCAAACATAGGGATACGTGGTTGTTTAGCCTACTTTATGGAGTAACATTTGGGGGTTTTGTTGGGTTATCAAGCTTCTTAAGTATTTTCTTTGTGGACGAATATGGACTATCCAAGGTGCAAGCGGGTGATTTCGTTACTTTATGCGTGGCTGCAGGCAGCTTCTTCCGGCCTGTGGGCGGATTTATTGCCGACCGTATCGGTGGTGTGCGTTTGCTTTCCTGCTTATTTATTGGCGTTTCTCTCTCAATGCTGGGAGTCAGCCAGTTCCCTCCATTTACGCTTGTTACAATCCTGCTTTTCATCGGTATGATGTGTCTTGGTATGGGAAATGGCGCTGTATTTCAATTAGTACCGCAACGGTTTCAAAAGGAAATGGGGATGCTAACGGGCATTATTGGGGCTGCAGGGGGGATCGGCGGTTTCTTTCTTCCAACTCTATTAGGGCTGGTAAAAGGAGCGACGGGAACTTACGCTGCCGGCTTTATTACCTTTGCGGCATTCGCTCTCATTGCCTTCGGCGTACTGTTGTTTGCCAGCATAGCCTGGAGAAAAAATTGGAATGCCAGACGTGAAGCTGTGAAAATATAAGAATCATCATTTTATAGGTTTGGGCTCTCCCCCCCTAGCTAGTTAAATAGAAATAGGCCGCACACCAATTTTGGTATGCGGCCCAATTTGTTTCGGTCCGGTTAATCATAAAGCATGTGATTGCCAAAACCGCAAAATTATGGTTCAAGTCACAAAATGTAACTTAAAGTATAAAACTGTCAAGGCAATAACCATAAAACGCGAAAAGCGTCTAATATCAAGGATAATGGGTTAAAAATCTATGTTAATATAGGAAATTTATAATTTAAGATTCCTAACAAAATTCGAAATTTGTTTTAAATTTTAACTCCCAACATCGTTTTGGTAATAAATTATAACTCCCAACAACATTATTATTTAGCTGCAATATTGAAAGTTTTAGCCAAAAAATAATAAGTTAATTATAAAAGCTACAGAGGGAAAATGCATTTAATAAATGAGAACAATTCGTAAGCTGTAAAATTTAACCGGACCACGAACATGTTTAATAAAGGATGTCATATTGTATAAGTAAAAAAGCATAACCTTTTCATCAGGTTACACTTTGAGAGCAAAAGCCAATTCAATATATTAACATTTTTTCTAATTACTATATGAATCGTTTAATTCCAAACTCTTTCAATATATTCTTTCTAACTTCCGCAAACTCAAGCGATACAGAATATCCTAGCCTGTCATGTAGCTTGTTTAAACTTGGATACACCCCATTTTCAATCATTTCTTCAATCGTTTGCCGTAACTCCTGTTTACGTTTATTTTTTTTAATGTCTAATACTTCCCTATTCTTCTTGTGTATCAAAGCCACTATCTCCGGAAAGTGCCTTTTAATTGATTCATGGGAAATCCCTATTTCCTGGCTAATTCGTATTAAGTAAATAGGTTTGTCCTCTATTAAGTTCAGATAATTTTGCAGTGTCCTTCCAACATATTTTTTATCAATAGCTGGACGATATCGAATTTCACCTGGATCTCTCTTTACTGATGCATTCTCTCTAAGTCTTTTATTTTTCATTCTAATTTTGTTTAATAAGTCGGGAAATTTATTAGCTAACGTTCGGGAATTCATTCCTAGTTCTTTGTGAATGTTACTGATAGGTATGAACTCATTGGAATGCAAGAGTGCTTCTAAATATTTTTTTACTTTAGCATAGTCTTTTTTATGGTTATAGGCTCTAGCGGATCTAATACGTTTCTGTAAGCGTTGATTTTGGATTCTAATTTCATTCATTAATGAGGGAAAATTAGTGTCAAGGGTAGTGGGATTCATTCCAAATTCCTCAGTTATCTCATAAATTGTAACATATCGATTAGAATTTAATGCTGTTATTAGATACTGTTTAACCCTTTCATAGTCATATTCCTCATTGTATTTCCTATTTTTAGGTAACAACTGATCTGTTTCAAGTGAAGGTTTTACACCATACTCTATCAACATATTAATTAAACTCACGTTTAGTCTGCTACTTAATGCAACAAGGTGTTCTATTGTCGGTGATCCTTTTCCTTTGCAATATCTATTAAACGCATTTCTTGCTAAACCAACTTCCCCTTCGAAAAATCCTTTTACATTTACATGCTCTGATAAATATCTATCAATTTTTCTTAAAGAATTTATGAGATGTTTCTTATCAATCGGATCTTTATTAAAAAAGTATTCTAATATACTTTCGATCTCGGTAGATTTATAGATGCTCTCATCATCTATATCACTTAAACTGGTATCATGCTCGTTACGACCCAACCAACAGTTACAATGTTGACAATATCCGTTTTTTCCATTCGCAGGAATGACTGTTTGACCCTTACCACAGTTTGGACAGTTAGATTCCAGTTTAATTAAATGTGAGGGGCAAACTTCGTATGCAGTTATATTCCAAATTAATTTATCATAAGGAATCTTCATATTTTGCATACAAAGAGGACACCATTCTCTATGTCTTTTCAACAAAAAAGTCCCACTTAAAACATTTCTAAAATTTATTAATGTTAGCTTCTGTAAGTCATCCCTGCACGTAAGTTTCTCTAGAACGTGAACTGAATGGACTGTTAAATTGTTGAATCCATTAATTATAGTACTGAGTTTAAAAAGTTGATATTTCTCCTCAAAACTCGGCAACATAATATTGTTGGTCAATTTTGGAGTACTGACGCAATGGGCATTTGCTAATCGCAGTATGTAACTACTTAAACTTTCCACATCAGACCCTGTACTTCCGAAGGGCTTAAGATTATATAATGTAGAGGAAATTAAGTTAGTTTGTTCCAATTCTAAAGTGCCGTAAATATCTAGGTGACATTGTTCCATTTATCCACCTTCTTTGATTAGTTGTTTATATCTATGCTCCAGATTCAGTTACTCCTACTACATCTCTATTCAAATTCCGTTTTCCAACATCTTTTTTCTTCGGTTTTTCACTAACCTCTACTTGTACTTCTGCCTTTTGCTTATTCATATTCAGAACGTTTCTAAGTTTAAATTGATCTTCTGCTGCAGCTTGTTCTAATTTTTCTTCGCCATTTGTAGCTTCCTCCGCTATTTTTAAAATTTTGGTTGCTGAAGGAGCATGTTTTTCTAATAATTCTTCTGTGATCCGAGGGAAGTTTTTATTTACAGCTTCTTTTACACAGAGATCGAGCCATTCCTTTAGAATTCCAACACAACCAATCGTTCTTTCATACATAAACTCCCAATACTGAACTAAATCAGATTTCTCAATAAGAGGTGTACTCAACTGGAAGGTATTTATAACACTTTTGAATTCCTTTCTTTCCCTAGGTTTCCCAAAATTATATCTAGGAAAGTGAATCTCATGAGATCTTCTACCTATTTGTCCACTTAAATTAAAGAACTGCATTAGCTCATATGTTCCAAACATAACAAAAATTGCACCTGTAACATTGGCTAGAGATTTAATTGCATCCATCTGATCTTCTATGGCCTTAGCATTCGTTACTTTAAGTAGATGCTGAGCTTCATCAAGAAGTACTACTTTCGTTTCCCTATAATCAAGGGCATTTTCTAGAGATTCCCTTAACTCAGGAGAGGTATTAGGAGAATGATTAGGAATTCGATGATTCTTCATTGACTTGTCAGAAGCAACCTTATAGTCAATAAGAGGTTCCTGCATAATTTTTAACATTCTTCTATAGAAATCTTTCCAGTTAAACTTCCCATTATCAGAAGAAATCAATTCATGAGTCACAACAGGAATAATACCTTTATTATGTTCCGTTTCATCATGATAAACTTCAATAAGCTTATTTTCTACTCGCCTACACAACGTAGACTTTCCTACTCCAGTCGGACCAAACACCAAATATACCTTTCCTGGCGGGGACTCATTTATCTTTTCCATAACTTTGAGGTAAACATCATTAAGTATCGGATGATTTGTAGTCCGTTTAACAAAAAATGATTTTTTTCTTCATTAGTTGCTTGTGATAAATCAAAAGGAAATACCTTATTGTTGTTCATTTTAAAACTCCCCGTAAACATCAAATACTTCATTGTCATCCTGATAATTGTCACTATCCATACCACTAATAGAAATATCTTTGTCCTCATACGGTTGCAGGTTATGACATTCTGACACTTCTGGTTTACCCTGTTCATTTTTATAAAAAATGCGAAAAGCTTTCCTCATTTCATCTTGTTTAGCCTTTAACACCTGAAACTTTTCATTACCTTCTATTTGACTTATAAACTTTGCTATCCTTTGTGCATTTAGAGTGTAATTTCTGGATTTGTTTTTATTGGATTTCCTCATTTCAGAGGTTATAAAATTCAACTCCCTTTCGGACATATTTTGGAATATAGAGTAATACTGAGAAACGCACTGTATCCACCTTTTATTAAGATATACATAAGCTATTGCTATGTTGAACGGATCATATCTAACTTTCACCTTTTTCTTCTGATGATGAATGCTAATAAATTCATTACTCCAGTAATAAATATAGTTGATTTTCACACCACTTTGTTGGATGGTTGCCTCTCCCCTTGCAGTTGAAGGAAGGGTTAAAATTTCGAATGTCTTATCATTCTGTATGTGAAGACTTCTTCTCTCGCCTGAGTAAAATAACCCCTTCACAAAAGCTTCTCTTGGTGTCTGATCTAATGCAGGATGCTCAATAGTGTCATACAATTCAAAGAAGAATTCCTCTAAAGATACACATAAATTTGGTAAATCCCAAACCGCATTTGACTTAGGATTAACACTCTTCGTCACTTGCCTTACGTTTTTCATGATTTTTGTGTTGCCTTTTAAATTTAAGATAAATCTTGTGTTTGTAGTACCGAAGAGCCTTTCTAAAATAGAACCATAACGGGGTTCTGCAGGTGGCCTCCGCTTCGGCTCCCTTTCATACATGGCAAGAAAAGTCTCAAAATATACACTATGAAATTCGGGTCCATTATCTACTACAATTTGCTGGGGCAAACGGTTATAGCGCCGCACACAATCACGAAAAACCATAAGGCAAGACCTATAACTAGGAGGGTCAAATGATAAATAAAAGGCGATAACTCGTCTTGAAAAAGCATCTACCATTAAAGATAAATATGGTTTTCCAAGGTTTTTTCCTGTTCGTGAACACACCAATTCAATGTCTAACTCGGTATGATCTAAATGACAGATATTAAATGGAAAGTCTCCGTGCCTTGGAGTTGTCCTCTCAAGCTCCCAATAAAATGTCGTCTTTTGGTATTTCGCTCTTTTTCCTTGCCGTTTACCGGTCTGTTCGTCAATAGGTCTTTCATCAATGTGCTTACAAAAGGTTGCTAAGCTAGGGGATATATAACCTTTTTCATCACACACATTTTTAAATGCCCCGTACACTACCGATTTATTTTTTTGTACCATGTTTTCATACTCTTCCTCAATATACCAGTTCATTAATTCCAACACTGAACTATTAAATCTTTCCGTACGATTCCCTTTGTCTTTATTTTTGGGAAGAAGGCCGACATAGCCATAACCAAATAGTTCCTTAGCCTCTTTATACTTTGACACCCAGTCACGTACTTTTCTAAGATTTGGTTCTTTGCTGTTTTTATATTCTTTAGATCCATTGCGCAAGTAATTTTCAACATGCTTCATCCGATAGTTAGCAACTTCATAATCAGCATCACTTGCTTGAGTGATAATATCAATTATCGGATCATTTTCTAATGACTGTTGTGCCGTTTGTCCAATAATCCTGTTTTCTGCTATTAGATGCTCGAATAACTCCCTAGGTATCTCATTGTAAGTACCAAGATCTGAAACCATCGAAACTTTAGTATGACCAATATTAATAAGTTTCCAGATACTATTGTCCCAGGATATTTCCGAGCCAACCTCGAAGCATATTAAATTGGGTTTTGCGAGCTGTTCTCCACTTTTAATTAAATTCATAAACATTACAGCATGTTCTTTATGTAAAAACACTTTTACTGTTTCCGGTTCTGCCAAAGCTGCGTTATTTAAATTCACATACAATAGGTTTTTCACTATTGATGTGTATATATCATCTGCACAAAATTTACGATCTAGTGACAGATCAATGAGATCTTTAAGTGTTATCCCAGGGTCTTGAAATACAATTTGTTTTATCTCATCAATGACTTCCTTTTTCACTTCTAGTTTCTTAATCCGACGAAGATAATCATCCAAGAAGACATAATTTCTATGTAGGTTCCAATTAATCAATTCAGTTGTACATACTCTAAACGATAAACCCTTTTCCTGTGCGAAGTGTTCACCAGGAGGACAGGACCAACTTCCGTCATCATTCTGACGAAATTTCCATTTCTGCTCCTTTGATATCTTGAGCATATTATCATTGGGTTTCCATTCTTCCCATCCGGCACCATTGGTTCTTATTACAAAGAAATCAGGTGTATAAAGAGTGCCTCTATTTCTCCCATTATGATCCATATACTCAAGCTTGATTTTGTTGGGCTGATCATAATATTCTAATACGTCTTCGTCGTTCTCAAGCATAAGCACTGCAGGTCCCTCGACCTTCCCGCTCTCCCACTGAATTGTTACCCCCATCTTATGAGATGGGTATCGTCCAGAAGTGCTGCCACTCCCTCCCCCCACTCTACGAGCGGGTTGTGCAAAACGAATATTGTTGTTTATGTATTCCTGAGATTTCTTGGCTATATTGTTCTTTTCGCACCACATTAGGAATTCAAATTCAGTTAACACTTGTCCGCCCCCTCTTCCAGCTCATCAGCAGTTGGTATTCAATCCCCTAAATTCTGATTATTCAAACATTTTTGCAAATATTCTTTAGCAAACCTTTCTCTTAGTAAAGCATTAGCCGACAGCAATCTTTCAATATTCTTTTGGCTCGGTTTTTTCCCATTTTCTATTAGTTCCTGAACACTTCGTTTAATTAAATTTTTTATTGTTTGCTTTCTTTCATCACTTTTTATACCCATAAACTCCTTATATCTCTTAGATAACTTTTTACATAACTCAGGTAAAATTCTATATAATGTTCGTTTATTTACGTTCATATCCTTTGCAATGGCCACCATGGACATCGGCTTGCTAAGTTCTATGTAGCTTAATAATTGCTTTTCAATCTGTAGGTGATCTAGATTACGTCTTTCATGGGTAGAAGTATTATATTGAATTTTTTCTACCACCAAATTTGGTTTTAAATTATCTTGCAAGAAAAAATCAGTTAATGAAACACCAAGCGCATAACATATATCTAATAATTTTTGAATTGTTGGTATAGCATCCCCATGTAACCAATTATGCACTGTGACTTTAGGAAAACTTAGATCCAGTAGAAAATTTCTCTCATAAACATCTATCAGCAAATTGAATCTTTGGCTAATGAGCTCCCTGCTTAGTCGTATTTCTAATTTAGGCCCAATCGACACGATATTGGCTAAATTTTCTGCAACATAAATATCCTTATGATTGTCTCTGGTTTTATTTGCATTTCCATCAACAAGGAATAGTCCGTGCTTACAATGCGGACAACAACCGTTAACGCTGCTGCGATGAAGAATCGGAATATCATTACCACAGTTCTGACACTTATCAAGCAACAAAATATTATGAATTAAACAGCATCTTACTGGCTCCATGTACCATGCTAACGGATAGAATATATAACGGTGTTCCAATCTGAATTCGTGCAAGCATAGTGGACACCAAGCAATTGACTCCTTTAATAGTCCTCTACTCGTTAATACTTCATCCCATGTTTTTAGGGTTAAATATATTAAATCCTTACGTCCGGTCAAAAGCTGTAAGGCATTCACCAAATCCATAGAACTATCACTAACACCATTTAAAGCCTTAGCTCCATCAAAAAACCTATTGCCACCAAACATTGCACTGTTAAGTACATACTCCTTCTTTAATGCTGGTGCTACAACCTTATTTAATAATGTTCCCAAATTAACAGAATGGGCCTGGGAAAGTCTCACAAGATAACTGGTCAAACTTTCACAATAAATAGTTCCAATACCAATTGGTTCTAGGTTGTACAGTTGTGATTTGAAATTTAAATTGTCCATATGTTATATCCTTGGTTTGTTACATGTAGTTTTGTAAGGATATTTTTTCCGTATAAACCATTAATATGTATCAAAGAAAAATAACCTAACCTATAGGGGATGCCACCATTGATCCGGTTAGCCAACAATGTGATCCACACAGTCAGCTGTCTTAATCTCTTTATTCCTGTAGCATTCCTGGCATGTATCATGGTCCAGGAGTAAGACAACAGAAAGCTGATGATCTTGGATCCCTTGGATCCGCAGGTTTACCTTTCTAATAGGTCTAGATTATACAAGGCTGTTTTGCACAATGGATTCACCTTATTCGCATATCCTTTAATTCTTTTTAGATTTTAGTTTCCAATAATAGTTACCTTACTTAACAACATTGTGAGTCCATAAAAAAACACCAATCTTATATGATTGATGTTTACGTTATTCTCTAGCATTTTAAATACAAGCCACAAAGTAAAACACTACTTATTGCCAATAACAGTCAAACCAATTTTAAAAGTGCTTTGTAAATAATGTTCGGTTGCAGCTAATATATTTAATTGAGATTGGGTCATTTTATCTTTTGAAATTCCTGGCTGAACAATGAATACCTTTAATTGCAGGTCATATACTTTCATTTTACTTTCTAAAATTGCTAGTTCTTTATGGTCGCCAATCTCAAATCGACTTCTTTTGTCAGCTTTATTTCTCAACTTTTCTCTATGTCGAATATGGTTAATTATTTTTAGTAAGTTTTTGCGCCAATCAACACTTTTATTGGCCTGTCCACATACTTCATATAAATCATTTATTCTTTGTCCAGCTCTTTCCTTATTAGAATACTTACAGTGATAAAATTCAAATTGAAGTACTCTTTTATTGTCGGCAACAGCAATAATATCAGCTGCTTCGCCACTTCCATCGTCATCAAATACTATTTTATACTTGTTGTTCATTTTTAAAGTTTGGATAACTTTATATTGAATTGAATCTTTCCTTACGGTATTTATCTTGGGTGCGTATTGTGACTCTTTTTTAATATCTATCCCTGTCCAATCCCAAGCCTCAATCTTATCTTTATCGAATACAAATTCATTATCAGGAACCTTTACAAAAATTGAACCTTCTAAATATGAAGTGTCGGGATACTGAAAAATAACATTATTTTCGGTGAAAAAACTAACAATGTTAATTGGTTGTGCTTTGGTGGATGGAATAATTTCAATTTTTGGTCCATGTTCATGCGCATAGACCGGTCTATTATCTTCTATTTTCATAGAAAATTTAGAAGAAATGTCTCCACTCATAATTTCGAAGCTTAATGTCTTTTTTTCTTTAGAAATGAAAAGAATATCTGTTTCAAACAAATTACGTTTAGACGGACCTATTTTCAACTCAGCATTAAAATAATTATTTTCAAATAAATACACTGGCCAATCTACTGATATAGGACTCATTGCCGGTATGTCATTTACAACTGTCGGTCTCAATACACCTTTTAAGATATCGTCCATTTTGATATCTTCATTGGTAAGTTTCTCTCCCGTTTTATTACACCATTCAATCCAAGTTGGTAAATCTGAAGTAGACTTTGACCAAACCTTCCCTTTATAAGAGGCACCTACACTTACTGGTATACCGAGTTCATAACCTATTCCAAATATATTTGATTTCACACTTGTCCGTTTCTCAGCGGTACTTAATGCCTCAGATATATCGACACCCGTATACATTCTGTATCTGAGAGGACCCTTTACTGCTTCATTTAATCCAACTGTATTTAATTGAAGTCGTTGGATATCATGGAAGCTATGAAAAACAACATCACTATTAATGCGAATAGGTTCGTGTATTAAGTCCTTTACCCAACTATCAAGCCATTCGTTAGCTGAACTATTAACAAAAAGTATATTTTTCTCTTCATTCCAATAAAAAATACTGGATTCCCACAAAGTATTATATAGCTTACGAGTGTTGCTCCATGTTAACGGTGTATTTCTTTTTTGAACAACGATAATAACGTTTTCATGTGTATTTTTTAAAATCCATGTATTATCTAAAGTGGAAACTCGTTTCTCTAATGTCTCTGGTGCCCACTTTGGCAGCTTTGTTTTATATACAACTGTACTAGTTTTTGGACGAAGTTCCTGAATAGAAAATGATTCCACTTGATCGCCTTGAAAATCATTTGCAAGGTTGTCCAAATCAAGCCGGCGATCAATTGATTCTTTACTTTTTTGTTGAATCAACTGATTCCAATCGGCATCTTGTTGATATAATTCTTGAATTTGATCATTAATAGTATGATTAGCAATATTAGCTATCAGCGAAGCATTTCCTAATCCATCTGCGGTTCTTGTAAACCTCCCTATAAACTGTAATGTTATCCCTAAACTTTGGTGTCTATCATGAAGAGCAGAGATCTTTAATTGAGGTAAATCAAATCCTTCTCCTAGCATATTAACGCAGATAATAATCCGACTTTTTTTCGTCTTGATTTGTTGAAGTGCATCGGTTTTCTCTTTAACATTCATTGAACTGTATATCTTTACTGGTTTATAACCACTATACCGTTTATATATTTCATGAATTTCATCAGCTCTTTTTGCAGAATTAACCCTAGCCATTAAAATATGATCATATCCCGCATCCAGATCTTTTTTTAATTGCTGTACAGCCTCTTCTGCGATTGTTTGATCCACCATCGATTCATTATATTCTTCTATGGGTATAAAATTGATCGGTTTAAAATACCCTTCTTCTTGGGCCTTGTTTAATGGGTAATTATAAATAATTTTGCCATCAATATATTTGCCATCATTTCTAAAAGGTGTTGCAGTAAATTGCAAAATTCGTTTTTCTTTAAAGTAAGATTTAAATTCGCTCCAAGTTTTTGCAGCAATATGATGTGCTTCATCAATAAACATATGGCTGCACATAGTAGCTATTTTTTCTTTCTGTTCACCTGAGATGCCTGAAAGCAGGGACATGGTTGTGACAACTACATTACAGATTGAAAAAAACTCAATTAATTCATTAATATCTTTTATTCGTTTCTCGAGAACACCAACAATAGGATACTTAACCTTTCCAACAATTCCAAACCGAGGCAAGATACCTAATGAGATAAACTTAGATGAAATTTGTTCTCTCAATGCATCACTTGGAACTATGGTAAGAATTTTAGAAGTCTTCGCACCAATCATAACACTTAGCATTGTTTCAGTTTTCCCAGTTCCTGTGGGCATTACAATTGTTGCGGGATCATCAGATACCGTCCAATGTGATAAAGCCGAATACAAAGCCCCTACTTGAGGTTCCCTCAATCCCCTTTTTTCTTTTCCACTTCCATGAGGAAAAAGATTGTTAGCCCAAGTCTTTCTTACGTTTTCAGCATTATGTTTTGATGGGCCCTCCTTTAACAAATCTTGATGCTTAACCCAACATCCTTCTTCAATATGTTGTTTTAAATTCCCCTTAATATCTTTTACCTGAATAATAAACGAAAAATTATTATAAATGTTTTTCTGCTTATTTGAATCCACAATTAGTACTTTTTCTTTTGTCTTTAAATTTGTTATTTCTAAGATTTCTTTTTCATTTAAACATGAATAGGATTCTTCCTGGTATTCCTTAACAGTTTGATAGATTATATTTTTATGTAATTTAAAACTATGTATTACTGAAGGTAACTTAACTTTTAATATATGCAAAAATTGTTCCCTCCCATTTAACAATCATAATTATTAATAATCAACATTTATTTTATGAATATTTCGACAAAAATTTAATATAACCTTTAAAATTACGACAGAACTTTTACTCCACTTAGAAATATTGACAAATATATTAAGTCTAACAGCAGAATTTCTGAAAAGAGTGTTAAAGTAAAAGAACTCAAATAATAAAAACCTAAATCAAAAATTGAAGACATCAAACGTCACCATTTTAGCGATTTAGGTTTTTGTCTATTTGAACTAGACACAATCCTGTATCAATATAAGTTTTTACGGTCAAAACAAAAACGGGATGCTTACATGCTGATACTCATACCTTAGCCTTCGCTCTTAATAATCTTTAAATCAAAGCACCATGAGTTAAGTCATTTACTTATTGACACTAGCGTTGCATTAAATAAAAGCGAATTTGTCAAGCTCAAATCAAATAAATTTATTTTGA
>NZ_PGVA01000025.1 GCF_002860125.1 Bacillus canaveralius
TTAATCTGTAGAAATTTGAAAAAATGCCCCACTTTTTAGAGGAAATAAAGTGGCTGTTTACAGTTGTACGTCATAAGAAAATATATTTTAGGCATTGGGGCAGGGCGAACGTAGATGTTTTATAAAGAAAAATGAAGGTATCTAGGTATAAATGTTCGCAGATACTAACGGAGCAATTAAAGGTATTAGTAAAAAATAATAAAAGAGAAAAGGGACACCCATTTTAAAGGTTATAATTGCGGTAGGTAAGGGATGACGTACAGGATTAATTTGTGAAAATATGGTACGGAGGGGACAAGGGTTACGGTTCTTGCTTAGAACCTAAACAATTCATTCGGTAGTGGGTAGGGCTATAAAGGTATTAGTGGTATGATGTCTTTTAGTGCAAAAATTTAAAAGGAGCGGTTCATATTTACCGCCCTAAAGATTAAGTAGTATAGTCACCATAATTCTTATTAGTTGTCTGTGAAATATACTCGACACATGTGGAGTGCGTGTCGCAACTAGTTTTAAAAGAAGGCAACTAACCCTTATGGAGTTGCCTTTTCGTGTTTCTTGCATTAGATTTACTAAGTTGTATAAAAATGGACATCACCTTCATGATTAAAGTGATTTTCCCAACAAGAGGATCAGAATCTGAGGCGTTAATTCGTAAGGCATGGGAAGTTGTTTAGATTTTTGTCAATATAAAATGGATATCAATTTGAGTGAATTACTGAACCACTCCCTTTATAAAAACTCTTAAAAATCAAGTGATTTGGAAAAATGTATATTTGGTTTTTAGAGAAGGTAAAAATAATGTTGGTAATCAGTCTATTATGTTCACAGAACAGATCTTTCTTAATCTTTTATTATAATAATGGTAAAATAGGTTCGTCCATTAAAAAAGTAGGGGGAAACGGATATGGAAGAGACACTTCCATTAATCGAAACATATAATACAAAACTGACAGAAAGTTTCAATAAATACCGCGAAATCAATGACCCTAGTTGTCTCAAAAATACCATTGAGGAAACGATTGTGAATATAACCATTATCGATAAAAGCTCCATTAAAAACGAAGCTATGGAAGAATTTATTGAGCTTGTAGAAAGAATGGTTTACTTTAGCTTGGAAATTAAAGAATTTGCATTAGGAGATTCAATCTATCAAAAAATCATTCCTAATTTGGCATCATCCTTTTTTCAAGAAAAGGATGTGGAAAAGAAAGAACGAATTTGGTTATCAAGTGAATGTTTAATTACGAATTATTTTTCTATCCAACATTATTTAAAGGGGCTTTCCGAAGAACAGGTTCAATCCCTCGGGCACGTTTTAAAATGGTTTAAAAGCTTTAGTGGCTTAGGCTACACTGACGAGGCGTCTTTCATTGACATATTGATCGATACCCATTACCAATGGAAAGAAACCATGACACCAGAAGAGGAAACAACCTTTTGGATTACACTTGCCAAATGGCTGATACGTGAATTTCTTATGGAAAACCCTAATAATCTTTCTCTTTATCAAAAAGTAAAAATCTTTTATACCAATTATAAAAAATCCAAACGTCTGACTCATTTGGGTTATTTGGTTATTCAATATGTATCGCTCATTATAGGTGTTGCGGAGAACAAAATAGAATTCTCTAAGTTGGTTGATAAGTGCAGTTATATTTTAAATCAAATGAATAAAACCTTCTGTGAAGCACATGGTTCCGCACTAGCTAAAGTCTTCTCTGACATTACGATGATGTGGACCCCAACACCTTCAGACCGTAGTTTGTTTACAAAGCTGTTGTATGAAAGCACTTCTCCTGCATACAAAAAGGGGTACTTTAACGATATTTTTTATATAGACATCTCTAAATGGTTTGAAAATAACGCTTACTCCTTACTTGCTTTAGCTTATCAACAAGGACTTTTTTCGGAGAATGAGGTAAAGGAAAATCTTTTTGAGCTAGCCTACAGTCTGAAAAATGAAAATCAACATGCTGAGGCGAGAAGACTATATGAAGCTCTACTTATAGAAAAACCAAATCATGATTCTGCCTTAAATAATTTAGCTGTTATTTACAGAGACGTGGATAAAAACTATGAAAAAGCGTTGGCATATTTTGAACAAGCTGCAACACTAAATCCTTCAGAAGAAATCTACAAAAATAACCTTAGAAAAACGAAGGAAATAATCAAAAGAGAAAAAGAAAAACCAAAACGACAAATTGACAATTATTTTAAACAAACAGACAAGCAGCAAAAAAGTATTTGCTTTACTTTATATAAGTTAGAAGACTTTGATAAAGTCACAACGGAAGATATTGAAAATATTTCAAGTTTCAAAGGCAACTATCTACAAAAACACCTGGATCATCTTCAAAGAATGGAGCTGATTTATTATCATGACGACAAGGGGTGGAGGCTAGAAGAGCCGATTCGTGAAAAAGTAGCCAGTTATGTAGACCCTAAATTAGAACGGCAAATTATCCGGAACAATCAAGCCATCATGTACCGACCGATATTTTATCACGAATCGGAAATCAATCTGTATCGGGTATTGCTAGAGCTGTTCCCGCAACATTTTGTTTTCCCAAATATGGACTTGAAAACGATTATTCAAGTCGAAAAAATCCGAGATTATATAAGTTCTGACCTATTGGATTATCTTTTCAAAGCCCATGTGGATTTCGCCATTATTGATACGACTTCTTATCTTCCGATTCTTACGTTTGAAAAGGACAGTGAATACCAGGATACCGAACCGCAAAAATCCAATGCCGTTAAAAAGAATGCGATCTTCCAGGCGAGCGGCCTTCCATTAATCCGTATCCGTTACAGCAGTGCCATGGACTATGAACGGTTAAAAGAGGAAATCAAGCAGGCTACCAAGGAATATATCCTTGAAATTAGCGGAAGCGCCGATGCAGAAGCGCGAAGAATATTGGCATCCATTGATCCAAAAAGGTTCGGCATTCTTACCGACCTGCCATCAAATGACGAATTAAAAGAGGCTTGGGAGAAATTAGTGGGCAATGTGATTGCTGCCCATACCACATCCCTTGAATTAGACCAAGAACATTGCGTGTTGCGAGTGACAGTTGAAGAAAGCTTTAGAACTGTTTTAGAACTGGGAGCTGACAGTATTAAAAGCAACCTTTATCAGCTATATCCCATTTTGAACGCGGTACAGTTTTATTGGGCAAATACTAACAAGTAAATGCTATTATCCTGACCTAGCATCTCATGTGTTGCCGCATACACGCCATACATGTGGAGTGCATGGTGCAGATAGTTTTAAAAGGAGAAGCAGGATCCTGGTAAGGGGTTGCCTGCTTTATTCAATTGTATGCCGGAGTTATTTTCGGTTGTCCATAAGCACAGGGTCCTGTTCTGTTTTTCTATTGTTTCTTTTGATTTTTAAGACGTTGATTTTTTTCTAGTTAAAAAGTATTAATTGAATCAATTTCATAATTCCTTTTTTTAAAGAAACACAGACCTACAGAATTTAGTTTCTCTTTAAAATTTTTAAATTTAAGCAGCTTGTTGTTGATTTAACTGAGCATTTATACGATCAACAGCTAGTTTTGAAGCATTATAAACTAATGTAATGATGTCAAAATGGACCTTGGCACGTTTTCCAGTACGATAACGAACATTGTCCAGTTGGAAATATCCTTTGAGATAAGCATTCACACGCTCCACAGCGGTACGGCGTTTAAATATGGATTTCCAGGCTTTTGATCCTCGAGCTGGGGCTGTGTATTTTCTAAGATCCGTGGTAATCCTTATTTTGTATATCTTTTGGCAGAGACCTTCATTAGCTAAGGGGCATTCTTTACATTCCTTTGGCCGTGTGTATTTAAGTGTTTCATACTTCGGGTCAAAACTATCATAGCGGTAGGAATATTCTCTGAAACATGTGGGTGCAAAATGTTTATCAAAGCCAATAGGTTCAGGTTCATTGCGTTTATTATAGGCAATCACAGCTTGATGACCCATTTGATGAATCTGCGTATAAATAGGTTCATAATCGTATCCGGCATCCATTGTTTCATAGCGTAAAGAAGGGAGCGGCACACGTTCTTGGATGCCCTTTAATAAAGGAATAGCTGCCTTTCCGTCGTTTAGGCTGCCGGAAGAGAATAGGGATTGCAAAATGTATTGGCTGGATGTCCCTACAGCTAAGTGCCCTTTATAACCGTACCAAAAGACGTTTTTTCCTTCGCTATTTTTCTTCACGCCCCACTGCGGATCTTGAGGAATTTCATTGCGAAGTTCGGCTAAAGGAACGTTCAATTGATCTTCGATTTTCTTTTCGAAAATAGAAAGATTGGCTTCCCTTTCGGCTTTTTCAATCAACCATTTTTCCCTTTCCTCTTTGGACTTGCGGCCACGTTTCTTAGGTTCCTCTTTAGGTTTCTCATGATCCTTTGGAGGTGCCTGATCTCGTGCTTCAAAATGTGTGGCATCAATGGCTACTGTATCATCTGTAATAAATCCTTCTTGGATTGCTTGATGAAGAAGTGTCTCTTGAACTTCTTCTAGGATATTTGATTCACTAATGATCGTTAACATTCTTGAATACGCAGCTTCTGATGGCACGGAATCAGATACTAAAAACCCGCAGTCAAGACGGAAAATCATATCATTTTTTAAACGCTTCACTAGATCTTTAATAAATGGAATTCGTTCCGAAATTCGGGCCACCAAGGAGTAAATCATAGCCGCATAGTTTAGCTCAACAGGCCTGCCCAAACGTGATTTCTTCGTTACCACAGCGAAGATTGGATCTATGTCAATAGCCGAAAAAATAGCTTCAAATCGTTGGGTAGGTTCTAAATCATATAATTCTTGTAAGCCAAACAGGCTTCCTTGTCGTATAATAGTCATAGGGAGTTTTCCTCCAGTCTTATAAGTTTGTGTGGTGCTTACTTATTTCGACATTTTGGGGAGGTACTCCTTTTTTTGCGTCTCAGAACCATTGGGGTTCAAGGGGTTAAATTTATGAAATTGATTCAATTAAATAAGAATTTCCATAAAGCTTTATTATTGCTATTGTTATAAAAGTAGTATAATTGAAATGGAAAATAACAGGGAGGATCAACATGATTACAGGTGAAATCAAAAATAAAGTAGATAAAATATGGGAGACGTTCTGGACAGGCGGAATTACGAACCCTTTAACCGTTATTGAACAATTTACTTATCTATTATTTATAAAAGGTCTAGATGAAACAGAAACAACAAAGGAAAAAGAAGCGGAGTTTCTGGGGATAGATTACGTAGGATTATTTCCTAAAGATAAACAGCATCTGCGTTGGCACCGCTTCAAACAACTTGGTTCAGCTGAAGAAATGTATAACGTAGTATCAAACGAAGTGTTTCCATTCATAAAAAATCTGCATGGTAAAGATGAATCAGCCTATTCGAAATATATGGGTGATGCCATGTTTATGATTCCTACTGCCAATATGCTGGCCAAAATTGTGGATGGCATTGACAATATCACGATGAAAGACCGCGATACACAAGGGGATTTATATGAATATCTTTTATCAAAAATAGCGACATCCGGAACAAATGGCCAGTTCCGTACACCACGGCACATTATTAAAATGATGGTTGAATTAATGAAACCAACTCCGGAAGATATTATTATTGACCCTGCTATGGGTTCGGCCGGATTCTTGGTAGCTGCAAGCGAATATTTACGAGACAACCATAATGACCTGTTCCTGGTTCAAGGATTAAAAGAACATTTCCATAATACGATGTTCTATGGAAATGATATGGACCGAACAATGCTGCGTATTGGGGCAATGAACATGATGCTTCACGGTGTGGATAATCCAAATATTGATTACCGTGATTCCCTGGCTGAAATAAATAGGGACAAAGAGCAATATACATTAGTTCTGGCTAATCCTCCGTTTAAAGGATCTTTAGACTATGAAGCTGTTTCAAATGATTTACTAAAAATAGCTAAAACTAAGAAAACAGAATTACTATTCTTATCTCTATTCATTCGTATATTAAAACCGGGTGGGCGTGCTGCGGTAATCGTTCCTGACGGAGTTTTGTTTGGTAGCTCGAATGCACATAAACAAATACGTAAAGAAATTATTGATAATCATAAACTTGAAGCGATTATTTCAATGCCTAGTGGTGTATTCAAGCCCTACGCAGGAGTATCAACTGCTGTGATTATATTTACTAAAACCTGTGCAGGTGGAACTGATGATGTGTGGTTCTATGAAATGAAAGCAGATGGATTTTCATTAGATGATAGACGAAGTCCTATTGAACAAAATGATATACCGGATATTCTAACACGGTTCAACAATTTGGAAGGTGAAAAAGAGCATAAACGAACAGAGCAATCATTCTTTGTACCAGTTGAAGAACTAAGAGAAAATGAATATGGTTTATCAATCAATAAGTACAAAGAAATTGAATATGAAGAAATGGTTTATGAGGAGCCAATAGTACTTGTTAATAAAATTAAAGATTTGGAAACAGAAGTTAATAATGGTATTAATGAGTTGGAGGCTTTATTAAGTGAAAAGTTATAGAGTTATCGATTTACTTGATGAAATAATAACTGGTGACTGGGGTCAAGAACCTAATGGCATAAACGATACAAAAGTACTCAGAACTACAAATTTTACAAATGTTGGGCATTTAGATTTAGATAAAGAAGTAGTAACTCGAAATATTGAGCAAAAGAAAGTTAATCAAAAAAAATTAAAATATGGGGATATCATTATTGAAAAGTCTGGTGGTTCTCCTGAACAACCAGTGGGAAGAGTAGTCTATTTTGATGTGCAAGGTGATGATATCTATTTATGCAATAATTTTACCAGTATTTTAAGACCGAATAGTACAAAAGTAGATAATAGATATTTATTTTACTTTCTTTTTTATCAACACAAAATTAGAACGGTTTTAAAATATCAAAATAAGACGACAGGAATAATTAATCTAAAGTTAGATAATTACCTCAATAAATCAGAGATAAAGTTACCGAGTATCAAAGTACAACATAGGATCGTTAAAATACTTGATTCGGTATTTGAACTAATAGAGAAACGTAAAATCCAAATCGAAACATTAGGTCAATTAATTCAAAGTGTGTTTTTGGAGATGTTCGGGGATCCAATCTCTAATCCTAAAGAATGGAATATATCATCATGTAAGGATGTCACTAAAAAAATTGGTTCAGGAGCAACACCTATAGGAGGTAATGCTAGTTATAAAGTTGATGGTATCAGTTTAATCCGTAGTATGAACGTTTACAACAATAGGTTTAATTATAAAGATTTAGCTTTTATAGACGAAGAGCAAGCAGGAAAATTAAACGGTGTTGAGGTTTATAAAAATGATGTTTTATTAAATATTACTGGAGCTTCTGTAGCTAGAAGCTGTATTGTTCCTAATGATATATTACCAGCAAGGGTCAATCAGCATGTATCTATTATTAGGGTTAAAGATGATATGGTTAGCTATATTTTTTTGAATTATTTGTTTACAAATGAATTTTACCAAAAACATTTATGGCAAATAGCTACTAGCGGTGGAGCAACAAGAGAAGCTATCACAAAACAACAAATAGAAAAGTTACCCATTATTTCACCACCACATTATTTACAAAATAACTTTGCAAGTATAGTACAACACATAGAAAAACAGAAGTCATTAATGCAGTCAAGCCTTGTCGAGCTAGAGAATATGTATAATGCCCTGTTGCAAAAAGCTTTCAAAGGAGAATTATTTAGCTAAGATAAAGTTTTAACTTTTAAACAAAAGGAGGGGCGATCAATGTCAAACTTTAGCTTCCTAAAAGATAAAAATCAATACAGAAATTTTGCTAATGCCTGTTTTGAAGCAGAAAAGGCTCTAGTTGTGAGTCCAGCTGTCAGTGCGATCCAGTCTCGTCGCGCGCTGGAACTGGCAGTTAAATGGGTATATAGTTATGATAGTGCAGTGAAGATTCCCTATCAAGATAATCTCTCAAGCTTAATTCATGACGCTAATTTCCTGGCTATTATCGATGAAGATTTATTGCCTCTTATGAAGTATATTGTAAAGCTGGGAAATGTGGCGGTGCATACCAATGCGCTAATTACCCGTGATGAAGCGGTGCTCTCATTGCACCATTTGCATCAATTTATTTCATGGATTGATTACTGTTATTCAGATGAATTTACTGCTGGAGATTTTGATGAATCGCACCTTCAATTTGGCGAAGAGAAACGAGTGCGTCCTGAAGAGCTAAAAGATTTATATGAACAATTAAGCTCGAAAGACAAAAAGCTCGAAGAAGTCATGAAAGAAAATGAACATCTCCGCAAAAAAGTGACGAAGAAACGGGAACACAATACGAAAGACTATGACTTCCATGTTGATGAGTTAAACGAGTTTGAAACACGCCTCAAATATATAGATTTGGACTTAAAGCTGGCAGGCTGGGAGTTTAATAAAGACATTATTCGTGAATACCCTGTTGAGGGGATGCCCAATATTGCTGGAACAGGCTTTGTAGACTATGTTCTATTCGGCGATAACGGCAAGCCTCTTGCTGTTGTAGAGGCAAAAAGAACTTCCAAAGATCCGAAAATCGGCCGGCGACAAGCAAAGCTATATGCTGACTGCATTCAAAAAATGACAGGTACACAACCAGTTATTTTTTATACAAATGGCTTTGAAACCTATATATGGCATGATCCATATCCTCCAAGAAAAGTTGCAGGCTTCTATAATAAAGAAGAATTAAGCTTGTTAATGGACCGCCGCGAGATGAAGCGTCCTTTACAAGATATTCAAATTAATGATTCGATTAGCAATCGCTATTATCAAAAAGAAGCGATTTTAGCAGTTAGTGATGCTTTATCACGGAATCAAAGAAAAGCACTGCTAGTAATGGCTACTGGAAGTGGCAAAACTAGAACTGCCATTTCCATAGTTGATGTGTTGGCTCGCCATAACTGGGTTAAAAATGTTTTATTTTTAGCTGACCGTAAAACATTGCTAAATCAAGCGTATAAGAATTTTAATACCCTATTGCCAGGTTTAACACTCTGTAATCTTTTGGATAATAAGGATAACCCGGAAGAAAGCAGAATGGTCTTTTCAACTTATCCGACAATGATGAATGCAATTGATGAGGCGAAGCGCAAAGACGGCAAGAAGTTATTTACTGTCGGTCATTTTGATCTCATTATCATTGATGAATCACACCGAAGCATTTATAAAAAATATCGCAGCATTTTTGACTATTTCGATGGAATTTTGCTTGGTTTAACCGCTACGCCGAAGGATGAAATCGATAAAAATACCTATGAGGTATTTGATCTTGAAAACGGCGTGCCAACGTTTGCCTATGAATTGGATCAAGCTGTTAAAGATGAGTATTTAGTTGACTACCGGACCATAGAAACGAAAATGAAGTTTTTAGAAGAAGGTATCCACTACGACGATTTAACTGATGAAGAAAAGGAAAGATTCGAGGAAACCTTTGATGATGAGGAAGTACTAGAAGACATTGAAAGTTCCGCGTTGAATGAATGGTTATTTAATGATCATACAATTGATACGGTATTGAAAAATCTAATGGAAAAAGGGATCCATGTTGAAGGCGGAGATAAGCTGGGAAAGACAATTATTTTTGCGAAAAATCATAATCACGCAGAAAGAATTGTACAGCGTTTTGACGTTTTGTTCCCTGAGTACAAAGGTGATTTCGCCCAAGTAATTGATTATAGTGTGAATTACTATCAAACTCTTATTGATGATTTTTCCGAAGTGAAAAGACTTCCGCAAATTGCGATATCTGTAGATATGCTGGATACAGGCGTTGATATTCCGGAAGTAGTTAATCTTGTATTCTTTAAAAAGGTGCGCTCGAAGTCGAAGTTTTGGCAAATGATTGGCCGGGGAACAAGACTATGCCCTGATTTATTGGGTATTGGTGAGGATAAAACTCATTTCTTAATATTCGATTATTGTGGTAACTTCGAATTTTTCAGAGCAAATCCAAAGGGCATGGAAGGCCAGGTTGGCAAGAGTTTAACAGAAAAACTGTTTAATGCCAAAGTCGATATTATTCGAGAACTACAGGCAATGGACTATCAGACTGAAGAATATATAAACCATCGCAATAAATTGGTGGACGATATAACAAGAGATGTCCTGGCGCTTGATAATGAAAATTTCCGTGTTAAGCAGCATCTTCAATATGTTGAGAAGTTTAAGAACAAAAACAATTGGAATGCACTATCTGTACTTGATACAAATGAAATTAAAGAGCATATTTCCCCAATCATTGTTCCAATGAATGATGATGAATTCGCCAAGCGGTTTGATTTAGTGATGTATACAATTGAACTGGCAAAGCTGCAGACGAAAAATGCAACGAAACCGATTCGCAGCGTAATTAAAACAGCTGAGGCATTATTGAAATTAGGCACAATTCCCCAAGTGATGGAACAAAAGCCTGTTATCGATAAAGTGCTTACTGAAGAATTTTGGGATAGTGCCGATATATTTCAACTGGATTCTGTCCGTGAAGCACTAAGGGATCTAATCAAGTTTATTGAAAAAGAAACACAAAAAATCTACTACACGAACTTCCAAGATGAAGTACTTGAAGTAAAAGAAAGCGGTCCGATGTT
Organism: Bacillus canaveralius; assembly: GCF_002860125.1. GTDB lineage: Bacteria > Bacillota > Bacilli > Bacillales > Cytobacillaceae > Bacillus_BJ > Bacillus_BJ canaveralius. The sequence goes on from NZ_PGVA01000025.1 coordinate 10,647, forward strand.
CCAGGTCAATGACTTACAAAGCTATAAGAAAAAAGTGCATCATTATCTTATCCAACATAAAGATCAAATGGCCATCTTTAAACTGAACCACAATAAGCCATTGACCGCCCAAGATGTCGACACGCTTGAAAATATTTTATGGAAAGAACTCGGAACAAAAGAAGATTACGAAAAGGACTTTGGGGAGACCCCAATAACAAAACTTGTTCGTCAAATTGTTGGTCTCGATCCGCAAGCCGCCAATGCTGCCTTTTCCGAATTTCTTTCTGAAGAACGATTAAACGTTACTCAAATCCGTTTCGTAAAATTGATTGTAGACTATGTTGTGAAAAACGGAACTCTCGACAAGAAAGTGTTGCAGCAAGAGCCTTTTAAAACGGTTGGCAGCATCGTTGAGCTTTTCAAAGATAACATGGATGATGCAAGACGAATTACTGGGGTTATTGATGAGATAAATAAAAATGCAGAAGAGATTACTGGGGCTTAAAAACATTATATAACTTTGAAGAGACACCTGAATTATATTAATTGAGGTGTCCTTTTATATATTAATCCGGATAAATTAAATTTAGCATAAACAGGAAATCAAGATGTCTTCTGGATCCGACCAGCCAAATTCTTTGTAGTTCAGCAACCGTGTCCATGATTGCATTTTCTTCAAAGACTATTCTCCCTGTACTTTTAAATGTGGCATTGCCCTCGAATATGTGCCGCAATACAAAAAAACTGATTCCTGTGAACTTACAGCTTCTTTCATTGTTATAAATCTTTATAAAATAGGGTTTTTTCGGTTGGGACTGGTTTCTAAGTTAGAATAGTTCTCTCATGAATAATTCTGATTATTAAGGTCTCAACAGAGTAACCATTATTTCTTTTCCATAGTTCACCGCTCTATTTAGAATGCAATTATCATGATATTATAAACAATTTTCAGAACATTTGTTCTTAAATGTGTAATTTGTTGGAAATATTCTGTATAATATTAATGATACATAATCTGTAATGTAAAAGTAATTTCAGTTGGGAATAATTTGCAGAGGTGTCTGTAAAATAATGATTCAATATCTAAAGAATTTGGAAGCAGGTGAATAAACTTGAAAGAGTTAGAGCCTGAAAAAAACCAGCTGAAGAAGAATTTATAATTGAAAAGGGAGTGTTAGAAAATGAAGGAGGAAAATGAGTCATTGGATGTGTTTCCTTTTATTGAAATAATAGAGTTGGAGAAAAACATAGAGGAAAGCCTCACAAAGATTCGAAGTACAATTTCTAAAGGCAATCCGATAATGACTATGATTCAATTGCATGGACAAAAGTTTTTTAACCATTTTGGGGACATAGAGGCATCGGTTTATGGTAATGTTAAGCCTTATGAGAACAAATTGCTAGACTTCACACAAAGTCTTATTGTAACCAATGATATAAATCAAGGGACTGGATGTTTAAATAAAAATGAAATAACTGGATATTTGGAAGAACTGGATAAACTATTTACTGCTGCAAGTATTTATGTAAACATGGCACCAAAGGATGAGTTAATTAAGTATTCTCAAGGAATGCAAATGAACGTTTCTGGAACATTGTACCCGTTTTTCGAAAAAGAGCATTTTACAGATATGTTGTCTCCCTATACGGATCTTTTGGAAGAAATCTTCGGTATAACAAGCATTGAAGCGGTAGAAGGCCTTTTAGCAATTAGCAAACACTTACGCACTATGGGATTTGTGGAAGCTTTGATAAATAGTGGTGCTTCACCAGAAGAAATATCAGACGAAGTGTTATTAAATATAGCTGAATACTTTAATGTTGAACGTATTACAGGATGGCCTATAGAGTTTATTCAGGAATTATCACTTCAACAAGGCGAATGCAAAGACTTTTACGAAAATGACCTACAAGTAATGTTAAAGGAGACTCCGATAAAATATAAGCCCTTCATTGGTGTTGGAGATAAATATTACTGTTTTTCCATTGATAATTTAATTGATAACTTTTATAGAACAGTTCTAAGAGCTATGCGTAGGAAAAAAGGGAGTATTTCAAATAGGATTAATGACATCCAAAAGGATTTATCAGAGGCATTACCTTTCAAATTATTTAAAACCATCTTACCTGCATCCCAAATGTTTAAAAGTGTCTTTTACAAAGCTCCAGTTGGTGCAAATGGAAAAAACGAATGGTGCGAGTGTGATGGTATTATTCTATTTGATGATGTAATGATTATTATAGAAGTGAAGGGCGGAGCATTATCACCCGTTTCACCCTTTTCTGATGAAGAAGCTTACAAAAAATCATTAAATGATTTAGCTAAAAATCCATATGAACAATCCCTTCGATTTTTTGAAGAGTACAAGAGGACAGGGAAGATAGATATTTATCATAAAGAGAGTAAAAAGCGTTATAAATTTACTACTTCTATTGAGAATATTAAATTTATACAAGCTTGCTGCGTTACTTTAGATGATTTTAACGAAATAGCTTCCCAAATTGAAAAGACAGAATTCATTCAAAATAGTGACCTTCCTGTTTGGTGTGTTTCCGTTAACGATTTGCGAGTATACCCTGAACTATTTGATTCTCCTAGTTTGTTCTTAAATTATCTATATCAGAGGAGTCATGCCACTAAGAATCCTTATATAAAGCTTAATGATGAGCTGGACCATATAGGGATGTATTTTGCATATAATGACTATTGTACGCGCATTAGTGAGATTGCTAAGGAAGAAGATATAGAAGAGATATTTATTGCTAGTCATAGAGATGAAATTGATGCCTACATGGCGAGAAAAATCAATACTGACCTTAATGATGGTGAAGGGGAAAGTTTCTATGATATATTGTTTGGGCCTGCACCAAAACCCAGACAAGAGATGGATTTCATGTTTGAACAACTAATTAAATTATTAGATAGCACAAAGGATCATTTATGTATACGAGCTGCTAGATACTTTCTTTTATTAGACTCATATTCAAGAGATAACCTTAGCGAGTTTCTTTCATCAAGAAGTAAGAAACTTTTAGAATTTAAAAGTCGTCAAGCAATATTAACCCCATATATGGCATTCAACTATAAAAAAGAAGATAGGATCAGTGAGTTACCTGTTATTACAATATTCCTACTGCAAGCATCCAATAAATTATTTAAAGATGTAGTTCAACGCAAGCGGTTTTTAATGGAGAGAGTTCTATATGAAGATGAGCCAACCTATTGCATATTGGTCGGAATGAACAAAAACAAAGAGTTAACAAAAGTGATTACACATATAATAGGGCCTGAACAGTTTCAAATGTTACCGGAGTCGGCATATGAACTACTTAAAAACACTAGAGACAAGATAGGTAATTCACGTAATATTAAAGAATTTTGAATAGAAGGGAAAAGGATGGAATAATATATATAATCTTCATTCCTAATAGCTATACTCCATTAATTATTGACAAGGTAACAAAGGAAAAATAGCTATTCTTGTCGAAGTTAAGAACGGATTTATTCTTAAAATAAGGAGATTGTTTATGTCTTATTTAATAATTTTGGATACCAATATAATTTTTAATGACTTCTTTTTCAAATCTTCTGATATGAAAAAGTTACTCAAATATACTCGACATGAACCAGTTGATCTTTCCATTACAAATTTCAATTATCATGAAATCCTAAAAAAGTATAGAGATGAAATTAGGCCACTTGTTAAGAAGGTTAAGAGTACAAAAAGTGATTTGATAAAGCTAGAGGCTTCAGAGATAATCGATTTTGAAAATTTAAAAGCTGATAAGATTGCTGCAAAATATAAGAATTTCTTGGATAAAACAATTGAAGAAAATGACATAAAAATTATTGATTTCCCTACATCAAACGATATTACGGAAAAAATATCATTCAAATACTTTAATAACAAAAAGCCATTTGATGAAAATAAAGTCTCTTTTCAAGACGCTATTATATGGGAAAGTATAGTGGAATATTGTAATGAAAATGAACCCGATAATATTGCATTTATATCAAATAATCATAAGGATTTTGCTAATAAAGATCAAAACCGTATCCACGAGGATTTAGCTGAAGATGTACAAAATTTATCATATTATAATTCGTTATCAGCATTTTTAGAAAGCGAAGAAGACAATTTAAGAGACTATTTTATTGATAACTTTGAGTATGATGAACAATTGTTAAAGGATGAATTAACACTGTTTTTTGAGAGAAATGATTACCTTCCAACCACCGTTGACGATATGCTTATGAATTCAGAATTTGAGGGTGAATTTTTTAGTGGTTGGGGTAGTGATGGGTATATTGAGAACTATAGCATAAATTTAAATGAAGTTTCTCTAGACATTGAAGAAAACGCTATGCTAGTATCCTTTGATATTGAAATTAATGTGAGTTTTAGTATTGAAACAGTCGATCCGACATATGAAAAAGGAGATCCCGGTGATGGCATGATTTCAGAGAGCAGCAGTACAAATATATTGATACAAAGTAATATAACCTATTTATTAGAGGATAAAGAATTTATAGATTATGTTGAATTAGAAAGCGATTATATCTAGTATTATATAAGCCTTGGATATTTTAGGACATTCATTATCTGAGATTGATATTCCTTGTTTTAAAAGAATTAATTCAATGGTTAATGCCAATTGCCCACAGTGGTATTCACTTATTATTCAGAGAAAGAACTTGAAAATCACAAAAAACAATTATTTACTTGAGTCTTGCAAAAAACTTGTCGTAATGATTGTCTAGTTTTGTCTACATTTGAAAACCTTATAAAAACAAGAATGACATCCCTTTATTCATGGAATTGGAAAGTTACCACACTACCCAAATTCCTAGAAAAAAGGAGATGTCTTAAGGTCATGGTAACCTTCTATTCAGCTATCATCAAGTTCATTGTTTCCCTTGTCTTTCCCTGTCAAAACCCGAGTTCAATCACGTTGTTTCCATCATGCATGGAATTATCCTGACCAAGGGAAGAAAGACGGTCACGCAGATCCAGCACCATTCCGGGAAGGATCGTGACCTGAGCTGCATGACCTGTTTTCTGAAAGAAGCTCCCTAGAGGGCAAACGTAGTTCCACGCAGGAGGATGAACCATTTGACCCTTTCATTCGGCGTGCCCATAAAAAGCAGGGGGAATCAAATTGTAAGATTGGAAAGGGAACCTTAAATGAACACGGGTTACTACTTAAGAAAAATAGTAAATACTGTATACTTTCTTCGAAAAACCATGAAGTTATAGCGTACACGAAATCTAAATGGATTACTCTGTAGATTTATTCTTTTATATTTTTATTTTTTTATGCAAATCTTTTAACTGTTAGATATTATTAGAATTATTAAGTAGTAGTTAAGGATAAACTTGCTGGGAAAGGAGGACAATATGGAAAATAATCAATTAATACAAGGTTCATTTTTTGAAGAGGATTACTTAATTCGTACATTGGGGGACTTGGCAAATTCACCGGACATAGCATTGACTGAACTAGTTGCTAATGCTTGGGACGCAGGCGCAACAAAAGTTGAAATAACTATACCAGATGAAATATTTGAAGAGATAACAGTTAAAGATAATGGTACAGGGTTAAGCCCTGAACAATTTCGTAAAAGATGGATGACACTTGGATATAATCGGCTAAAACATCAAGGAGAACAGGTTGAGTTTCCACCGGACAGTAAGATGGGTTATCGCCGTGTTTTTGGGAGAAATGGTGTTGGAAGGCATGGGATGCTTTGCTTTGCAAATCAGTATATTGTCGAAACACGAAGGGATGGAAAAGTTTCTAAATTTGAGGTTTCAGCTTCTAGTGGTAATCAACCATTTAAATTAATACAAGAAGAAATATCAGTCGGTAGTGATCATGGAACAAAAATATGTGCAAAAGTAGAAAGAAATTTACCAAATTCTGAGTCCATAAGAGACATACTTTCTGCTCGATTTCTTCATGATCCACAATTTAGTGTATTTGTTAATGGAAAATCTATATCCTTAACCGAGCATAAAGGATTAATTGATAATGAACGAATAACCGTTAATAATGTAAAACTTGATATCTATGTAGTTGATTCGACTAAATCAGCAAAAACCATACGTCAGCATGGAGTAGCATTTTGAGTAGGAAATAGATTAGTAGGAGAACCAAGTTGGTATCTAGGGGAACGATCTTTAGCAGATGGTCGTACCAGTTTTGCAAAAAGGCACACAATAGTAGTAAAAACTGATGATTTGTATAATGAAGTCCTACCTGATTGGTCATCGTTTAAGAAATCACCACTTATGGATAATATCTATACAGCTGTTGCGAGCTATATAGATTCTTTTTATCGCACAGCAATGAAAGAACGTATTAATGAGACTAAGCGTACGGTAATAATTGAACACCTTTCTGAATTATCTCAGTTACATACACTAGGTAGAGTAGAAATATCAGAATTTGTAGAAGAGTTAACGGAAAGACAACCAACAATACAACCTGAGTATTTATCTGCTGCTGTAAAGGCGGTTATTCTTCTTGAAAAATCAAGAAGTGGTGCAAGCTTATTACAAAAACTTTCTTTATTATCCGATGAAGATTTAGATGGTTTAAATGTTTTGTTGGATGACTGGACTGTCAAGGATGCTCTAGCTGTGCTTAATGAAATCGATAAACGATTACTTGTTATTGAGGCGTTAGAAAGATTTTCAGCAGATTCAGATGTAGATGAACTAAAAACTCTCCATCCCTTAGTTGTTCAGGCTAAGTGGTTATTTGGACCGGAATTTGATTCACCACTTTATACCTCAAATATTTCATTAACTAATGCAATGCAACAACTATTTGGGAAAACGGTAAAAAAGGATGCTTTCTATAATGCCCGCAATAGACCAGATATTATAATAATAGAAGATTCAACAATATCTGCCGTATGTTCAGAGGATTTTGAAGAAAGTAGTCATCTTTCCATAATGAAAAGAGTCCTTATCATTGAATTGAAACGCGGTGGGTTTTCAATAGGAAGAGATGAGTTTAATCAGGCCACTAATTATGTGGATGATCTACTTAATAGTGGTTACTTAGATGGAACGCCATATATTAATGCTTACGTAGTTGCTCATAAGGTTGATTCTCGATTAGGTAACAGTAAAGTTCGAAAGGTTGGAGAACCAGAAAGGGGAAGAGTCGAGGTAGTTACCTATGGTCAGTTAGTGCGTACAGCACAGCAAAGACTATTTAGACTTAAGGAACAGCTTAATTCAAGGTATAAAGAAATTATAGATAATACTTTGGTTCAGAAGATTTTAAATGAACCGGTTCAGCTTGAATTGATAAAGCCGGAAGAAACTGCATAGCAGAAAGGGAATGAGGAGAGGTGCTTAGCGCCTCTCCTGTTTCTTTCCTTATGCTTTTCAAAAACAGTACTGCCAATTTCGCAATCCTTGGCGAATTTCTTCCTGGTATGCGCCAAAGTGTAGAGTTATTAGGACATTTACATCTTTAAAGTATAAACATTGCCCAATCCCGTGATTTTATAATGTTCATCGCAATGCCTTACAGTGTTTAGAAAATTCTGATGAATTCAATTTCACTAATAATGGTGAAGTAATTTTGTCTGTTCGGTAGCGGAACCTTTTTTTATAATTAAAGTCATAATCGATTATACGCAACAACTACTAGTAGAGCGGTGAGGATATGTTAACGACAAGAACCTTTCAGCTGGCAAACAAGTTATTAATAGCTAAATCTCCATTAAGGATTAAGGATTTATCAGAGGAATATGGGGTTAGTACACGAACGATTAAGTATGATTTGGAAATTGTAAGAGAGTGGTTTAAAGCTCAGGAGCAAGAACTGCATTCACAAACAAATAAAGGGATTTGGATTGAGTGCAGCGATCATGACCGAATGAATTTGCGGACAATCCTTTCTCAGTTTGAACGCTCCAATATTTATCCAGACCAGTCGGTTCGCATAAGGAAAATTATCCTGACGTTGATATTAAGCAATGAGTATATTACTGCTGCCGAACTGTCTGATTCATTGGAAGTTAGCAGGAATACCATCTTGAGCGATTTGAATAATGTGGAAGAAATTCTTTGCTCGTGGGGGTTGATTCTTGAACGCAAACAAAGGACAGGATACAGACTATTAGGGGAAGAGCTTCAAATACGGTTGATGTTTGAATACGTGATTTATAGCGTGCTAGATGATTATGAGATTTATAAAATGACGACTCGTATCACAAAGAAAGACCGTGAAGTGGATGCTGGCCTCCCTATCGAAGATAAATTAAAGGATGTCTATATAGCAATTGAGAACCAAATGAGGGAGTTGTATAATCCTTCATTGGCTCCGTTAATTCGTCTCTCCGATTTGCTGAAGATACTGTTTCGCATTACTTTTTCGGTTGTTAGGCTAAATATGGGCCATACCATCAGCAGCTATCGTATTCTAGATCAATCTGAGCTCAAGGATGATGGATCTTACTATGTGGCTTCTGTTATGGAAAAGGTTCTGGCAGATCAGCAGCTGCCATTATTGGAAGAGGAATTTCTCTATGTAACAGGCAGTCTCGAGAAAGAAACCGAACCGGTGGATGCTGTAGATGTAACAGGAAAAATCATCCAATACGTCAGCAATATTGAGGGAATAGATTATAAAAAAGATCCAAATCTTTACAGCAATCTGCTTGCCCACTTGTCGTTAAGGTTCCACAACGGGTCCCTTTATTTAAAAGAAATTAATCCGATCGAGGACGAGATTAAAAGAAACAATCCCGAGCTTTTTAAAAACGTTCAAGAGGCGTGTCGTCGTTATATAAAACAGCATAATTTGCTTGCCCAGGATTCTTTCATCTCCTTAATCGTTCTTCACTTTCTGGTATCTTATGAATGTACATTTAAGCCAAAGCGGAACGTAAGGGTTCTTTATGTATGCTCAACAGGAAGAGGAGTAGCCCGCCTGATAAAGAACCGGGTTGAAAAAGAAATTCCAGCAGTGGATATTGTCGCTTATTGTTCCCTTCTTGAAGTAGAAGAGATATGCGAACAGGAAAAGGTGGATATGATTGTAAGCGTTTTCCCTATTGAAACAAGTATCCCTGTTGTAGTCGTAGAACCGCTTCCGGGAAAACGTGATATTGAGGCGATCAGAGAACAAATGAAGTCGCTCATTGGGGCGGAAGCAGACGAAATCAATCATCTTATTGAGAAGCGGGAGTTTCAGTCCAGCCACGATGATACGGAAACCATCAGCCAGGAGATTATTTTAAAGGGCTTTGAAGTAGCCCAGGCATTGCTAGAAGCTTTTCCAATTGAATCACAAGAAAATTGGAAAAATGCTTTTCAGATGCATGTGTTCTTAATGGTTCACCGGTATTATTTTGATAAGCAATATGATCAGTATTTCCACACCAACCATCCGGTATTAGACAGTGATGAGGAAATAATGATTAAGGTCCGAAGTATTTTGAAAGATAAAGACTTGCATGTCCATGATGCAGAAGTTCTTACTCTATTACAATACTTAAAAAAATGGAAGTGAATGTATGAATGAAGCAGTAATCATTCAAGATGGCTTTGTCATTGACCCAGAAGCCTTAACAATTACAAAAATGGATATCGGCATTCTAAACGGAAAATTTGCGTCTATTCAACAGGTGCAGACACAGGATCGCAAAGAGATTCAGTACATCAATGCATCTGGCTATTATGTTTCTCCGGGATTTATTGATTTACATGCTCATATCTTTAAGGATTACACAGAATTGGGCATTGAACCGGATACAGTAGGAGTAGAACAAGGAGTCACAACCATCGTGGATGCAGGCAGTTCTGGTTTTGACAATTACAGTTTGCTCAAGGAAGAGATTATCAACTCAAGCAAAACTGAGATCTTGACGTTGATAAATATTTCCCGAAAGGGGCTATGTCATGGACTTTCAGAACTTGCGAACTTGCGTGATTTGATGACTCTTGAGGAAGCCGAGCAAATCTTCAAAAGAGAGAAAAATATCGTTGGATTAAAAGCCCGAATGAGCGGATCTGTTGTAAAGGAAAGTGGGATTCAGCCTCTAAAACATGCAAGAAACATTGCAGACCATTTACATAAACCGATCATGGTTCATATTGGAAATCCACCTCCATACTTACAGGAGATATTCCCACTTCTTAAAAAGGGGGATATTGTTACACATGCATTTCATGGGAAAAAACATGGAGTTTTAAATGAGGAGGGAGAATTGATTCCAGAAGCTTCAAGCGCTATTGGAAGAGGTGTCCGATTTGATATTGGCCATGGTACCTCGAGTTTTAGCTATAAAACGATGAGAAGGTTTAAGGAAAAATATGATATGGCTTTTACAATTAGCACAGATATCTACAGGAAGAATTTCTCTTATCCTGTTGGAAGTCTCATGGTTACCATGTCGAAGTTACTTGCGCTCGGGTATTCATTAACCGAGGTGGTGGAAGCCGTTACAAAGCGGGCTGCAGATACTCTTCTATTAACTGAACAAGGGACATTTACGCTTGGCACAAGAGCGGATGTGACAATCTTTGGCCTGGAAGAGGGGGAATCTCTTCTAGCTGATTCGGAAGGTGACGAATTGATATGCCATCAAATTCTTACTCCATATATGACCTTAAAGACTGGAAAGGTGGCATTCAAGAAGGACGATGGAATTAAGAACGCAAGAGCTTTATGAAAAAAGCGAGGAACCGAAATTATGTAAAGAAGTGATGCAATTCACAGAGCAGCTCATGTTACAAAAAAACATCAAGATGACAGAATCACAATTATTGTCTTTGTTATCCCATATTTCAGGGATGGTATACCGTTCCAAACACAGAGAATCGATTGAGCAGGTAGATCCATTGCTTTTTAAGGATGTTTCTGACGATTCCATTGATTTGGCAAAACAGGTCTGTGAGATTTTTTCAGACTTAGATGAAAATGAGAAATACTTACTTTCGATACATTTTGAAGCAGCAAAAATGAACAATTAGGAGGAAGAATGGCTATGACTCAAGTTGTTGTGGTAATCGGAGATCGTTTAGGCAAAGGGCAAAATGTAGCTAAAGGGGTAGAAGCAGCAGGCGGAAAGGCGATTGTGATTAATGGCGTTGGTGCAGATATGCGCCTTGGAGATATCATGAAAGAGGAAAATGCGGACTTGGGGATTTCCTTTTGCGGCAGTGGCGGTGCAGGAGCGATTACTGCACAAACAAAATATGGATATCCTGCCCATTACGGAATGCGTTCCATCGATGAGGGTGTTACAGCCGTAAAAGAAGGGAAACGCGTGTTGGGGTTCGGATTCATGGATGTTGAGGAATTAGGAAAGCGCATCACCGAAGCATATATGAAGGCTAGAGTGTAGCTACCATGGAAAAAGTGATTCAGCAAAAAGTCAGAGTGCAAGGAACCGGTAAGACTAAAGAGCATGCCGTCAATTTCGCCCTCGGACAAATACAAAAAAAAGTCCTGGACGAACATAAGGTCATGATGATTCGCATCGAACCGTTAGGGATAGAGGTAGTCAAAGCAATTGAACAGAGTTATATAGAACGGTTTATGCTCTTTTTCTTCCCGAGAAAAAGACAGACCTACAAAGTGGTATTAGACGTCACAGTTCAATGTACATTATTAAACATAAATGACATTGAATTTAAGCGAATAGATGAACCTGGTGGAGTGGTAAATGGTATTTTGAGAAAACAACAAATGACAGAGAAATAGGAGGGGGAACATGGAGGTATTGGAAATAGCTATAAAATCGATCATTATCGGTGCTCTTGTAGGTATAGGAGTTGGAGCGGGGGCTGCCAGAATGTTTCACGCACCGAAAGTGCAGGGGATGGGGGCATTCCGTACTTTAGGGGAGTTGAATGCTTGCGCCGGGGATGCTGCATCCCATTTTTCTTTCGGACTTGGATTCTTCTTTAATGCATGGGCATCTTCTGTTGGTGCCGGTGCTTTCACACAGGATGTGGACCACCGGATCATCCCGAATTGGGCGGCATCCGTTCTTATGCGCAAAGGAAGACGTCCTGAAGATACCCTGCATAATCCTAAAAAAATGGGTATTGCCGGTGCTATCATCGGAATTATTGTAGTTGCTTTCTTAAACCTTACAGCATCCGCAATTCCTGAATCTTTGCAGGCTATTGCTGTTAAAGTACTTGTACCTGCCGCCAATCTATTAATTAATCCGGTAATGCCTGTCATCTTCTGGCTTGCAGCATTGGATGCTGGAAAACGATCCGGTTTTTGGGGAACGATTTTTGGAGGTGCTGCTCATCTGATCATGGGGAATGCAGTTCCTGGTGTTGTATTAGGGATTTTAATAGGTAAAGGCGTGGATGACAGTGGATGGAATAAAGTCACGAAAACATTGATTACTTCTGTTATTCTACTATTTGTATTAAGTGCATTTTTCCGCGGATTCGATGTAAAGCTATTAGAAAGTATGTATATTAATACGCCAGAATGGCTGAAAGACTTGCATAGATTATTAGGATTAGAGGTGAAGTAAATGAGCTCACAAACTGCTCGCATTATGGAACATGAGATAAATAAAAAGGCAGAAATTGATATGAACAAAAACTTTTGGTATGCGGACTGGTCCTTCCCGATTTTTGTCGCTCTTTTATCATCAGGAATCTTTGCCGGGACACATATGTACTATGTTTATAAAATCGGTGCTTTTAATGATGTTGCGATCGTTGCAATGCTAGAAGCAGGATTACAAGGGGCAGGCTATGGAGCTGCGGCTGCATTTGGAGCAAGTTTCCTGTTTGCCCGAATTTTAGAGGGTTCACTGGTAGGGATTCTCGACATTGGCGGTTCGCTGCAAACAGGTATTGGTATTGGAGTCCCTGCCATATTGCTGGCAGCAGGGATTACTGCTCCACTTGAAAATTTTATTCTTGCATTAATTACAGGAGCCCTGCTTGGAGTAATTGTGGGGTATGTCATTATTGGAATTCGAAAGTTCACGGTAAATCAATCTAATTCAACGTTTGGAGCAGACATTATGATGGGTGCGGGTAATACCTCCGGCCGTTTCCTGGGACCTCTTATAGTCATTTCAGCAGCAAGTGCATCCATCCCAATTGGAATCGGATCAATTATTGGTGCAGCCATATTCTATGTCTGGAAAAAACCTGTTGCGGGCGGAGCGATCTTAGGGGCCATGATCTTTGGAGCAATCTTCCCAATCTCTTTAGAATAGGTGTGAAAAAAATGAGTGTTTTTGAATCATTTGGATTACGCAAGGTCATTAATGCCAGTGGAAAAATGACGGCATTAGGAGCATCTGCTGTTAGTGACGAAGTGGCGGAGGCTATAAAGCAGGCATCTCAGGATTATGTGGATATAGATGAGATGATGAAATACGCAGGACAGGTCATTGCTGAATACACAGGAGCTGAAGACGGTTGCCCCACCTGCGGGGCAGCTGCAGGGATTGCCATTACAGTTGCGTCCGTCATTACAGGTAATAATTTAACCTTGATTGAGAGAATGCCAGATTCCGAGGGGCTAAAGAATGAAATCATCATTCAAAAGGGCCAGCAAGTCCACTTTGGTGCAACCATTGGACAAATGATCCGGGTTGGGGGCGGAAAAGTGGTTGAAGTAGGAAGCGCCAATAAAGTGGAGGCCGACCATATTGAGGAGGCCATTACAGATAAAACGGCTGCTTTGTTCTATGTTAAGTCTCATCACGCGGTTCAAAAAGGAATGCAGCCCATCAAAACGATGATGGAAATCGCTAAAAACCACAATATCCCGTTTATTATTGATGCAGCAGCTGAGGAAGACTTCCAGAAGTATATAAAAATGGGTGCTGACATTGTGATCTACAGCGGCGGAAAGGCCCTAGAAGGACCAACGTCCGGCTTTATCTGTGGAAAAAAAGAATGGATGGAAGTTTGCCGAAAGCAATATAAAGGAATTGGACGCCCAATGAAAATCGGAAAAGAAGGGGTGGCCGGCCTCATTACTGCATTAAAGCAATATCCATTTAAAGAAGACAATGCTGAAGAACAAATTGAACGGATGACAAAGCTATGCCAAGCCCTGGAGGAAGTCAAAGGCCTGAAATGCACCATAAAGCAGGATGAAGCCGGCAGAGCAATTTATCGGGCACAAATCGAAGTTGATGCGGATTTGGCAGGGGCGACGGCAGAACAGCTGCTTCACCGTCTGGAAACCGGTAATCCGGCGATTTACTTGCGCCATCATTATGTCAATATAGGCATCTTAGCTGTGGATCCCCGCCCTCTACTTAAGGGACAGGAAGAAATTATTGCAAGTACAATTAAGAGCATACTGAAAGAGGAGCAGCTTACATGAAACATAGAGTTATTTTTAATATATTAGCAAAGGATGTCAATAATGCAAAAGAGCTGGTTGATGTAGCCGGAGATCGTGTTTTAGTAGGCATAATGGTGAAAAATTATCCCAATGACGAAGCTGCTATTGAACAAGTTGAATTTTTCAAAAGTAACAACATTCCTGTTTCAGTAGGCTTGGGAGCAGGTGACCCTGCGATGTGGAAAAAGGTAGCCGATGTTTCAGCCAAGACCCACCCTGAACATATTAATCAAGTTTTTCCCGCGGCTGGATATACGCTGGGGCGAATTTCACAGCTGAATTTTTCTAACACGATCATGAATGCATTAATTGAACCATCCGGAACACCTGGGGAAGTAATAATTTCTACAGGACCAAACAGCTGCGAATACAAAGAAAAGGTTTCCTGCGAAATGGCAGCTACGATGCTCGCGGAAATCGGTGTACACTCAGTAAAGTTCTATCCAATTAACGGAGATGAGAGATTGGATGAGGTAGCAGCAATGGTAAAGGCTGCTACCCAGGCTGGTTTGAAGATTTTTGAACCAACAGGTGGAATTGATGTTAATAACGTATATCGAATTGTCCAAACTTGTCTTGAAAATGGGGCTGAGACGGTAATTCCCCATTTATACACTTCGTTAGTTAATAAAGAAACTAGAAGAACCGAAGTAGAAAAAATTGAACAGTTAGTAAGCATGGAATGGAACGTGGATTAAAGAGAAAAGGGGCTTTCATTTGATAGCTCCTTTTTCTTTTAAAGGAGGATTACCAATAAGTGAGCTCATTTGCAGTTATATTTGATATGGACGGTGTCATTGTAGATAGCGAACCCGTATTTAAGACACTAAATAAAGAGTTGTTTCAAAAGTTAAACATTATAGTTCCCGATGTAATTCAATCACAGTTTATTGGCGGCAGTGCCAATCGCAAATGGGCATTAATAAAACAATTTTGTAATGTGACGCAGCCCTTAGATGAGCTTATAAAATACCAAAAAGATTTTTTTAACTCGAAAGAAGTCCGTTTTGATGAAATCTTAAGCCCGGGAGTACGACCGCTATTGGAAACTCTGAAAAGAGAGGGTGTACCTGCTGCACTGGCTTCATCGTCAGATAGGGACCGAATTAATAACGTGATAGATCAATGTGATCTGCATGGATTTTTTCAGTTCGTAGTTAGTGGAGAAGAGTTTAATGAAAGCAAGCCAAATCCCGAGATTTTCCTTCACACCGCGGCTAAATTAGGAATGGAACCTAGAAAGTGTATCGTTGTTGAAGATTCCTTAAATGGATTAACAGCTGCTGACCGGGCAGGAATGAAAAAGATAGGAATTAAACATAAACAGATTCCTATGGACTTATCTATCGCTGATTTTACGATCTCTTCTTTAGAGGAAATTGACGTTTTATTGTTGGAAAAAGTTTTGGAGGAAACCTAAGCAGTTTAATATCATTTCGTAGATTTTGAATGGGGCTATTACAAGTCCTTCTTTTTTTTGTTTCAAAAACCTATTATGTAACGTAAAGATGGTATAGTTTGTCTGAATATAAAGACATAGTTAATCACAAATCTAAACATCTTATGGTGAGTGATATAGGACAATTATCAAATGAACTGAATAGGAAACAGGGTATAGTAGGGATGAGGTCAAACCTGCTCTTTTTCTGCTATTTACATTGTTTTTAGAACAGAACACTTATGATATTTCAGATTTTTATAAAAACCATTGAAATTAACGTTAACGTCAATTGTATAATGGGTTTACATGCTGGGGGTGGTGATAAGGCTGAAAACAATCACAGAGGTAGCTGCACAGTTCGGTGTTTCCGCAAGGACAATCCGTTATTACGAAGAACTAGGACTTCTCAGTTCACAGCGCACAGAAGGCAACCATCGCGTTTTTTCCAAAAAGGAGCTAGCTAAACTGAGGTTGATTTTTCGCGGGAAGCGGTATGGGTTCTCCTTGGAGGAAATCAAAGAGATGGTTTTGCTTTTTGATTACGACCGCACGGGGAAGGCCCAGCTGGAGAGAACGATCCGTTTTGGAGATCAGCGCCTTCAGGAAATCGATATGAAAATTGCCGAGCTGACAGAGATGAAAGCAGAGTTATTGCAATTGAGGGAAGAGTTTTCAAAGAGATTGATTAAGCTGGAGGAGGAGAGCAATGAATAGTTCCACTTTATTGGCTCGCAATGCCCGTAAGTACCCAAAGACGGAAGCGATCATCAGCCCGCAGGGAAATTACACGTATGCAGAGCTTAATGAACAGGTTAATCAGTTGGCATATGCCCTGACAGCGGAGGGAATCGGGCTGAGAGACCGCGTATGCCTATATATGCCGAATACACCTGAGTTTGTCATCAGTTATTTTGCTGTACAGAGAATCGGTGCGATTGTTGTTCCGGTCAACGCCAAATTCGCGCTGGATGAAGTTCAGTTTGTCATCAACCATTCCGGAGCGAAATGCCTGATTGCCCATGCCATGATCTTCCCTGTCATCGAGGAGATCACGCAGGTCGATGTAAAAATCAAAACAGGAGAGCAGATTGGTGACTGGCGGAGCATGGAAGCGTTGATGAAAAATGCTCCTAGTGCTGAAATCAAATGCACTCTTAAAGAAGATGATCTTTCAACAATTTTATATACATCCGGGACTACTGGCGATCCGAAGGGGGTTCTATTTAGCTACCGCAATATCCTTACAGTCGCCCAAATGATTGCCGTCGAATTGGAAGTGAAACCGGAGAGCAGACTGCTTCTCATGATGCCGCTGACCCATTCCGCACCGCTTCATCTGTTTTTGATGGCAGGCATGGTGGTCGGGTCCACGCATGTCCTGACGCCAACATTTACACCGGATTTATTTTTGAAAACGGTTTCAGAATCGAAGCCTACTCATTTTTTCGGTGCGCCTGTTGCCTATTTACTGACGGCTGGGCATCCGGATATCGATAAATATGATCTGTCCTCGATGAAATGGTGGGTGTATGGCGGTGCACCATTATCGGCCGAACAGGTCGATCTTGTTTCGAAAGCTTTTCAGACAGACAGGCTAACCTGTGTTTACGGTCTGACGGAAGCGGGGCCGAGCGGTTCGATTTTGCATGCGGAAGAGCATGGCGAGAAGACCGGGAGTATCGGCAAACGGGCGCCGCTTCATACGGAGCTGCGCATCGTCGATGAAAACGGCAATGATGTCGCGGTTGGGGAGGTCGGTGAAATCGTTCTGTCCGGTGAAGGAAATATGGTGGGCTATTATAAAAACGATGAACTAACCAAGGCTACATTTTTCGGGGAATGGCTCAGGACTGGAGATCTCGCCCGCCGGGATGAAGATGGCTATCTATGGATTG
The DNA here is from genome assembly GCF_002860125.1 of Bacillus canaveralius. GTDB lineage: Bacteria > Bacillota > Bacilli > Bacillales > Cytobacillaceae > Bacillus_BJ > Bacillus_BJ canaveralius. The sequence continues at coordinate 28,338 of NZ_PGVA01000025.1, forward strand.
TCGACCGCAAAAAAGATGTCATCATTTCAGGCGGTGTGAACATTTATCCAAAAGAAATTGAAGATGCGATTGTTAAATTCTCCGGCATCCGTGAGGCAGCCGTGATTGGTGTGCCACATCCGGAGTGGGGAGAAACGGTCACCGCATTTTTTGCCGCTGCCGATCCGATTCATGCCGAAGAATTAAAGCTGTTCTTAAGCAAGTATCTTACCAAATTCAAAATTCCGCGCGAATTTGAGCAGGTGGAAATGCTGCCGAGGAATGCCTCCGGAAAAATACTGAAGACAGCCTTGAAAAATAAGGTGGTGCAGCAATGAAAGTATTAAAAGAGCCGGTGGCAAAGAGTCTATACGCCGATAATTTTTTCGCAGGGGATGAAACGCTTCTGAAAATCCTTAAGCAGCATCTGCCAGCAGAGTTTTATGAGTATGCTGTCGGGCATTTGACACAATACGGGCAAAAATGCGCGAATGAAATCGATCTGCGGGCGAAACACACCGACCGTGAAGGCCAGCCGGTGCTCAATCGCTATGACAAATACGGCGAAGAAGTGTCGGAAGTATGGGTGAATGAAGGCTATGAGAAAACAGCAGTCGAGTCATACGGAACTGGCATGGTCGGGTATGTTCATAAGGAGATCCCTGAGCTCGGCGCGACAGGCAATTATGTATATAGCTATGCATTAGGTTATCTTGTATCCCAGACGGACCCCGGCTTCTATTGTCCGGTCACCCTGACGATGGCAACAGCCTATCTGCTCGATCACTATGCAAGTGACGAGTTAAAGAAAAGATTTTTGCCGCATGTTTGTGCAACAGGCGATGTCGAGTTATATGAAGGGGCAACCTTTCTGACCGAACGGCAGGGAGGCTCCGATGTCGGCGCCAATGTTGTCAAGGCAGTGAAGGACGGTGAGGATTACCGGCTGTATGGTGAAAAGTACTTTGCTTCGAATGCCGGCCGGTGCGGTGTGGCGATGGTGCTGGCCAGACGGGAAGGTGCCCCGGAAGGAACGAAGGGCTTGACACTGTTCGCTGTCCCTTGGAAGGGTGAAGACGGAAAACTGAATGGGCTCCGCATCCGGCGCCTTAAAGATAAGCTTGGCGTGCGGGCTGTTCCGTCCGGTGAAGTGGAGTTCGACGGGGCGAAGGCCTATGTTGTCGGCGACGAGACGAGGGGATTCTATTACATGATGGAGGCACTGAATCTATCAAGAATCTGCAACGCGGTCGCATCCATCGGCATCATGAAACGGGCCTATCACGAGGCAAAACAGTATGCCAGTGCCCGTCATGCATTTGGAAACAGCCTGCTGAAATACCCAATGGTCAAACAGACCCTATCGAAGCTGCAGGCCAAGCTGCAGGTTGAAGTTGCCGCTGTATTTGACTTGATCGCACTTTATGACAAGGTGACATCCGGTACGGCAAGTGACGCTGAAGTGTTGCTACATCGCCTGTACATTGCGATATTGAAAAAGGAAACAGCGGAAACGGCGATTCATTTCGCCCATGAATCGATAGAAATGCATGGCGGAAACGGCTATATCGAGGATTTCGTCACGCCAAGACTTTTGCGCGATGCCCAAGTACTGACCGTGTGGGAAGGCACCGCCAATATTTTGGCCCATGAGCTCATTCGTCTCGTCAATAAGTTTTCGATTCACCAATTATTTATCGAAGAGATGCGTAGCCGCGTAAGCGCCATCAAGCAAACGGAGCTAGTCATATTCGCAGAGGAAAAGCTGCATGAAATTACCGGGGAGCTCCAGGTTTATGCTTCATCCGACCGGATGACTCAGGAACTGGAGGCTAAGCCGCTCATGAAAAAGCTGGCTTATTTGTATGAAACGGTAGTTGCACTTGAATGGGCCGAGAAATATGGCAGCCCATACACAGAGATTGCCGAAGTCTACGTGGAAACTACCTGGAATACAGCGACATTTGGCAGGACACCGAAGGCAGTGCTCCTGGCGGATGAAATTATTTAAAAGGCTTGGAGTTTTCGAGGCCACTGAAAAAGTCCCTTTAAACAAAAAGGCAGAAATTCTTACATTTAGTGAGGGTTTCTGCCTTTTTTGATTTATGCGTGCCCAGCAAGCCGTTAATTGCTAGTTGGTGAAAGTCCAACCCGAGTAAGTGTC